>NZ_JAODNI010000175.1 GCF_025465255.1 Pseudonocardia sp.
GGCCCCGGTCGCACCCGACGGCGGCGTCCTGCCCTCGCCCGTGCCCGCGGGCGCGGTCACGCCGTTCTGCTCCAGACACGTGCGGAAGGCGGAGTCGTCGGACGTCGTTCCCGCGCTCGGGGTGCCCGAGCTCGCCGTCGAGCCGCTCGTCGTGGTGGTGGTTCCCGACCCGCAGGCGACCAGGCCGACGAGCGCGACGCCCGCGACCGGCAGCGCCGCGAGCCGGGTGAGCCGGCGGGAGGTGAGGGTGGACATGGTGGTCTCCGTTCCGGTCGCGGAGGGGAACGAGGGGATCGCGACCGGCGCCGACTGTGTCGGCGGCGCCTGTCCGCGGGCTGTGCGGAGGCCCGGTGGATCGTGTGACCGGAACCGCGCGTCATCACAGGAAACGCACAGGAGACCACCAGAGGAGACACAGGTGCGGGCGCGAGGCTGGCTACCATGACCGAGGTGAGCGAGCAGTCCGCACCCCTGCGCCGCGCGGACGGAAGCCCCGTGCGGGTGCTCGTCGTGGACGACGAGTCGACGCTGTCCGACCTGCTGTCCATGGCACTGCGCTACGAGGGCTGGGACGTGCGCACCGCGGCCGACGGTATCGGGGCGGTCCGGACGGCGCGGGACTTCAAGCCGGACGCGGTCGTCCTGGACATCATGCTGCCGGACCTGGACGGGCTCGAGGTGCTGCGCCGCATGCGGGCCGAGGCGTCCGAGGTGCCGGTCCTGTTCCTGACCGCGAAGGACGCCGTCGAGGACCGGGTCGCCGGGCTCACGGCGGGCGGGGACGACTACGTCACCAAGCCGTTCAGCCTGGAGGAGCTGGTCGCGCGGCTTCGCGGGCTGCTGCGCCGGGCCGGGATGGCCGCGGCGAAGCAGGGCTCGGAGCTCGTCGTCGGCGATCTCGTGCTGGACGAGGACAGCCACGAGGTCCGGCGCGGCGGCACGGACGTCGAGCTGACCGCCACCGAGTTCGAGCTGCTCCGCTTCCTGATGCGCAACCCGCGGCGCGTGCTGAGCAAGGCGCAGATCCTGGACCGCGTGTGGCACTACGACTTCGGCGGCCAGTCCAACGTCGTCGAGCTGTACGTGTCCTACCTGCGCAAGAAGATCGACGCCGGCCGCACGCCGATGATCCACACCGTCCGCGGCGCCGGGTACATGCTCAAGCCGGCCGCCGACGCGAGATGATCGCCCCCATGAGGACGACGCGCCGGTGAGCGCCCCGGGCCGACGTTTCCGGGACCGTGGGCACAGCCTGCGGGCCCGCCTCGTCGTGACCGTGCTCCTGCTGTTCGTGCTGGCCTGCGCGGTGATCGGGGTCGCGACGACGATCGCGCTGCGGCAGTTCCTCTACAACCGCCTGGACCAGGACATCCTCGGCGCCGCGGAGCGGTTCACGATGTCGCGGCAGTTCCAGGAGCGAGGCATCCCCCCGCCCCTCGGCGCCCCGGGCCGGGACGGCTTCCTCGGCCCGGCCCAGAAGCCGCGCACCCTCGGAGCCGTGATCGTCGGCGGCGTCGTCGTGCAGTCGGAGGTCACGGACCGGCGGGGCTCGTCGGCCGCTCTGCCGGCCCACGACGCCGCCACGATCGCCGCGCTGCCCGCGAACACCCGGCCGGAGAACGTGCAGCTTTCCATCGGGGAGTACCGGGTGGCGACGATCTCCGGTGCCTCCGGCGAGGTCCTGGCCCTGGGCCAGCCCGCTGACGAGGCCACCGGCATCCTCAACGGCCTCGTCGTGATCGAGCTGGTCGTGATCGGCGTGGCGCTCGGCGGTGCGGCCGTGGCGGCGACGCTCGTGGTGCGCCGCGAGCTGCGGCCCCTCGAGCAGGTCGCCTCGGTCGCGGCGAAGGTCAGCACGATGCCGCTGGACAAGGGCGAGATCGAGCTCGCCGAACGCGTCCGGGACCCGGACCCGCGCACCGAGGTCGGCCAGGTCGGCGGGGCGCTGAACCGCATGCTGGACAACATCGAGGGCGCGCTGGAGGCTCGGCAGGAGAGCGAGACCCAGCTACGCCAGTTCGTCGCGGACGCCAGCCACGAGCTGCGCACCCCGCTCGCCGCGATCCGCGGGTACGCCGAGCTGACCCGCCGCGACGGCACCGTCCTCCCGGAGAGCACCACGCACGCCCTGACCAGGATCTCCTCGCAGGCGATGCGGATGAGCACGCTCGTCGAGGACCTGCTGCTGCTCGCGCGTCTCGACGCCGGCCGCCCGCTCGAACGCGCCGAGGTGGACCTCACCCGCCTCGTCCTCGACGCCGTCGGGGACGCGCACGCCGCGGGTCCCGGGCACCGCTGGAAGCTGGATCTGCCGGACGAGCCGGTCACGGTCGTCGGCGACGCGTCGCGGCTCACCCAGGTGCTGGTGAACCTGCTGGCCAACGCCCGCACGCACACCCCGGCCGGGACCGAGGTGACCGTCGGGCTCGTCGCGGGATCGCCCGCCGAGCTCACCGTCACCGACACCGGCCCCGGCATCCCGCCCGCGTTGCTGCCGCACGTGTTCGAGCGGTTCGCGCGCGGGGAGAGGTCCCGGGTCCGGGCCGTCAACAACACGGCGAGCACGGGGCTGGGTCTCGCGATCGTCGACGCGGTTGTGTCCGCGCACGGCGGTTCGGTCTCGGTGGCGAGCGAGCCGGGCCGGACGGCGTTCACGGTCCGTCTGCCGGGCGTGCCGGCGAAGTCTCCGGTCCCGGTACCCACCCGCGTCTGACGGCCTCGCTCCGCCGGCCCCGGTCGTCGGGCCCCTCGGCGGAGCTCTGCTCTGCGTACACCGGCGCACCGCGAGAGGAACATGAGCGCGACAGTTCCATGATCGAAGGATGCTGATGTCTCTCTCACGGTGGACGAGGCGGCCGTCGGCGCGGCGGTGTGCGCAGGGCAGAGGTCGGCGGGGCAACCCCTGACCGGCGGGGCGGCGAGCCGGGCCCGCCTGCTCACAGCTCGCGCACAGGGTGGTCATCGGGCCGGCACAGGGCGCTGCCCGAGTCTCGGCGATCGTGATCCGCACCCTCACCACACGCCCCCTCGAACCCCCCGTTCACGGGGATCCCGGCGAGGCGGTGGGGCCGCCGGGCCGCTCCGGGGTGGTGGGGCGACGGATCTCGCAGGGGGTGCTGCTCGTCGGCACGGCGGTGCTCTATCTGTGGAACCTCTCCGCGTCCGGGTGGGCGAACGCGTTCTACTCGGCGGCCGCGCAGGCCGGCGGCGAGAACTGGACGGCGTGGTTCTTCGGCTCGTCCGACGCCGCCAACTCGATCACCGTGGACAAGACCCCCGCAGCCCTGTGGATCACGGGCCTGTCGGTGCGGGTCTTCGGGCTGAGCAGCTGGAGCATTCTGGTCCCGCAGGCGCTGATGGGCGTGGCGACGGTCGGCCTGCTCTACGCGACGGTCCGGCGGGTCTCCGGACACGGCGCCGGCCTGCTGGCGGGCGCGGTCCTGGCACTCACGCCGGTCGCCACGTTGATGTTCCGGTTCAACAACCCCGACGCGCTGCTCGTGCTGCTGCTCGTCGCCGCGGTCTGGGCGAGCATGCGGGGCCTGGAGAACGGCCGGACGCGCTGGCTGGTGCTGGCGGGCGTGTTCATCGGCGTCGGCTTCCTCGCGAAGATGCTGCAGGCCTTCCTGATCGTTCCGGCGCTCGCCGCGCTGTGGCTGGTCGCCTCGCCGACGACGATCCGGCACCGGGTCCGCGACCTGCTGCTCGCGGGCGTCGTGGTCGTGGTGAGCGCGGGCTGGTGGGTGTTGATCGCCGAGCTGTGGCCCGTGTCGTCGCGGCCCTACATCGGCGGCTCGCAGAACAACTCCGTGCTCGAGCTCGTGTTCGGCTACAACGGCTTCGGCCGGCTCACCGGTGACGAGACCGGCAGCGTCGGCGGTAGCGCGGGCGGCGGCTGGGGCCGGACGGGCCTCACCCGGCTGTTCAGCTCCGAGATGGCGCCCGAGGCGGGCTGGCTGATCCCGGCAGCGTTGATCCTGCTCGTCGGGCTGGTCTGGGTGACCGGACGTGCGCCCCGGACGGACCGGCTGCGCGCGGCGACGATCGCCTGGGGCGGCTGGCTGCTGGTCACCGGCCTGGTGTTCAGCTTCATGGCCGGGATCTTCCACAGCTACTACCTGGTGGCGATCGCCCCGGCGACGGCCGCGCTCGTCGGCATGGGCGCCACGGAGCTGTGGCGGCGCCGGGAGCTCGGTGGGGCGCGGGCGCTCCTCGCGGCCTCCGTCGCGGTGACGGCGATCTGGTCCTTCATGATCCTGGCCGACGACGCGAGCTGGCAGCCCTGGCTGCGCTGGGCGGTCCTGGGCGTCTGCCTGGTGGCCTCAGCGGCGCTGCTCGGCCTCACGCGGCTGCCGCGGCTCCTCGCGGTCGGCGTGGCGACGGCGGCGGTGCTGGCCTCGCTCGGCGGCACCGCCGCGTATTCGGTCGCGACGGCGGCCACGGCCCACACGGGTGCGATCCCCAGCTCCGGCCCGGCCGGCTCCGGGATGCGGGGCTCCGGCGGCCCGGGCGGTGCGATGCGCGCGGCTCCCCCGGCGGGCTTCGTCGGAACGGCACCGGGTGGCGCGGGTACAGGCGCGGCTGCGGGCGGCACCGGCACAAGCGCGACTCCCGGCGGCACGGGCACCCCACCGATCGGTACGGGCGGCACCGGAACCCGCGGCACGGGAACGTTCCCCCAGGCCGGCACCACTCCCGGCGGCGGGTTCGGCGGCCGGGGCGGCATGGGCGGCGCCGGGTCCCTGCTGAACTCGGCGGCCCCGAGCGCCGCAGTGACCGCACTCCTGCAACAGGACGCCGGGGCCTACACCTGGGTCGCCGCGGCCGTCGGCTCCAACAGCGCCGCCGGCTACCAGCTCGCCGCCGGCGCCCCGGTCATGGCCGTCGGCGGGTTCAACGGGACCGACCCGGCCCCGACGCTCGAGGAGTTCCAGGCTGACGTCGCGCAGGGGAAGATCCACTGGTTCGTCGACGGCGCCGGGTCGGACCGGGGCGGCTCGGACACGGGCGGCAGCGACGCGGCGGCGCGGATCGCCGCGTGGGTCCGGCAGACGTTCACGGCCACCGCCGTCGACGGCACGACCCTCTACGACCTGAGCACCGGGGCCACGGCATGACCGGCGCCACACCCGAGCCGGCCGCACCCACAGCCGGCCCACAGGTCGACCACAAATCCGCGACAGGCCCGGACCCGAGGGTGAGCGCCATGAGCACCGTCGTCAGCGACTTCACCGGCACCGGACTCCCGCCTGTCGGCGGCGGGCGTCACCGGCGCACCGTCCTGGACATCGTGGTCCCCGTCTACAACGAGGAGCGCGACCTCGAGTCCTCGGTCCGCCGGCTGCACGCGCACCTTCAGGGGAGCTTCCCCTACCCGTTCCGGATCACGGTGGCGGACAACGCCAGCACCGACGACACCCCGCGGATCGCGGCCCGGCTCGCCGCCGAACTGCCCGATGTGGCGAACGTCCGGCTCGAGCAGAAGGGCCGCGGGCGGGCGCTGAAGACGGTCTGGTCCTCCTCCGACGCGGCCGTGCTCGCCTACTGCGACGTCGATCTGTCCACGGATCTCAACGCCGTCCTCCCGCTCGTCGCGCCGCTGATCTCCGGACACTCGGACCTGGCGATCGGTACCCGGCTCGGGCGCGGGTCCCGGGTGGTGCGCGGGGCGAAGCGGGAGTTCATCTCCCGCTGCTACAACCTGATCCTGCGCGGCGCCCTGGCCGCCGGCTTCTCCGACGCCCAATGCGGCTTCAAGGCGATCCGGGGCGACGTCGCGCAGCGGCTGCTCCCGCTCGTCGAGGACACCGGCTGGTTCTTCGACACCGAACTGCTGGTCCTGGCCGAGCGGGCGGGCCTGCGGATCCACGAGGTCCCGGTCGACTGGGTCGACGACCCGAACTCGACCGTCGACATCGTCGCGACCGCGACGGCGGACCTGAAGGGCGTCGTGCGCGTCGGGCGGGCCCTGGCGACGGGTGCCCTGCCGATCCGGGAGATGCGGACCCAGCTCGGGCGCGAACCCCTGGAGGCCGGCGTGCCCGGAGTCCCGACCGGCATGACGTCGCAGCTGGTCCGCTTCGCCGCGATCGGGGTCGCGAGCACCCTGGCCAACCTGCTGCTCTACCTGCTGTTCCGGACGTTCATGGGGTCCCTCGCGGCCAACGTCGTCGCGCTGCTGCTGACCACGATCGCGAACACCGCGGCCAACCGGCGGCTCACGTTCGGCGTGCGCGGCCGCGACGGTGCCGCCCGCCACCAGTTCCAGGGCCTGATCGTCTTCGGTATCGGGCTCGGCCTGACGACCGGGGCGCTCGCGCTGCTCGGGGTCGTCGTGGCGAACCCGGGCACGGTCCTGGAGCTCGCGGTGATCGTCGTCGCGAACCTCGTCGCGACCGTCGTCCGGTTCGTCCTCTTCCGCTCCTGGGTGTTCCGCGGGCGGGCTCGCCCGGCGACGCCGACCACCGCCGACACCACCACCGAACTCGCCGCCTGAGCCGTACCACCCGCTCCCCGGAGGAACTCCCCCGTGACCACGACACTCCGCTCCGACCACGTCCGCCCGCCTGCGGACCCCGGCCCGGCCGAGCCGGCGACGACCGCGGGCCGGCCGCGCTGGGAACGTCCGGCGCTCGCGCTGCTGCTCGCCGGCACCGCCGCGGCCTACCTGTGGAACCTGGCGGCCTCGGGCTGGGCGAACTCCTTCTACGCGGCGGCCGTGCAGGCCGGGACGCAGAGCTGGACCGCGTTCTTCTTCGGCTCGCTGGACTCCGGCAACGCGATCACGGTGGACAAGCCGCCAGCGTCGCTGTGGGTGATGGAGCTGTCCGGGCGGATCTTCGGGTTCTCGTCGTGGAGCATGCTCGCCCCGCAGGCGCTGATGGCCGTCGCGTCCGTCGCCCTGCTGTGGGCGGCGGTGCGCCGGGTGGCGGGCCCCGGTGCGGGGCTGCTGGCCGGGCTGGTCCTGGCCCTCACCCCGGTCGCCGCGCTGATGTTCCGGTTCAACAACCCCGACGCGCTGCTCGTGCTGCTGATGGTCGCGGCCGCCTACTGCACGACGCGGGCGATCGAGAAGGCCGGCACCCGCTGGCTGCTGCTGGCCGGGCTGCTGCTCGGCCTCGGCTTCCTGACCAAGATGCTGCAGGCCTTCCTGGTGCTGCCCGGCCTGGCGGTCGCCTACTACTGGGCGGCGCCGACGACCGCGTGGCGACGCATCCGCCAGCTGGTCGCGGCGGGGGTCGCACTGGTCGTCGGGGCGGGCTGGTGGCTGCTGGCGGTCGCGCTCTGGCCCGTCGGCTCCCGGCCGTACATCGGCGGCTCGACCGACAACACCCCGTTGGAGCTGGCTTTCGGCTACAACGGCCTGGGCCGGATCTTCGGTGGCGCGGGCAACGGGGGCGCGGGCCGCACCGCGGCCGATGCCGGAGGCGGTCTTCCCGGCGGGACGGCCGGCGCGGAGGCGGCGGCCTCCGGCGGCGGGATGCCCGGCGGGGGCGGCCCCGGCGGCGGCATGTTCGGCGGCGAGACCGGGCTCTCCCGGCTGTTCAGCACGGCGTTCGGCACCCAGGTCAGCTGGCTGCTGCCGGCGGCGCTGATCCTGCTGGTCACCACGCTCCACCTCACCCGGCGCGCCCCGCGGACGGACCGGGTCCGCGCCGGCCTGCTCGTCTGGGGCGGCTGGACGCTGGTCACCGCGCTGGTCTTCAGCTTCATGAGCGGCACGATCCACCCCTACTACTCGGTCGCGCTCGCGCCGGGCATCGCGGCGCTGGTCGCGATCGGCGGCCGTGAGGCGTGGCGCGCCCGCGGCACCTGGCTCGGCCGCGGCACCCTCGCCGTGACGTCCGCGGTGACCGCGGTCTGGGCGTTCGTCATGCTGGGCTGGTCGCCCACGTTCCTGCCGTGGCTGCGCTGGGTCGTGCTCGCCGTCGGTCTGATCGCGGCGCTCGGCCTGCTGGTTCCGGCCGGACGCCGGCGCTGGGCCGGGGTCGCGGCGGGCGCGGCGGTGCTCGCGGGGCTCGCCGCCCCGACGGCGTACGCGGCGGAGACGATCGGGACCGCCCACACCGGCTCGATCCCGTCGGCCGGGCCGGCGGTCGCGGGGGCGACCGGCTTCGGCGGGGGCCCGGGCGGAGCCCGCTTCGACGGCGAGGCTCGAGGGGACGGCACCGGACAGGACGGGGCACCGGGCGGGACGGCCATGGGCGGGACAGCACCGGGCGGGAGCGCCACCACCCCCGGCGGCAGGGGCCAGGGCACTCCGTCGTTCGCCGGTGGCGGTGCGGGCGGGCCCGGCGAGGAGGTCACCGACACCGCCCTCGTCGACCTGCTCCGCAACGCCGGTGACGCCCGCTGGGCCGCCGCGACCGCCGGGTCCCAGGGCGCCGCGTCCATGGAGCTCGCCAGCGGGACGCCGGTGATGGCCATGGGTGGCTTCACCGGGTCCGACCCCTACCCCACGCTCCAGCAGTTCCAGGCCTACGTCGACGCCGGCGACATCCGGTACTTCGTCGCCGGCGGCGGCATGGGCGGTGGCGGCGGCCGTGGCGGCGCCTCCTCCGCGATCACCGTCTGGGTGCAGCAGAACTACACGCCCACGACGGTCGGCGGGCGCACGGTCTACGACCTGGCGGCGCCGGCCGGCTGACCCGCCGGGGACCCGGGCGGTGCGTCACGGCGCACCGCCCCTGCCCGGTGTCGATCTTCATCGAACGGGCAGACTGGGCCCCGTGAGCGATCTGCGCACCACGACCGGAAACGCCGTCGACGCGATCCTCGGCACCGCTCGCGCGCTGGGCGCGCTGACCCGTTCCGGGGTGGTGCGGCCGATCCGGCCGGACCGCCTGGCGGGTGTGGTGTCCGGGCTGATGCGCTACCGGCTGAGCCTCGCCGCGGGCTACGCGGTCGGGGCGGCCCGGCACCCGGACCGGCCGGCGATCGTCGACGACGACGGCACGCTGACCTACGCCGAGGTGCACGAACGCACGGACCGCCTCGCCCGCGGGCTCGCCACGCTCGGCGTGGGCGAGGGCACCCGGGTCGGGGTGCTGTGCCGCAACCACCGCGGCGCGATCGAGACGCTCGTCGGCGCCGGGAAACTCGGCGCGGACGTCGTGCTGCTCAACACCGGGCTCCCCGCGGGGCAGATGGCCGAGATCGCGGACGAGCTGCAGCTGCACACCGTCGTCGCGGACGAGGAGTTCGCCGGGGTGCTCCCGGACGGTGTGGCGGTGGTGACCTCCGGGGCCGGGGTCGACGAGCTCATGGAGCGGGGCGCCTCCGGCTCGCTCCCGTCCTCGCCGGGGCAGGGCCGCATGATCGTCCTGACGTCCGGCACCACCGGAACCCCGAAGGGCGCCAAGCGGCCCCACCTGTCCACGCTGGCGCCCGCCGCGTCGATCCTGTCGATCATCCCGTTCCGGGCCGGGGACCGAGTGCTGATCTCCGCCCCGCTGTTCCACACCTGGGGCAACGCGGGCCTGCTGATCTCGGTCCTGCACGGCGCGACCGTGGTACTGCGGCGCAGGTTCGACCCGCAGACGTTCCTGGAGACGGTCTCCCGCGAACGGTGCGACGTCGTCGTCGCCGTGCCGGTGATGATCCAGCGGCTCTGCGAGTACGCCGCCGAGAAGGACGTCTCCTGGGACGGGCACGGGCCGCGGATCGTCGCCGTCAGCGGGTCCGCGCTGCCCGCGGGGCTCGCCACGGAGTTCATGGACCGCTTCGGGGACCGCCTGTTCAACCTCTACGGCTCGACCGAGGTCTCCTGGGTGAGCATCGCGGGGCCGGCGGACCTGCGTGCCGCGCCCGGCACGGCGGGCCGTGCGCCGTCCGGCACCACGCTGATGATCCTGGACGAGAAGGACCGCCCCGTCCCGCCGGGCACCGACGGGCGGGTGTTCGTCCGCAACGACCTGCCGTTCGAGGGCTACACCCGCGAGGGCGCCGAGGTCGAGACGCTCGACGGGCTGATCGGCACCGGGGACGTCGGCCACCTCGACGACGCCGGGCGGCTGCACCTCACCGGCCGCGGCGACGACATGATCGTCTCGGGCGGGGAGAACGTCCATCCCGGACCGGTCGAGGAGATCATCGCCGCCCGGGACGAGGTGCGGGAGGTCGCGGTCGTGGGCGTCCCGGACCGGAAGTTCGGCCAGCGCCTCGCCGCCTACGTCGTGCTCGCGCCGGGGGCTTCGCTCTCCGCGGACGAGGTGAAGGCCTCGGTCAAGGAGAAGGCCGCGCGCTTCGCCGTCCCCCGGGACGTGGTCTTCCTGGAGAAGCTGCCGCGCAACGAGACCGGCAAGATCGCCACGCGGGAACTGCCCGCCACCGACGGCTGAGCCCGAGTCGCCCGATCGACTCAGCCTTACCTAATGCAAGGTCCGCCGATGGCTGGGCCACCGCACGAGACACGCTGCTCAGCGGTGTCCGCCGGGCTCGGGGAACCGTTGGCCGGCAACGCCTTCACGGACTCCCGGCTGCTCTGCGTCGAGCATCTCGGCCCCTGGCCTCGCTCCGTGGACCGGCACCCGGATCCGGCCCTGGCCGCCCTCGTCGCCCGGGCCCGGACTGCCGGGCGGCGCACGCGGCTCGTCCGCCGCCCCGGGCGGCGGCCCGGACCGGACTCCGGGCGCACCCTGCTGCTCGCCGACACCGCCCCGGGCCGGATGCGCGTCGGTGCGCTGCGGGTTCGCGGTCCCGGGGAGCTCGCCGACGTCCCGCTCGACCACGCCGGCGCCGGTGCTCCCGTCGACGCGCCGATGCTGCTCGTCTGCACGCACGGCACGCGGGACCTCTGCTGCGCGGTCGAGGCTCGCTCGCCGCGTCCGTCCTGGCCACGGAGCCCGAGGACCGGGCCGCCGGCCTCTGGGGGTGCAGCCATCTCGGCGGGCACCGGTTCGCGCCGACCGCGCTGGTCCTGCCCACCGGCTACCTCTACGGCCGGCTCGACGTGGCCACCGCCGTCGCGGCGCGGAAGGCCGCCGGGCAGGGCGAGGTCGAGACCGCGCACTGCCACGGCCGCATCGCGTGGGAGCCGGCCGGGCAGGTCGCGGAGCTGCGGATCCGCGAGGCAGAGGGCCTGCGGGCCGGGCTCGCCCGCGTCGCCCCACTCGTGGCGACCGGGGTCCGGGCGCTCGCGTAGCGTCGGGCGGGTGATCGCTCCGGCCCCCAGCCCGATCGACGCGTCCGTCGCGGACCTGTTCGCACCACCGGTCGAGGTCGCGGCGCATCCCGCGGTCGCCGCGGCCACCCGGATCTCGGACGACGTACTGGCCCCGCACGCCGCGGCGGCGGACGACCCGGCCCGCGGCGTCGAGCCCGCCCACCTCGCGGCACTGGCCGGGGCCGGGCTGCTGAGCGTCACGATCCCGGAGGCCGAGGGCGGCCTCGGGGCCGGCGCGGGGGTGGACGCCGAGTGCACCGAGCTCGTCGCCGCGGCCTGCGCGGCCACGTGGTTCGTCGTGAACCAACATCGGTCCGCCCAGCAGCTCAGCGGCGGCGGCCTGCCCGGCCTCGATCCCGCCGCCCTGGAGATCGGCCCGGCGGCCGCGCGGTACCGGGCGGGTCTGGCGTCGGCGCGGACGCGCGCGGGGATCGCGATCGCACACCTTCGCCGGCCCGGTCCGCCCGCGGTCCGAGCGGATCCGCGGCCCGACGGGAGCTGGCGGATCGACGGCACCGCGGACTGGTGCACCGGGTGGGGCCTCACCGACCTCGTCATGATCGCCGCCACCGCGCCCGGGGACCGCTACGTGTTCGTGCTGGTCCCGGCCGCGGAGGCGCCCGGGCTGCGGGCCGGGGCACCGCTGCCGCTGTCCGTGATGGGCGGGACCCGGACCGTCGCCCTGGAGCTCGACGGGTTCGTCGCCGGCCCCGGCGCCGTGCTCGCCGTCGCAGACGGTGGGCCCTACCGCGACCTCGACGCCGCCCGGACCGCGAACGTCACCCCGGCCTCGCTCGGGCTGCTCCGGCGCGTCCTGGTCGGGCTCGAGGCCGTCGGCCGGGAGCGGGACCGACCCGAGGCCGTCGAGCTGGCGTGGTCCCTGGGCGAGCACGCCGCCGCACGCCGGGCCGAGGCGTACGCGCTGGTCAGCGACATCCCGGGCACCGAGCGGATCCCGGAGCGGATCGCGCTGCGGGCCGAGCTGACGACGCTGACGGTGCGGGCGGCGTCGGCGCTGATCGCGGCGCGCTCGGGATCAGCGATGCTGCTCGACAGCCCCGAGCAGCGCTGGGCGCGCGAGGCGGCGTTCCACCTGATCCAGGCGCAGACGGGCCCGGTGCGGGCGGCCCAGCTCACGGCGTTCGGGCTCTAGAACCAGCGCTCCAGGACGAGCGCGAGGCCGTCGTCGACCACCGTGGCGGTGACCTCGTCCGCGTCCGCCTTCACCTCGGCGGGCGCCTGGCCCATCGCGACGCCGTGGCCGGCCCAGCGCAGCATCGCGCGGTCGTTGTCCCCGTCGCCGGCGGCCAGCACGTCCTCCCGGGCGATCCCGAGCTCCGCCGCGACGTCCGCGAGCGCGGAGGCCTTGGACACCCCCGCCGGGACCAGCGTCACCCAGGCCAGCTCGTGGTCGACGGTCAGCTCCGCGTCCGGGACGTTCAGCTCGACGGCCCGCTGCGCGGTCTCCGCCGGGGTGCGGCCGGGCCAGTAGGCGATGATCTTGGGGGTGGGCAGCGCGACCAGCTCCTCCTCAGGGACGACGGTCACGACGCCGGCGAGGATGCCGTCCGGGAACGGTTCGGTGACCCGCTGCCCGACACCGACGTGCTCCGAGCCCAGGTGCGCTCCCGGGAAGGTCTCGCGCAGCGCCGCGAAGGCCTTCGCCGGGTCGAACGTGCGGACGGCCTTCACCGAGCGGGTCGCGGTGTCCAGGACGACCGCACCGTTGGAGCAGACCGTCGTGCCCGAGGCGAGGCCCAACTCGTCGAGGACCGCGCCGACGCCGATCACCGTGCGCCCGGTGCAGATCATCACGACCGCCCGCTCCGCGGCGGCGCGCACGGCCGCGACGACCCGGTCCGACGGCGGGGAGTGCTGGTGGATCGTGGTGCCGTCGACGTCGAGGGCGATCAGACGCGGCTGCCATCCGGGAGGTCGCACACGTCCGACACTAACCCGGGCCTTCGCCCGGTCGGGCGGCCCGGGCGCGTCGACGGAGCGTCCTGGGCGCGGCGCGCGGCGGGGTTCGGCAGAGTGGACCCATGCACACTGCTGAGTCGGCGGGTCCGAACGTTCTCCCGCTCCGGCCGCCGGCGCATCAGGTGGACCCGCGCGCGGTCACCTGGTGGCGGCTGCGCGGGCTCGCGGTCGCACTCGTCGTCGCGCTGCCGCAACTCGTGGTCGCGCTGGTCCTCGGTGGGCCTGCCTGGCTGGTGGGGACCATGGCGGCGACGGTCGTCGCCGGGCTCGCCTACGCGGCCGTCGTCCCCGGGGTGCTGTTCCGCATCCACCGCTGGGAGGTGACCGGCGAGGCCGTCTACACCCTGTCGGGCTGGATCGTGCGGGAGTGGCGGATCGCCCCGATCTCGCGGGTGCAGACCGTGGACACCGAGCACGGGCCGCTGCAGCAGCTCCTCGGGCTGGCCAGCGTGACGGTGACAACGGCGTCGGCCCGCGGTCCCGTGACGATCCGCGGGCTGGCGGCCGGGGACGCCGCGGAGCTCGCCCGCCAGCTCACCGAGACCACGCAGGCCACGGCGGGCGACGCGACGTGACCCTGCCGGCCGCGTCCGCCGAGCCCGAGGTGGGGCGCCACGACGTGCCGTGGCGGCGGCTGGACCCGCGAATGCTGGTGGTCGGCCCGGCCGGGATGCTCCTGCGGCTGCTGCCGTTCCTGGTGATCGTCCTGGTCACCGGGCAGGGCGACACCCCGCGGCTGCTGATCACGGCCGGCATCGCGGTGCTCGTGGTGATCGGCGGCGCGATCCGCTGGCGGACCACGAAGTACCGGATCACGCCGGAGCGGGTGGAGCTGCACAGCGGGCTCGTCCGCAAGCAGCGGCGGTCCGTGCCGCGGGACCGGATCCGGACCGTCGACCTCACCTCGACGCTGCTGCACCGCGCGTTCCGGCTGTCGGTGGTCACCGTGCACGCGGCGGACTCGGCGAGCGCCGGGGAGAAGCACGGACTGGGTCTCGACGCCGTCAGCGCGGGGGAGGCGGAGCGGCTGCGGCACGAGCTGCTGGAGCGCTCGCCCGCTGCTCCCGTGGCCGACGCACCCACCGAGAAGTCCGAGTCGCTCGCCACGATGAACTGGGCGTGGCTCCGCTTCGCGCCGCTGACGTTCTCGTCGCTGGCCGGAGTGGGCGCCGTCGTCGCGGCGGGGTTCAACCTGCTCAGCGAGCTGCGTGTGGATCCGCGGAAGGTCCCGGGTGTCGACGACGCGGCCGAGCGGCTGGCGGCGGGGCCGCTGTGGATCGCCGTCGGGGTCGTCGGGGTGCTGCTCCTGGTGCTCGCCGTCGTCGGGTCGACCGCGCTGTTCACCGAACGCTGGTGGGGTTACCGGCTCACCCGGGAGTCCGACGGGACGCTGCGCGTGCACCGCGGGCTGCTCACCCGGCGTTCGCTGTCGGTGTCCGAGCACCGGCTGCGCGGGGTCGCGGTCACCGAGCCGCTGCTGCTGCGGGCCGGCCGGGGCGCCCAGACTCGGGCGCTGTCGACCGGCCTGGGCAAGGATGCGCAGGGCGGGGTCCTGCAGCCGCCGGCGCCCCGGGCGGAGGCCCACCGCGTCGCGGCCGCCGCCCTGCAGGAGGCGGCCTCGCCGACGCTGACCCCGCTGCTCCGGCATCCCCGGGTGGCGTTGCGCCGGAGGATGACCAGGGCCCTCGGTCCCGCGGCGGTGCTCGTGCTCGCGGCCTGGGTCGTCGCGGAGACGACCGGGCCCGCGCGGCTCGGGCCGCTCTCGCTGCTCCTGCTGCCCGCGGCCGCGCTGCTCGGCCGGGACCGCTTCCGCGGCCTCGGGCACGCGCTGACCCCGCGGTACCTGGTGAGCCGGCTCGGCGGGCTGAACCGCCGGACCGTCGCCCTACGCCGGGAGGGCGTGATCGGCTGGACCGTCCGGCAGAGCCCGTTCCAGCGCCGGGCCGGGGTGGTGACCCTCGAGGCGGTCACCGCCGCCGGCGAGGGCGGCTACCGCATCCTCGACGTCACCGGAGCCGACGCCGTGGCCCTCGCCGAGGCCGTCACACCGGAGGTGTGCGCCTTCGGCGCTCGTACGCGGTAATCGTCGCCAGGGCAACGCTTTTCGCGCACGGGCCGCGTCAGCGGCGGCGGGTGCCGAAGAGGCCGCGGGTGATCTCGCGGCCCAGGGAGCTCGCGGCGGAGCGTAGGAACGACTTCACCACGGGCGAGCCGAGGACCTCGGCGATCATGCCCGGCTCCTCCTTCTCCGCGCGGCGGCGCTCGGGCTCCGGCGCGGGGGCCGGGGCCTCCGGAGCCGCCTGCGGCGCGGGCTCGGCCATCTTCGCCGTCAGCTTCTCGTAGGCGGACTCGCGGTCCACGGTCTGCCCGTACTTCGGGAACAGCACCGAGCCCTTCGCCGCCTCGGTGACGGCCGGCTCCCCGATCGCCGCCATCAGCGATCGCGGCGCCCGCATCCGGGCCCAGGCGACGGGCGTCGGGGCACCCCGCTCGGAGAGCACGGTGACGATCGCCTCACCGGTCCCGAGGGAGGTCAACGCCTCCTCCAGGTCGTAGACCTTGGAGATCGGGTACGTCTTGACCGTCTTCGACAGGGCCTTCTGGTCCTCGGGGGTGAAGGCGCGCAGGGCGTGCTGGATCCGCGCGCCGAGCTGCGACAGCACGGCGTTGGGGATGTCCGTGGGCAGCTGCGTGCAGAAGAACACCCCGACGCCCTTGGACCGGACGAGCTTCACGGTCTGCTCGATGCGGGACAGGAAGGCCTTCGACGCGTCGGTGAACAGCAGGTGCGCCTCGTCGAAGAAGAAGACGAGCTTGGGCTTGTCCAGGTCCCCGGCCTCGGGGAGGTCCTCGTAGAGCTCGGCGAGCAGCCACATCAGGAAGGTCGAGAAGAGCTTCGGGTTGGCGGCCTGGTCCGCGAGCTCGAGCAGGGTGATGACGCCCTTGCCGTCGACCTGCCGGAGGAGGTCCGCCGGCTCGAACTCCGGCTCGCCGAAGAAGTCCTCGCCGCCCTGGGCCTCGAGGTTCACCAGCGCACGCAGGATCACCCCGGCCGTCGCGGGCGAGACGCCGCCGATGCCCTTGAGCTCCGCCTTGCCCTCGTCCGAGGTCAGGTGCTGGATGACGGCGCGCAGGTCCTTCGTGTCCAGCAGCGGCAGACCCTTCTGGTCCGCCCAGTGGAAGATCAGCCCGAGCGTCGACTCCTGGGTGTCGTTGAGGTCCAGGACCTTCGACAGCAGGATCGGCCCGAACTGGGTCAGCGTCGCGCGGATCGGCACGGCGGAGGACGAGCCGCCGAGGGACAGGAACTCGACGGGGAACCCGGTGGGCGTCCAGTCGTCCCCGGTGTCCTGCGCCCGGGACCGGATCCTGGGGCCGTCCTCGCCGGGCTTCGACAGCCCGGACAGGTCACCCTTGACGTCCGCGAGCAGCACCGGCACCCCGGCGTTGGAGAGCTGCTCGGCGAGCCCCTGCAGGGTCTTCGTCTTGCCCGTCCCCGTCGCGCCCGCGACCAGCCCGTGGCGGTTCAACGTGGCGAACGGGATGCGGACCTTCGCGGTCGGATCCACCTGGCCGTCGACGAGGACGGTGCCCAGCTCCAGGGCGATCCCCTCCGTGGCGTACCCGGCGGCGATCTGCTGTGCCGGATTCTCCTGGGCAGCGCTCGTGTTGTCCCCCACGCGGCGGAGCCTATTGCATCCGGCACGCGCCGAGGTCCCGGCGCGGCCGGGGCCGAGCGCTTACGCTGCAGCGATGAACGATCGTCTGGTGTGGATCGACTGCGAGATGACCGGCCTCGACCTCGTGAACGACGCGCTCATCGAGATCGCGGTGCTCGTCACGGACGGGGACCTCAACATCCTGGGCGAGGGCGTCGACGTCGTGATCCACGCCGACGAGTCCGCCTTGGCCGCGATGCCGGACGTCGTGCGGGAGATGCACGCGAAGTCCGGGCTGACCGAGGAGGTCCGGGCCTCCGAGGTGACCCTGCGCGAGGCCGAGGAGCAGGCGCTGGCCTACATCCGCGAGCACGTGCCCGACGCCGGGGCGGCCCCGCTCGCCGGGAACTCGATCGCCACGGACCGCAGCTTCCTCGCCCGGGACATGCCCGAGCTGGACAACCACCTGCACTACCGCATGATCGACGTGAGCTCGCTCAAGGAGCTGGCACGCCGCTGGTTCCCCCGGGTCTTCTACGCCAAGCCGGAGAAGGGCCTCGCCCACCGCGCGCTCGCGGACATCATCGAGTCCATCCGCGAGCTCGAGTACTACCGCAACACCCTGTTCGTCGCCCCGCCCGGACCGAGCACCGAACAGGCGCAGGCCGCGGCGGCCGCACTCCGGACCCCCGTCCCCCCTGCGGAATGACGATCACCCACCCGCCTGCAGAACCCGCTCGCGGTGGTGGTTAGACTCTCCCCAGAACGTCGGGCACGCCCGGCGGGCGATGGTGGGTGTAGCTCAGTTGGTAGAGCACCTGGTTGTGGTCCAGGGGGCCGCGGGTTCAAGTCCCGTCACTCACCCGGTGGCCAGACCCCACCGCGAGGCGCCTGAGGACGGCTGGTAAAGTTCTCCAGGCGCTGAGCGGAGGGGATCCGGTCAGCAGAGGAAAATTTCACATGCGTCGCTAGCTCAATTGGCAGAGCAGCTGACTCTTAATCAGCGGGTTCGGGGTTCAAGTCCCCGGCGACGTACCAGGTAGATCAGGCCCTCAGTCTCCGGACTGGGGGCCTGACAGCTTTCCGTGGCAGCAACGGCCCTCATAACAGCCGCTCGTCATGGTGGTTGAGCGCGGCTCGCTGTGCGTCGAGGTTCACAGGACGGCCGATGGGTCGCCGCGCCTACGTACGCCGCATGCTGGAGGAGGCGTCATGAGCGGGCGCGACCTCAGCGGCGAGGGCAGCGTCTGGGTGACGGTGTCGGGGACGCCCTTGCCGCTGGCGAGGCCGGCCTTGACGAGCTAGTAGGTGTCGGCGCGGTAGGTCTCGGCGCAGGAGAGGCAGACGACGGCGCGGCGGTTGTTGCAGGGCACGTAGATCACGCCGTCGGGCATGTCGGCGGTCGAAGTGATGGCGGTGATGCGGCCGGTCGAGGTTTCGACGGTGTGGATGTCCCCGCGCAGGCGGATGGGGTGCGGGCGGCCGGCGGCGACGCTGATGTGGTTCTGCCAGCGCTGGTGTTCCGCCGAGCCGGCCCGGCGGGCGACGGCGACGTAGGAGCAGCCCGTCTCGATGTCGCGGAGGTTGATTCCGGCGCGCGGGGGCGTTGATCGTGGGTATCAGAGGCTGGGCCGCTGGACGACGTTCTCCAGCCGCTCGACCTTCCAAGGACGGCCGGCCATAGGAGCTGAAGGTCCAGGTGGGCGATCTGCAGCCGAAGGAGCGCGCAGCTCGGCAGGCGTCGGCAGCACGGTCATGCCCAAACCCGACTCTGAACCCGCCCAGACCAAGTCCTGAGCCTTATCGATCACAAAGTCGGGGAGACGGTGCATCCGGGCTTAGCCCGCCGGTGGACGCGGTCGGCCTTTCGTCCGCACTGGTATCAGGAGACACGCCCTTTCGTCTGTTCCTGCAGACAGCCGCAGACGGTGGCGATCTCGGCGTCGCAGCGATCAGGACTGGGAGGATCCATGTCGGATACACGAATGGCTTCGGCAACCGGTGGTTCCCGGGGAGGCCCGCGTGCCGCGGCGGACGAGATCGTTGTCACCGGTCTGGGTGCCGTCACTCCACTCGGTGGAGACGTGAAGTCCTTCTGGGAGGGCCTGCTCGAGGGGCGCTCCGGGGTGGTGGCGCTCGACCATGAATGGGCGGCCGACTTCCCGGTGCGGATAGCGGCGCCGATGGCGATCGACCCGGCCGAGACCCTCTCCCGGGTACAGGCACGCCGGCTGGACCGGGCGTCGCAGGCGGCGCTGGTCGCGGCCCGGGAGGCATGGGCCGACGCGGGCTTCGTGGGGACGGCCGAGGAAACCCGCCTCGACCCGACCCGGGTGGCGGTGGTCATCGGTACCGGGATCGGCGGTGCGCGCACCATGATCAGGGAGTACGACATCCTGCATGCAAAGGGGCCGGGACGGGTGTCCCCGCTGCTCATCCCGATGACCATGGCCAACGGGCCGGCGGTGAACGTCGGTCTGGAACTGGGCGCGCAGGCGGGCGTGCACACGCCGGTGAGCGCATGCGCCTCGGGCTCGGAGGCGGTGGCCTACGGCCTGGACCTGCTGCACCTCGATCGGGCCGACGTCGTCGTGGTCGGCGGCACCGAGGCGTGCATCCACCCACTGACCATGGCCGGCTTCGCGCAGATGCGGGCGATGTCCACGCGGAACCACGAGCCCCAGCGGGCCTCGCGCCCGTGGGACAAGGGCCGCGACGGGTTCGTCATGGGCGAGGGCGCGGGAGTCCTCGTCCTGGAGCGGGCCGTCGACGCGGCCGCCCGCGGCCGAACCCCCTACGCGGTGCTCGCCGGCGCCGGGATCACCTCCGACGCCTACGACATCGTCCAGCCGGGCGGGGACGGCGGGGTGCGCGTGCTTAAGCACGCGGTCCAGCGCGCCGGCCTCTGCTTCGATGACGTCGTCCATATCAACGCACACGCCACCTCGACCCCGGTGGGCGACATGGGTGAGGCCGAGGTGATTGCCGAGTTGTTCGGCGAGGACACCGTCGTCACCGGCACCAAGTCGATGACCGGCCACCTGCTGGGCGCCGCCGGGGCGATCGAGTCGATCGCCACCGTGCTCTCCGTTCATCACGGCGTGGTGCCGCCCACGATCAACCTCGAGGACCCCGAGGACGGCCTCCGGTTCGACGTCCCCCGCGAGGCCCGGGAGATGCCGGTCGACGCCGCGATCTGCAACTCGTTCGGCTTCGGCGGACACAACGCTTCCGTGGTCTTCACCCGACTCCCGTGAGGCCCTTGACGAGAGCAACGACACCCACCGTCACCCCGGGCGGTGAACCCGGCGGGGCTCAGCGATCCCGATCCCGCGGCTCCCGACCGGAGAAGCAGCTGCACGGCGGTCGTGATGGTGCGCCACGGCGAGCAGCCCGGCGCAGCCCCCGCGCGGCCGAGGAAGCCGTCATGGCCGAACTTGACCTGACCGGCCCGCCGGTACCGCGGCTGCGGACGGGGGCCGGGCCCTGCCGGACGACGCCGACGGTGTCACGCTCACGGTGGTCCAGCCCGGAGACCGCTGACCCGCGGCCGCGGCGCGAGCCATGTGTGCCGCTGCGCCTCGGGGCGGGGCTGCTGAGAGGTCCAGGGGAGGAGTCTGCGCCGCGGCGCGGCGCCCCGCGCGTCCGGGACAGGAGGCCCACGTGCCGCGATTGAGCAAGGTCCTCGTCGCCAACCGCGGCGAGATCGCTGTCCGCGTCATCCGGGCCTGTCGCGACGCGGGGCTGGCGAGCGTGGCCGTGTACGCCGAACCCGACCGTGACGCGCCGTTCGTCCGGCTCTCCGACGAGGCGATCTCCCTCGGTGGCAGCACGGCCGCCGAGTCGTACCTGGACTTCGCGAAGGTGATCGGGGCGGCGGAGAAGACCGGCGCCGACGGGATCCACCCCGGCTACGGCTTCCTCTCCGAGAACGCCGACTTCGCCCAGGCCGTCATCGACGCGGGCATCACGTGGATCGGGCCGAGCCCGCAATCCATCCGCGACCTCGGCGATAAGGTGACCGCGCGCCACATCGCGATGCGGGTCAGCGCGCCGCTCGTCCCCGGCACGGCCGACTCGGTCTCGGGGCCGGAGGAGGTCGAGGCGTTCGCCGACGAGCACGGGCTGCCGATCGCGATCAAGGCCGCGTTCGGCGGCGGCGGGCGCGGGATGAAGGTGGTGCGGGAGCGCAAGGAGATCCGCGAGCTTTACGAGTCGGCGGTCCGCGAGGCCGTTGCGGCGTTCGGCCGCGGCGAGTGCTTCGTCGAGCGCTACCTGGACAAGCCGCGCCACGTCGAGGCGCAGGTGCTCGCCGATACCCACGGCAACGTGATCGTCGTCGGCACCCGTGACTGCTCACTGCAGCGCCGGTTCCAGAAGCTGGTGGAGGAGGCGCCGGCCCCGTTCCTCACCGATGAGCAGCGCTCCACGATCCACGAGGCGGCCAAGGCGATCTGCAAGGAGGCCGGCTACTACGGCGCCGGCACCGTGGAGTTCCTCGTCGGCCAGGACGGGCTCATCACGTTCCTCGAGGTCAACACGCGCCTGCAGGTCGAGCACCCCGTCTCGGAGGAGACGTCGGGCCTCGACCTCGTGCGCGAGCAGTTCCGCATCGCCGAGGGCGAGGTGCTCAACCTGCTGGAGGATCCGCAGCCGCGCGGGCACTCGATCGAGTTCCGCATCAACGGCGAAGACGCCGGCCGCGACTTCCTCCCGGCCCCCGGCACCGTCACGGCGATCGCCTTTCCGGCCGGGCCCGGTGTGCGGGTGGACGCGGGCGTCGAGGCAGGATCCGTGATCGGCGGCCAGTTCGATTCGCTGCTGGCCAAACTCATCGTCACCGGTTCGGACCGGGTGCAGGCGCTGGAGCGCTCCCGCCGCGCGCTGGCCGAGTTCCAGGTGGAGGGGATGGCTGCCGTGTTGCCGTTCCACCGGCTCGTCGTCGACGATCCCGCGTTCGTCGCCACCGACGCCGAGGGATTCACGGTCCACACCCGCTGGATCGAGACGGAGTGGACGGGCACCGTCGAACCGTTCCAGGGCGACGCGGCGGCCGAGGCGGACGACGACGACGCCCCGCGGCAGACCTTCGTTGTGGAGGTGAACGGGCGCCGGGTGGAGGTCTCGCTGCCCGGTGACCTTGCCCTGGGCGGCGGAGCCGGGCCGGCCCCGAAGGCGGCACCGCCGCGCAAGCGGGGCGGCAAGAGCGGGCAGAAGGCTTCCGGGGACGCCGTCACCGCCCCGATGCACGGCACGATCATCAAGGTCGCGGTCAGCGACGGCGACCAGGTTTCGACAGGCGACCTCATCGTCGTCCTCGAGGCGATGAAGATGGAGAACCCAGTCACCGCGCACAAGTACGGGACGATCACCGGTCTCACCGCCGTGCAGGGCGGCTCCGTGTCTCAGGGCAGCGTGATCTGCGAGATCAAGGACTAGCTACTTCGACCTGAAGTGGTGGCCTTTCAGGCTTCTGACCTGCGCGGATGTGACGCGCCTTCCGTGATCACGGTGGAGTGTCCGGTAGAACAGCGTCGTAGGGCCGACCACCCGCTGCGGGCCGGCGGCGGCGAACGGGCGCAACGAGGTGCTGCCGCCCATGCCAAACTGCTGCGCACGGCGCGGGTGCGCGCGGACACCACGGTGGTGGCGGCGGACGTGGAGTACCCGACCGACTCCGGACTGCTGGCCAAGGCGGTGCGGCGGATCGCCACGGCCGGGCGGCGGATCGCCACGGCCGGCGGCGACCCGCACCCGGCTGCGCGTTTGACCCCGGGTCCATCCGTCCGTCCAGTCCCTGTCGCGCGCCGCCGGCTCGACCGCCGCCCGGCTCCGGCGGGCGGTCGGCCTTTCGTCCTTCGCCGAGCACCTCGGGTTCTCGGTGTGGCTGCCGTGGAGCAGGGTCGCGGTGAGCCGCGCGTTGCGGTACATGGACAACATCCGCGATGCCGAGTCCGACTCTGCCGCCCAGGCCGCAGCGGTCCGCCGGCCCCAGACCTGGATCCTGTCGATGCTGTACATCGGTACCTTCGGCTCGTTCCTCGGCTGTGCGGCGGCGTTCCCATTGCCGATCAAGACGCAGTTCCCGCAGGTGCACGGCGCCGACTTCGCCTGGATGGCGCGCTGCTCGACTCGCTGGCCCGGCCCCTGGGCGGCTGGGCGGCCGACCGGTGGGCGGTCGTGCTGCCGGGCGGTCAGAGCGGGGTGGACCTCCAGCAGCGGCGCGATGCGCGACCAGGCGGCCGGGTTCTGATAGAGCGCGGTGAACGAGTCGATCAGGTTGTAGAAGGTGTACGCGTCGGCGACGAGATGGGAGACGAGCAGTGTCAGGTAGGTCCCGGCGGCGTTCAGCTGGAGCGCGACGACTGCCTCATGTCGCGCGGACGGCGGACGAAAGCGAGGCCCCCAGACGCGCCGGCGTGAGCTGCCCCGATCGACAGCGGGACGAACACGAGGGCCGCAGTCGGAATCTCGGCCTTCTCCACGCCGGCTTTACGAAGCTCGCGCCACGCCCACCAGGAGAAGGGCACGACGACGGTCGGAGTGGTGAGAAGACCCAGCGTGTATCCGCCTGTCACCGCCGCGGAGATGAGGTGGGGGACGACGGCGTGGGCGCCGAATCCGGTGAGGACCGCCTGGAAGAAGGGGTTGCGGCCGTTGCTGCGGTCACCTGCGACCGACGCAGCCGCGACGAGGCCGCCCATGATGCCGATGGCCAGGGAGCAGCAGCGGGTCCAGCGACAGGGAACAGACCGCGCTTACGATCATTCCCCGCGGGCTCCCGGAAGGCGCCACGTGGTGATCACGGTGACACCCGAGGGCAGCTGGGAGAATACTGATCGGAACGTCCGGCTGTCCGGTCTGCCGGAATGTCGCTTGTGGACGATACCGTGCCTTTTCGGTGCTGCGCCGAGACTAAAGTCGCCATGTCAGGCGCTCCTCGGCGAGACCGGCGGTTCTGCCGCGGCGGTGACCAGGACGGTGTTCTCCCCGAGCAGTCCTCGCAGGATGGCTTCGATGTTTTCCCGCAGGGTGCGCTCGGCGATCGGGTTGATCATGTCGGCGAGGCTGGGCATGCCCAGGTCGAACTCGGCGGTAAAGGCGACGCGGACGTCCTGGCCGGCGGGCGTCACCGTCCACTGCCCTGAGAGTTCGTCGAAGTCTCCGTCGAGCTGTTCGAACGTGATCACGCGCTGTGCGGGGTCGATGTGGTCTCGCTCGGACCAGCACAGGATTCCGTTGCGGAAGTTGACCGACCACTCCGACTCCACAACCCCGTTTCCCAGAGGACGCAGGGTGATCTCGCGGACGGCGTCGGTGTGGTGACTGTAGCTTTCGAAGTCGCTGATGCGGGCGAAGACGGTATCGGCGTCGGTGTCGGGGACGAGGGCTTGGACCTTGACCTGCGGCATGTCAGGCGCTCCTTTCCAGAGAAGTGGTGCGGTGAGTGGCGCGTCGGGCCGCCAGGGCGGTGGCGGCTTCGGTGAGGGCGTCGAGCAGCCAAGTAGTGTCCACATCGGACAGCGTGGCCGGCGGGGTGAGGCGGATGACGCGGTGGGCGTTGAGTGAGTGATTGACGAGAACGTGTCGTTCGAGCAGTTCCAGGGTGAGTTCGGCGGCGATTTCCTCGTCGCGCAGCTCGATGCCGATGAGCAGGCCAATGCCCCGTACGTCGGTCACAAGGTGGGGACAGAGCTCGGTCATGACGGCGCGGATGGCAGGCAGGATCGACTCGCCAAGTGTCTTGGCGCGCTCGACCAAGCCTTCTTCGCGGATCACCTGGACGGTAGCGGTCGCGGCTGCCATGGCTACGGGTGATGCGGCGAACGTTGAGGTGTGTAGGAACGGGTCGCGGTTGAACGGGGCGTAGGCGTGCGTGGTGGCGATCATTGCAGCCACCGGGACGACACCGCCGGAGAGGTTCTTGCCGACGAGCAGGATGTCAGGTTGGACTTCCTCGCGATCTGCTCCCCACCAGGAACCGAGCCGGCCGAGTCCAGTTTGGATCTCGTCGAGAACGAACAGTGCGCCGTGTTCACGGCACAACTGCTCGACCTTGCGCAGGTAGCCAGGCGGCGGGACGACCACGCCGCCCTCGCCCTGGACGGGTTCCACGACCACGCAATGGTTCTCGCCTTGGCTGAGCACCGCAGCCAGGGCGTCCGGGTCACCGTAAGGCACGTACTGGACGCCGGGGAGCAGCGGCTGGAATGGCTGTTGGTAGAGGGGTTTCGCGGTCAGGGTGAGGGCTCCCATGGTCTTTCCGTGGTAGCCGCCCATAGTGGAGATCAGGTTTGGTTTGCCGAGCGCTCGGGCGAGCTTGATCGCAGCTTCGGTGGCCTCAGCGCCGGAGTTGACGAAGTGCACGCGGTCGAGACCGGGTGGTGTCACCGAGGCGAGCTCGCGGGCGGCCTCGGCCGCGGTGGGTTCGAGCAAGATCCGGGTCGACAGCGGATGGCGCTGGATTTGCTCGATGACCGCCGCGGTGACCTTTGGGTGCCGGTGCCCCAGAAGGAATACCCCGTAGCCACCGCAGTTGAGGTACTCGGTGCCGTCGGCGGTGTAGATCCGGGTGCCCTGCGAGGAGATTTCCATTGCGCCGCCGGCCATTTCGGCCAGACGCGCCCGTCCACGGCTGAGATGCCGCTTGTAGAGGCCAATGATCTCAGCGCTTGTTGCCGTGCTCATGCCGCGGCCTCCTTCGAGCGCACCAGCCCGCGAGTCCGAGCCAGGTAGGACGTTGAGGTCACCAGGGCTTCAGCCAGCTCTTCCGAGGTGATCGCCGGCACGCCGAGAATACGATCCATAGTGGACGGAAAGGTTTTCGTATTGGTGAACAAGGCCGTCGTCGCGAGCAGGTCGTCGAACTGGCGACGGGCCCTCTCCGGCAATGGCTCGACGAACACGGGCCGGATCAGACGGTCGACCATCTCTGGTGCCACGAACCGGGGGGCCACGATGTCGATGCCCAGCTCCCGCCCGGCGGTGACGCCGACATCGATCATTTGCCGGGTGGTCAGCGCCGCCTCACCAGCTGTAATCCAGTGCTCGCCGCTGGTGATCCCGCCCTCGACCAGGCCGGCGATGGCACGGGCGAGAATGTCTTGGGGGATGAAGTCGATGCGGTCGGTCGGATCCAGGGGAAGCATCGGCAAGTTGTTCTTCAGCACCGACCAGGCGAGCGTGTGCAGGCCCTGGAACCGAGCGATCTCGCCGGTGGCAGAGTCCCCGATGACCACGGAGGGCCGCACGATCGTTGCCGGAACTCCGCTGTCGCGCACCAGTTGCTCGGCCGCGCGCTTGGAGTTCAGGTAGTCGGCAGGGTTCGCGGCCGCCGCCCCCAGACTGTCACGGGTCAGATCAGTGCGATCGACGAAGGCAGTGCTGATGTAGTGCAGGGACGCGTTGGCGTCCTCGGCGAATCTCAGGATGTTCGCGGTTCCGGCAAGATTCAGCGCCGCGGTCGCTTCGGTGCCCACGGTGAAGTCAGTGATTGCCGCCGCGTGGATCACGGTGTCGACCTGCTCGGCAAGGTTGTCGTAGACATCCGGGTCCATGCCCAAACCGAACTGGGTCAGGTCGCCCCGCACCTTTCGGATCTCAGCGGAAGGCGTTCTTCGATGAGTCAACGCGATCACCCGATGCCGTGCCAACTCGGGGATGAGGGCGGTACCGACGACTCCCGAAGCTCCGGTGAGCAGAATTGTCTTTTCCCGCGTGGATCTGAACATGGTGGTGTACCTCCGCAGTACAGGTCGCGGCGCGCCCTTGCGTGCGGTGGGCGCGACCGGTGCGAAATGTGGGTCAGGGCTTAGGCAATCGACAGCGGGCCGCCGGCGATGTAGCCGCACAGCGGTTCGGCCATCCGGCTGCGGGAAGGCGGGTGGAAGGCCAGGGCAGCCGAGGCGGCCGCGAGATAGGTGACGTCGTTGGAGGAGATGTAGGCCATCCCGCCGAGCGCTTCGACGCACTGGCGGACAACCAGGCTGATCGTGTCCTGGACGTGGTAGCGGCAGACGAGCGCATCGACAAGGGCTTCCTGCCCCGCGCGTTCCTGGCTGATCGCCCGGGCCACACCTTCCACGCCGCGCATCGCGGCCTCGATATCGGTGAATACTCCGGCCCGCAGCGAGGCGTTTACCTTGCCGGCAAGCAGGACCCGCTCGACCAGGGCGCTTGCCACACCGATGTAGCAGGCTGACATCAGCAACTCGAACCACACGAAACCGGCGGTCTGGAGGTCATCGAGTTGCTGGTCCGGGGTGATCTCGGTGCGGACAACGAGATCCATGGGCACCTCGACGTCGGTCAGGACCACTTCGTCGCTTTCCGCGCCGGCGAGGACGGCGTTGTTCCAGAACGGGCGCACCTGCAGGCCGGGGCTGTGCCTGCTGACTAGGGCCACTGCCATCTGCTCACCTTCGTCGGTAGGCAGGGCCACCGATGCGGTAAGCAGGTCCATGGAGTGTGCCAGGCTGCACGGCTTTTTGCTTCCGTTGATCACAACCTTGTCCCCGCGGACTTCCGCACGCATGGTCGGCGACAGAATCGCCTGCCCCGTGCGGCCTTCGGCGAAACCGGAAGCGACCAGCAAGCGCCCTTCGGCGATCGCCTGCAGCAGCATCCACTCCGGTCCCTGCACATTCACGCTGGCATCGGCCAGGCCGGCGATGGAAAAGTGGTGCATCGTGGTCCCGATTGCCAGCGACGGAGAGCGGGAGGCGATCGCCCGTTGCACCCGAACCGCGCAGACGGCGTCGGCACCGAGCCCCGAGTGCTCAACCGGAACGAGCAGCGCCGGCCCACCAGCGTCCTTGAACAGCTTCAGTCCCGGGCCACCGGCACACTCCAGATCACACAACGGCATGGCGGACAATTCAGCGTCCAAGCCCGGGAGAAACTCATTCAGGGTCGCTCGCTCTCGCTGCATGAAACGCATATCCGTTCCCCTTTCCTTTTGGGTCTGCCGTGTGTGACGGGCCGGGGTCTGCCGGAGATACATCGAAGGTTCGTGTCACAGCGGACAACCACCTGGCCGGCGTAATTTGCGCGATCGGGACGCTCGTCGGCCACGCCACCCGCTACACGATGTTGATCCACTTTCCGGCCGGGCGGAAGGCCCCGCAGTTCCGCGACGTCTTCCTCGCCGGCACCGCCGAGATCCCACCGCACCTGCGCCCGATGTTGACCTAGGGTCAGGCTCGTGAGATGGCGTTGCACGCCGAGATCGCGCGCCAACAACCGGCCGCGGATGGTCCTCGGGGATCTGACGCCCGCCCAGGCCATGAGGCGATCACTTACATCATCGACCAGTCATTGATTCGCGACCACCAGTGGAAACCGCCGGGTCTACCCGGTCATCTTCATCGACGCGATCGTGGGCAAGATTCGGGGCCTGGCGCACTCCGCGTGATCATGCCTTCGGCGTGTTTGCGCCTCCCTGATCGCGTTGTCCAGCGAGATCACCCGATGCGATCTTGCTGTGTTGTTGCCGCATCTCGGGTCGGCGGTTGATCGGCGCAGTGAACGTGGTGGCCGACGCGGACGGTCGGCCGGCAGATGGCGGGGAACACGCACGACGTTCGTGGGCAGATCCAGGTGGCTCGACGGGGAACGGCCGGGCACGTCGCCCCAACCCCAGGCCAGGGTGTTACGGGGGAAGACGTTGGCACGGCGGCGGGTTCTCCCTACCTCCGAAGTAGGGCAGGCACAGGCCCCTCCTAGGGACCGCACGGTCGTCCCCGGCGGCGATACGCAGCAGGCTGCTGCCAAGGGCAGGCATCGCAGCTGCACGAGCAGCCCGGACGAGAGAGAGTCGTATGACCATCCGCCCGACAGAGCAAGGCCGGCATAGTCACCTAGCGCACCGGCGTGAGGCCATCCGGTACCGGGAGCACCCGACGGCTGCGTCGAGGAGCCCGGAGGGTTCCGGCCGGACCAGCGACCTGACCCCGCATCCACGACAGTCGAGGCCCGCTCCCCGGCCGGGGAACGTGGCTGGACACCGGACGACCGGGCTGTCCGACACGAACTATCCGGGCCAGCGGTCCGCGGGCGCCGACGGCCGGATGACGGCCGCTGTCACCGCTCAGGCTCTCGAGGTCGGTGCGGGGACGGTCGACCCCGCTCCCCTCGCGGACGAGGATACGGCGCACCTGCTCCACCTTGCCGGACACGGGGACAAGGCGGCCCTGAGGGCCATCGTCGACCGGTTCGACGGGCTGCTGTGGTCGGTCGTCCGCGGTTTCCGGCTCGGGGACGCGCAGGCAGCCGATGCGGTACAGACGACCTGGCTGCGGCTGATCGAGAACCTCGGCACGATCCGCAACCCCGAGCGGTTGCCCGGTTGGTTGCGGACGACCGCGCGGCGGGCCTCCATCGAGACCATCCGCAGAACCCGCCGGGAATGTCAGCTGGATCTGCACGGGACGGACCTCGGCGCGCCCGAGAACCGGGACGGGGACCGGCACTACAACGAGCCGGAGGCTTCCGCCGTGCGGAAGGAGCGGGTGGCGATGGTCCGTCGCGCCGTCCAGGAGCTTTCGGAGCGGCACCAGGAGCTGCTCGGTCTGCTCGTCGCCTCTCCGCCGACGAGCTATGAGGAGATCGGCGCACGACTGGGCATGCCGGTCGGGAGTATCGGGCCAACCCGCGCTCGCCTCCTGGCGCGGCTGCGCACCGCTCTCGAGGCAACCGACATCCAGGGCCTCTGCGCGGGCTGACTTCGGCCGCGCACCTTGATCAGTCCGTCTGCGATGTCGGCCCGTGGTCCTCGGACTCGGCCGCGATGTCCGGCTCGCGGCAGGCCCCTCGTTCGGCGACCTGGACGTCCTCCTCGGAGGGCCGGAGCGGCTGCAGGGCTTCGGCCAGGAGGTCCATCAGATAGTCCTCGTCGTCGTACCAGCGGCTGTCTGGATCCCTCAACCGGCACCCCCGTCCACAGACCGAAACCCTCCTCGACCTTAGCGCCGCACCTGCGGTCGGCGTGGTCCCGGGCCGGCGCGGCGCAGGAGACCGCGGCAACAGGCGGCCCCGGACCTCCTCTGGTGACGACCGATGAAACGGCCCGGCCGGAGGCCGCTCGGCGCTCGGCGGCAGCGTCTTCTTCGACCAAGAGAAAGAGAAGGGGTGACCCCTTTGCGGATCGACCGCATCGGCCGGAAGCGGCACGGATGAGCGCGCGGCCGCCTAGCGAGCAGGAGCTCATGGACACAGTGGCCACTGTCCGTGGGGACGGCGGGGAGTCCCGCGCGGCGTCGTCCGCGACGGTGACGAGAACGGCGGCTCGTCGTGCTGATTACACCGAGGTGACGTCCGGGGTGAGAACGGCTCCGGAGCGACGCACGGCCGGCAGGAGACGGAGGAACGGTGAGAACTGAAACATGGCGCATCGCGGAGCGCGAGGGTATGGACCTTGAACCTCCTCGCCTGCACTGCGGGGAACGAGCCGGCCAGGCAGGCGGAAATTCCGTCACCCCGTTGTCCTCCCGTCGAGCGGGGCCGAGTTCGGTGAGCGCCCCGGCGCGAACCGCACCCGGATCCCTGCGGGAGGCGGCCGCCGAGGTGGCCGAACGCCGGCACCGGGCGATGAACGGGAGCGACCCCGAGGCCACGGCCCGGCAGTGGGCACTGGGCAAGCTGACGGCCAGGGAACGGATTGCCCTGCTGCTCGACGAGGGGTCCTTCGTCGAGCTCGACCCGTTCGCCCGGCACCGGGCGACCGGCTTCGGGATGGAGCACCGACGGCCGGACACCGACGGCGTCGTGACCGGATGGGGAACGGTCGAGGGCCGGCAGGTGTGCGTCTTCGCACACGATCCCCGGATCTTCGGTGGAGCGCTGGGGGAGGTCTTCGCGGCCAAGGTGCACAAGCTCATGGATTTGGCCGAGTCGACGGGCGTGCCGATCGTCGGACTCAACGACGGCGGTGGCGCGCGCATCCAGGAGGGCGTCAACGCGCTCGCGGGGTTCGGCGAGATCTTCAGGCGCAACGTGCGCGCCTCCGGTGTCCTGCCGCAGCTCTCGGTCGTCTTCGGCGCGTGCGCCGGCGGCGCCGTGTACTCGCCGGCCCTGACCGACTTCGTCTTCGCCGTGCAGGACAACGCGAAGCTGTTCATCACCGGTCCGGATGTGATCGCCGCGGTGACCGGTGAGCGGATCAGCCTGGAGGACCTCGGCGGAGCGGCGATCCACGCATCCCGTACCGGCGTGGCGACCTTCGTGGCCGAGGACGAGGCCGGCTGCCTGGAGGACGTGCGGTACCTGCTGTCCTTCCTGCCCTCGAACAACCAGGAGGAGCCGCCGACGGTGATCTCGTCGGATCCTTCCGACCGGGGTTGCGAGGCACTGCTCGATCTCGTCCCGGTCGAGCCGAACCGCTCCTACGACGTCCGTGACGTGATCACCGAGATTGTGGACGACGGGGAGTACCTCGAACTCCATGCGCGATGGGCCGGGAACATCGTCTGCGCCCTGTCCCGGCTCGGGGGGCACGTCGTGGGGATCGTCGCCAACCAGCCCTCGGTGCTCGCAGGCGTCCTGGACATCGACGCCGCCGAGAAGGCTGCCCGGTTCGTCCGGACCTGCGACGCCTTCAACATCCCGCTCGTGACGCTGGTCGACGTCCCCGGCTTCCTGCCCGGTTCCGGCCAGGAGCACGCGGGCATCATCCGACGCGGCGCCAAGCTGCTCTACGCCTACTGTGACGCGACCGTGCCCCGTATCCAGGTCATCCTGCGCAAGGCGTACGGCGGGGCCTACATCGTCATGGACTCCAAGTCCATCGGCGCCGACCTATCCTTCGCCTGGCCCTCGAACGAGGTCGCGGTCATGGGGGCGGACGCCGCAGCCAACATCATCTTCCGGAAGGAACTCGCCGCCGCTCCCGATCCGAGGGCGCGGCGAGCGGAGTTGGTGGCGGAGTACACCGAGCGGCTCATGACGCCGTACGTCGCGGCCGAGCGAGGACTCGTCGACGACGTCATCGACCCGCGCGTGACCCGGTCGGTTCTGATCCGGTCCCTCGCGCTCCTCCGCACGAAGCGGCCGGCGTTACCCCATCGCAAGCACGGCAACGTGCCCCTGTGAGGAGGAACCCGTGGTGGACCCGGTCATGATCTCCGTCCTCAAGGGCCAGCCGACCCCGGACGAGTTGGCCGCGCTCGTCATCGTGCTGTTGGCCCGGGCGCCTGAGCAGCGGGCCGCATGCGTTGCCCGCTCCCGTTGGCGCGCGTCGGGGCTCCGCGGCCGGTCCTGGCAAGCGCCGGCGACCTGGTCGGCCGGCATGCGTCAGTGGACCCATTCACGGCCGTGAACCCGCACGGGGGCGGGATCGGCACGACAACCCCGCGCACGTATCCCGGGCGCGTTCCGTCCGTCCCCAGTATCGACTCGACGTCCGCCCAGGAGGCGCAATGTTTGAACGGCTCGGCGCACTGGCGGTACGCCGACGACTGTGGATACTCGCGCTCACACTTCTCGGGGTGATTGGCGCGGGGATGATCGGTAGCGGGGTCCACGATCACCTCTCGAGCGGTGGGTACACCGACCCTGACTCGGAGTCGGCACGCGCAGCGACGATGCTCGATGAACGGTTCGGCCAGGGGCAACCGACCTTCGTCCTCATCGCCACCGTGCCGAAGGGGCAGACGGTCGCGGATCCCGCGGCCGCGCAGGCAGGGATGGAGCTCACCCGCCGACTGAGCACCGAACCGGGGGTGCTAAAGGTCCAGTCGTTCTGGAGCATGGACCAGCCCGTCTCCCTGCGCAGCAAGGACGGGCGCTCGGCACTCGCCCTGGTTCGGCTCGCCGGTGGCCCAGACGCCCGGAAACACACCGTTCAGGGCTTCATCGACCGTTACCGACAGCAGGGCGTGCTGACGCTGCTTGCGAGCGGCTCGGACGAGACCTCCCGCGAGATAACCGAGACCCTCAAAGACGACCTCGTCCAGGCCGAGAAATACGCCTTACCAATCACGGCGGTGCTCCTCGTGCTGGTCTTCGCCAGCATGGTGGCCGCCAGTCTGCCGCTCGTGATCGGCCTGGTCGCGATCGCCGGCACGCTGGCGGAACTGTGGATCCTGGCCAACCTGACCGACGTCTCGGTCTTCGCATTGAACGTGACGACCGCGCTGGGCCTCGGTCTGGGCATCGACTACAGCCTGTTCGTGGTGACCCGCTTCCGTGAGGAACTGGCGCGGGGGCTGTCCCCGGACCGTGCGGTGATCGAGACGGTGCAAACCGCCGGGCGGACCGTCGTCTACTCGGCGGCCACGGTCACGCTCTCGCTGACCGCACTGTTGGTCTTCCCGCTGTACTACCTGCGCTCGATCGCCTACGCCGGCATAGCCGTCGTCGTGCTCGCCGCCGTCAGCACGGTGGTCGTGCTGCCGGCCGTCCTCGCCCTGCTGGGCGAGCGGGTGAACAGGCTGGCGCTCTTCCGTCGCCCTCCGACGCGGCGCGCCCGGGTGCTCCCGAACTTCTGGGAACGACTGGCCAGCGCGGTCATGCGCCGCCCCGGATTGGTCGCTGTCGGCGTCGTCGCGATCCTGCTCGTGCTCGGCACTCCGTTCCTGCACGCCCAGTTCGGTCTGCCCGACGATCGCGCGCTGCCGCAGAGCGCGTCGAGCCGACAGGCCGGCGACATGCTGCGCGAGGACTTCGCGACACAGGAATCGGCACAGCTGTTCGTGGTCTCGAACCAGAGGACTGACGCCAGTACGCTGACCGGTTACGCCCTCGACCTGTCCCGGCTTCCGGGCGCCGCCCGCGTCGACGCGCTCACCGGCTCCTTTGCCAACGGTGTGCAGGTCGCCGCGCCGGACGGGTCCTCCGCCAGATTCGAGAGCGGCTCCGGTACCTGGCTCTCGATCGTCCCTGCCGCCGACCCGTCCCCGACCTCGGGGAAGGAGCTGGTGAACCGGCTGCGGTCGACCCCGGCGCCGGCCCCGGTGCTCGTCGGCGGGGAGTCGGCGGATCTCGTCGACACCTCCAACGCCATCGCCGACAATGTGCCGTGGGCTCTCGCGATCATCGCTGTGGCCGTGGGCATCCTGCTCTTCCTGTTCACCGGCAGCGTCATCGTGCCGTTGAAGGCCCTGGTGCTCAACCTGCTCAGCCTCAGCGCCACGTTCGGCGCGATGGTGTGGATCTTCCAGGAGGGGCATCTGCGCTGGCTCCTCGGGAACTTCACGGTCACCGGCCAGCTGGACGTCACCATCCCGATCCTCATGTTCTGCGTGGCGTTCGGCCTGTCGATGGACTACGAGGTCTTCCTCCTGTCGCGTATCCGCGAGGAGTGGGAGCGCACGGGGGACAACACCCTCGCCGTCGCACGAGGGCTGGGCCACACCGGACGACTGATCACCGCGACCGCCGCGATCATCGCGGTCGTGTTCCTGTCCTTCGCGACGTCCAGCGTGACCCCGCTGAAGTTGCTCGGCGTCGGCCTGGCGCTCGCGGTGCTGATGGACGCAACACTCGTCCGTGGACTGCTGGTCCCGGCGTTCATGAAGCTGACCGGGCGGATCAACTGGTGGGCGCCCCCGTGGTTGCGGCGCGTGCACACCCGCTTCGGGCTCCGGGAGGCCCCGGCGCCGTTGCCGGCTCACGCAGAGCCGCCGTTCGCGGGCCCGATATCTGAGCTGGTCTTGGTCGACCAGTACGAGCCACAGGGTTGGCGAGTGCGCCAGGACGAGCGCCTGGACCGCCTGTTGGAGGAGTGCTGTGACTGGGTGCGCCTGTACGGCCGGCCCGGCCAGCTCGCGGTGGACTCCGACGAGCTGTCGCTGACCTACGACGAGCTGGACGCCCAGGCCAACCAACTGGCCCGCTACCTGCGACTGCGCGGGGCCAATCCAGGCGACCGGATTGGACTGCTGTTCGACGAGCCGGCCCACGCCTACATCCCGATGCTGGCCGTGTTCAAGATCGGCGCCGCATACGTGCCGCTCGACACCGACTTCCCGACCGATCGGATGGCCTACATCGTCGAAGACGCCCGGGTGCGCACGGTGCTGTCGATGTCGTGGGTAGCCGGGCGCGCGGAGTGGATCGACCAGTTGAGCACCAGCGGCGCCCAACTGGTCCACCTCGACCAGGCCGCGCCGCTGATCGACGAGTTGAGCTCCCACCGGCTCACCCACATCGAGCGCGGCGCACACGCCGACCAGCTCGCCTACATCAGCTACACCACCGACCCCACCGGCCGCCCCGCCGGCGTGGCGATCGACCACCGCAGCATCTGCAACTTCATCAAGGTCGCCGCCGAGGTGTACGGCATCCGCCCCCGCGACCGTGTGTATCAAGGGCTGTCGCTCGCCTTCGACTTCTCGGTCGAAGAGATCTTGGTACCGTGGCTGTGCGGAGCCACCTTGGTGCCCAAACCGCCCGGCGTGCTCCCGTTGGGGGCTGACCTACACAAGTTCTTGGTCAGCCAGCGGGTCACCGCGATGTACTGCGTGCCGGTCCAACTCGCCACCCTCCAGGACGATCTGCCCGACCTGCGGTTCCTGCTGGTCTTCGGGCAAGTCTGCCCGCGGGATCTGATTGCGCGCTGGCACCGCCCCGGCCGGCGGATGCTCAACGTCTATGGCCCGGCCGAGGCTACGGTCACCGCCACCTGGACTGAGCTGCACCCGGACAAACCGGTCACGATCGGCGTCCCGCTGCCCACCTACAGCACGGTCGTCCTGGACGTCGAGGACCCTCACCGGGCGCTGCCGCACGGGGAAACCGGGGAGATCGGCATCGCCGGCCTCGGGCTGGCCTGCGGCTACCTCAACCGCGACGACCTGACCGACAACGCGTTCATCCCGGACTTCCTCGGCATCCCGGCTAACCCTTCCGGCCGGATCTACCGCACTGGCGACCTGGGCCGGGTCAACGAGGACGGCGAGATCGAATACCTGGGACGCATCGACCCGCGGGACAACTTTGGCGCCTACCGTATCGAGCTCGCCGAAATCGAATCAGCGCTGCTACGGCTCCCACGAGCGCCCATGCCGTGGTTGACTCCCCGACCGGCCCAAATCGTCAACCACCCACGGCGGCACTCGGGCAACGACCCCACTCCGCGCGCACTTCCCACCACGACTGCGTGATAACGACAGCCAGCCGAACGATTCGCAGGAGCATACGAGGGACCGGCAGACCCCGGGTACGTCGCGATCCGGGCCATTCCCGGGGTGGGAGGGACCTGGCCGCGGTGTTCGTAGCCGAGATCGGTGACGTGACGCGCTTCGCCCGGCCGGAGCAATTGGCCAGCTGGGCCGGGCTGACGCCCAGGCATCGCGAGTCCGACACCACCTGCCATCGTGGCCGGTTCACCAAGCAAGGCAGCCGGTTGGTGCACTGGGCCGCGGTCGAGGCCGTGCAACGGGTCCCCGCGCACCCGCCTCGGGCGGCACCGCGACCGGGTCGGCGAGCGGCGCGGCCACAACGCCGGTGTGGTCGCCGCCGGCCGGGAGGTGGTCGTGCTGGTGTTCTACGGCCTGCGCGATCACCGCATCCGCTACCTGCCCGCCCGGACCGGGGCGGCGAAGAAATGACCAGACAGCCCGCTTCCGGTGGCCTGTCTGACCGCCGGGGACCCCCGGCCGTGGGTCAGCACCAGATTCATCACCGCCGATCACAGGAGTCCCTGTCAGACACCTGATCCTCCGGCTCGAGCAGCGTGCGCCGACCGGCGAGCCCACCAATCAGCGGAGGAATCGAGAACAAATGATCAATTACGAGAACGGGGGTTGACCGGCCCCGCTCCTACAGGGGCGGGACGCACCTTCGATGTATTTCCGGCGGACCCGGTCCGTCAGAGGATCGCACATTAAAAGAGAAAGGGAACCACATGAGCAACGAAGAGATCCTCCCCGTCCTCGCCGAGATCATCGAAGAGATCGTCGGGGTGGATGCCGCCGAGGTGACACCGGAGAAGTCATTCGTCGCCGACCTCGACATCGATTCTCTGTCCATGGTCGAGATCGCGGTGCAGGCCGAGGACAAGTTCGGCATGAAGATCCCCGACGATCAGCTGGCCGAGCTGAAGACCGTCGGTGACGTGGTGGACTACATCGAGAAGAACCCCACGTCCCAGGAATTCGTCAACGAGGAGATGAGTCGGTGACGGACAGGCTGATCGGTTACACGCCTGACGGCACACCGGTGGTGATATGGATGCAGATAAACGCCTGGACCGGCCGCGAGGAGGCGTTCCTGGAAGCGGGTCGAGTCCAGATTCAGCTGGTCCACATCGCCCCTGGCCTGGAAACGGCGCTCCGCGCGTCGCTGAGGAATTCCTGATGGACCAGACGCTGAAGGGCTGCACGAGGTCATCGCCGGCGTCTTCACCGGCAAGGCTCGGATCATCCCGTTGGAATGACGGCCGGCGGGAGAGACAGCGGGTGAAGAAAATCGTCATATTGCTCGTGGTGATCACCGGCCTGCTAATTGCAGCCGATTACGGTGCCGCTGCCGTAGCTGAGCACCGGGTGGCGCAGCGGATGCGCAATACCCTCGACCTAACGAGCGACCCGATTGTCCAGATCCACGGCTTTCCGTTCCTCGCGCAGGCGGTCGCCGGTGACTACCCCGACGTTGAGGTCGCTGCGGATCGGGTCCGCTACGGCGTACTCCAGCTCTCGCTACGGGCGCACTTGCGCCATACCCGGGTGCCGGTACCGGCGCTGTTCGGTGGTGGCGCTCCGGTGATCCGAATCGACCAGGCGGAGGGGACCGTGCTCGTCGAGCCCGGCGGTCTAGGCGGGCTGCTCGGCATCCCCGACCTGCGGGTGGATCCGGTGAGCCCTGCGCAGCTGGCCAAGCTGCGGACCGACGGGGCGAGCGAACTCGTTGGCTCCGCCGCCGCAACATCGTCGGCGTCGACCGACCCGGCATCGATGGTGCAGTTGAGCGGCACGGCGCCGGGGCTGGGTGTGCCCGTGACCGTGATCGCGTCGGTGGACGTGGCCGACGGCCAGCTTCAGATCACGGGTCGCAACGTCCAGGTCGGATCCGGTGGGGCGCTCGACGATCTCCTCCCCGGATCGGTGCAGCAGACGATCCTACGGGCGTTGACCGTGAAGATTGACCCGGGCAGGCTCCCGTTCGGAGCGACACCGACGGCTGTCAGGGTCGACGGTGGAGCGCTGGCGATCTCCGGCAGCGCCCGGGACCTGACGGTGGACGGCTGAGGGCCCCGGCGGGGGCCGCGCGACAGAACGGGCCGGGACCCCGGGGTGGTGTGCGCCCCCAGACATGCAGGCAGCGAGACGCCTCCACACGGGGACGGCGAGCGTGGCGGGCGGCTTCCCGTCATCCGGCGCGGCGGCCCGCTCTGCGCGGGTGTGGGTCGAGCCGCCGCAAGCGGAGTCGGGTCGCGAACAGGAGGGCGAGGCCGAGGTTGGTGAGAAGGAGCAGGTCCGCAAGCCGGGTGGCCGCGGCGTGCTCCCACAGGGGCCCGCGGGGAGGTGACACCCGGTGGTGCTGGAGGCGCTGCGCCTCCGCGGCGTCACCGCGCGCGAGATGGAGGTCCTGCTACTCATGGCGCAGGGCCTGTCGAACCGGGAGATCGCGTACCGGCCGGTGCTGTCGAGGCGAACGATCGAGGAGCACGTCGAGCGGTTGCTCTCCAAGACCGGTTCGCCCAACCGATCGGAGCTGCGCGTGCGGACGGCGCAGAACACTGGTCATGCTGAACGGGGGGGATCGGCCGTGCATGCGGCGCCCTAGGCCAGCTCGTCGACGTGGCGCTGCGGCGGCGTTTCGAGCGCCTCCTACGAGACCGACGCCTTCCATGACGGGAGGGCACAGTCGTCGAGATCGAGGCGGGGCGGGGGCCTCGAGGTGCCTCTGTTCGTTTCTCGGGTGATCGAACCTGTCGTCGGCCCTCCCCTCGGCCCGCCACGGCCGTCCCCCGCTCGCTTTACTGCGCCGGCTCGGTGTGAATCAGGCCCTGCCTGTGGGGAAGCCCCAGGGCATGAGTGGTTGGTTCCTCAACGCGTTCCTCGTGTTGCTGTTCGTCGTGGTCGGCGGGTACTTCTCCGCGTCGGAGATCGCCCTGGTCTCGCTGCGCGAGGGGCAGGTCCGCCGCCTCGCCGAGCGGGGCAAGCGGGGCCTGGCGGTGGCGCGACTACGGGAGGACCCCGGCCGCTTCCTGTCTGCCGTGCAGATCGGTGTCACCTTCGCCGGGTTCTTCGCCGCCAGCTACGGCGGCGCGACGCTCGCGGTCGAGCTGCAGCGGGTGCTGGTGCACACGGGACTCTCCGACGGGGCGGCCGGCACGGTCGCGCTGGTGGTCGTGACACTGGCCGTGGCCTACATCTCACTGGTGCTCGGCGAGCTGGTGCCCAAGCGGCTGGCGATGCAGCGTCCCGAGGCGGTCGCACTGTTCGTGGCGCCGGTGCTGGACCGGATCGCCACGCTCTTCCGCCCGGTGATCTGGCTGCTCACCGTGTCGACCAATGCGGTGGTCCGGCTGGTGGGAATCGATCCGCACGCCAGGACCGCCCAGGTCAGCGAGGAGGAGCTGCGTGATCTGGTCGGCAGTCACGAGGAGCTCACGCCGGAGGAGCGCCGGGTGCTGGCCGATGTCTTCACCGCGACCGACCGGGTGCTGCGCGAGGTGATGATCCCGCGGACCGAGGTCGACTTCCTGCCCGGTTCGATGAGCGTCGAGGAGGCGGCGGAGTACGTCTCGGACCGGCCGCACTCCCGGTATCCGGTCAGCGGGCGCTCGTCCGACGACGTCCTCGGGGTGGCCCACGTCCGGGACGTGCTGACCGCCGCGCATCGCCGCGACCACGGCCGGCAGGCGCCCGCCACGGTGGCCGAGCTCGCCCGGGAAGCACCGGTGCTGCCCGGCAGCCTCCCCCTGATCCAGGCGCTGTCCCGGATGCGCCGCCGCGGCCACCTGGCGATCGTCGTCGAGGAGTACGGCGGCACGGACGGCATCGTGACCCTCGAGGACCTCGTCGAGGAACTGGTCGGCGACATCGAGGACGAGTACGACCCCCGAGACCGGCCCGCCCGGCGCCAGGCCGACGGCAGCATCGAGGTGGACGGCCTGCTGCACCGCGACGACGTCAAGGAATCGACCGGGATCGAGCTGCCGGAGGGCCACTACAACACCCTCGCCGGATTCGTGGTCGACCAGCTCGGCCGCGCCCCGCGGCTCGGCGACGCGATCGACGCCCTCGACCATCGGTTCACCGTGCTGGAGATGGACGGCCGCCGGGCCGCCCGCGTCCGCATCACCCCGAACGGGGATGACGCGGATGCCGAGCGGACCACCGCCGACGACCGGGACGCGGACGAGCAGCAGGCCTGAACGGGGGGCGCTCCCCGCCGGTGAGGGACGCCGTTCCCCCACCGCGGAGCGCGGTACCGGCGGGCCCGGCGGGGTCGAGATCAGGGAGCCTCTGGCGATCACCGTCGCCCGGCCTCATGCTGGAGGCGTGACGCAGACCGATCCCGGACGCCGGTAGCCATGCGCCCCGGACGCGTGATGCTCCCGGCCGCCCGCTCGACGCGCCGGGCCGCTCCCCTGCCCGAACGCGGCGATGGCGCACCGCCGCTGCGGAAGCGGCTGAGCTCGGTGCCCGCGGTGAACCCGGCGATCGCCCGGACCGAGGGGCCGGAGCGGCCGAGCGAGCGGCAGCGCCTGCAGAGCGCCCGCCTGGCCGAGCTCGGCGTCCGCAGCCCCGCCGAACTGGGCGCAGCCCCCTGGGCAGGCTCGGCGGACCTGGAACGCACGCCCGAGGTCGCGCCGCAGGACCTGGACGAGACCTAGGAGAGTGCTCTAGCCGGCGTGCCGGACGCGGTCCCGCTGCTCGGCGTACCGGACCGTCTCGTAGGCGACGAGCGCCACCAGCACCACCGCGAGCACCAGGAGTGCCACCAGCGCCGGCAGGTACGCCACCACCGGGATCAGGACGAGCAGCAGCGCCGCGACCACGATCCGTTCCACGTTCAGCGTCCCGATCACATACCGCTTGAACCCGACGTGGGCGAGCAGGTACAGCGCGGCCCCGCCGTAGAGCGCGGCGAGCGGGACACCGTAGATCGGGTCGGTCAGCGAGTGCTCCTCGCCGCCGCCGACGTAGAGCAGCACCTTCTTCAACCCGAGCGACATCATGATCACGCCGACGACCATCGGCAGGTGCAGGAACGAGTACCCGCCGCGGGCGAGCCGGATCCGGTGCTCACCCCGGGCCTCGGCCAGCGCGTGCTCGGTCAGGATCGACGTCACGTCGAAGTAGGCCCACCACAGCGCCCCCGCGACGGCCAGGCCCAGGGCCGACGCCGCGATGATCGGCCAGGAGACCGGCAGCGCGGCCACGCCGATGCCGATCGAGACGATGGACTCGCCCAGCGCGACGATCACGATCAGGCCGTGCCGCTCGGCGAAGTGCGCCGCGGAGCGCAGCCGCCAGTCCGTGCCGGCCAGGACCGTGCCGAGGTAGTCCCCGACGATCGCCGCGAACCAGAGCAGGGTCTGCACCCAGCCGGAGGTCTGCGACGCCACGAGCAGCAGCACAGTGCCGATCAGCATCGACGGCAGGAACCGGAGGACCTGTTTGCGCAGTATCGGGTCGTCCCGGCTGGCGAACCAGAACATCACGATGTGCACGGCCCGCACGAAGAAGTAGGCCGCCGCGAACACCGCCGGGCCGTAGAGGCCGCCGGGCAGGTCGTCGAAGGCCTCGGGGATCGTGATCGCGCCGACGAACACGCCCACCATCGCGACGAACATGCCGACCCGGATGACGCCCTCGTCCGCCTTCGCGACGTTCCCGATCCACGCGTACCCGACCCAGGTCCACCACATCACGGTGAGGATCAGGGCGCCGCGCACCACCGACTCGACGGTCGGGGCGTCGGCCATCCAGTCCGTGACCCGGGTGAGGGCGAACACGAACACCAGGTCGAAGAAGAGCTCCAGCGGGGTGACCGCCGCCTTCTCCGCCACCGCTTCGATCCGGCCGCGCCGGGGTGCAGTCATGCGCCGATGCTGCCAGGGCGGTGGAGACGGGACCAGCCGTTCTCCGGGGTCGCCGCAGGAGACGTGGTCAGACGGCGGGGAGGGGCTCCCGCTCGTGCCTGCGCTCCGTCACCGTCAGCACGGCCGCGACGACGCTCTGCCCGACCAGCCACGATGCGCCGACCCCGACCAGCCCCCAGGCCGGCATGAGGATCCACGAGCCCGCGATCACGATGACCGAGATCGTGGCCGGCACGACGATCAGCACGGCCATCCGCCGCTGCACCCGGGCCATGGCCAGCGCCGACGCCGTGATGATGTTCGGCAGGGCCGACAGCGCACAGAGGACGAGCGCCCAGGTGCCCGTCTCGGCGTAGTAACCGCCGAAGATCGAGAGGATCGGGTGGGCGCCGAGGGTGAGGATCGCGACCGCGGGGACCGTGAGCATCAGGGCCCGCCTGCTCGTCGCGCGGCGGGCCTCCCGGGCTCCGGCGGGATCGTTCGCGGCATGCGCGACCATCGACTGCGTCATGCCCGTGACCACGAGGTACAGGGCCATCGCCATGGTCCAGACGATCTGGTAGGTCGCGGCGTAACCGGCGCCGATCCGGCTCAGGGCCAGCAGCGGGATGCCGTAGATGGCGCACTGCCAGAAGATCGAGCCGGTGTAGTCCGCGCCGGCGAACCGTGCGATGCCCTTGATCGTGATCGGCTCGACCGCGGTCGGTTTGGCCGCGTGCCGGGGCACCAGCTTCACGAAGACCCAGCTGCTGATCGCGAGCACCGCGACGGCCGTCGCGATCACCCAGGACAGTGCGATCCCGCCGGGTATTGCGACCGAGGCGGCCAGCACGAGCAGGCCGATCTTCAGCAGCGCGAAGACCAGGTTCTCGACCGGGACGACCATCGCGCGGCCGAGGCCGGTGAGCAGGTTGTCCTGGACGTCGAAGATCGACATGAGTGGCGTCCCGATCGCGAAGAACACGACCAACGCGCCCAGCCCGGCGACCGCCACCATCTCCGGCGCCCACACCGGCGCGCCCAGGGCGAACACGATCCCGGTGAGCGCCGCCGCGGTGATCGCGGCGGCGTACGCGCCGGCGACCAGGCGTTTGGTGCCCGTGCCCGCGACGGGGACGAAGCGCAGCAGCGCGTTCTGCATGTTCAGGTGCGCGATCGCGCCCAGCATGTTCAGCGTCGCGAGCGCGGCCGAGTTCACGCCGGCGACCTCAGGGGTGAACAGCCGGGCGACCAGGACCCAGTACAGGAGCCCGATCGCCGAGCTGAGCCCGGAGCTGAGGACGAGCGCGAGGCCGTCCCGGTGCACGGGTGCGGTCCAGGCGGAGAGAGCGCCGAGGCCCTTGCGCGGCGTGCTCTCGATCTGCTGGGACAAGAGGGATCCTTCCCGGAACGCCCGCGGAGACGGCGGGTGTCCGAATTGCCACGTTCTGCGAGAAACCGCCCTCGACCAGGGCCGATGGCGTCGTCATCTCGGTAGGGGAGCGCGTTCTCCGCGTCGGTCGGAGGGTACAGAGGGCACCCGATCGGGTGACTGCGGCCCTCGCGGCCCGGGATCTCCGCAGAACTGCTGATCCTCTTCCGGGGCGCCTTTCGTGGATAGTGCATCCACGCCATCGGCGAGCTCCGCCCGGCCCCGCAACCCGTTCACCTGGTTCGCGCAGGGCGGGTGGTACTTCGCGCTGGTGCTGATCACGATCGGCATCTTGTCCCCGCTGCCGTTCGCGCACGCCGCCACGCTTCCCGCTCCCTGGGTCTGGGCGGTGCTCGACACGGCCGCCACGGTGGGGATCCTGGCGATGGCGAACGATCCGGACGACAACACTCGGCGACCTCACCATCGGGTTGATCGTCGTCGCTCTCGTCCACCTGACCTTCCTGCGCCGCAAGTCCCGTCGGATCGTCGCGACGGACCCGCTGCTCGCCCGCGAGCTGCGGATCGGCCGCTCGGACCTTCCCCGGACCTACGACGACGACGGCGGGATCACCCACGAGGCCGCCCAGCGCATGGTCGACGCGCGGGCGGCGGCGGGCATCCCGTTCGTGCAGGTCGAGGACGCCTTCACCTGGACGCACGTGCCGGTGGAGATGTGGGACCGGATCCGCGACCGGGGCATCGTCTTCCGAGCGGTCCGGCCCGAGCGGTCCGGCCCGACTCCCGATACCGGGGAGCCCGCTCTTCCGGGACAGTGGTGCCATGACCACGGCGCCGTCCCACCCGCCCCGCCGGGCCCCCGCCCCCACCGGCGGCGCCTGGTACATCGCGCTCGCGCTGCTGTCCTGGGGCACCCTCGCCCCGGTCGCGTTCCTCCACGCGGCAGCACGCCAGCGGAGCCGGGCGGCCGTGGCCCGGGCCGCGGCGTACACCGCGGCCGTCCCGGCGGCATACGTCCTGGGCTGGGCCGGTCTCGGCGGCAGCGGGACCGTCGTCCTGCTCGTCGGCATCATGATCGTGGCCCTGGTGCACCTCGGCCGGATCCGCCGCGAGATCTGGCCGCCCGGGCCGCAGTTCCCGGTCCGCCTCGGGATGCCCGGCCCCGGCCAGGACCCGGCCGTCGCCGCCGCACTGGCCGGGCGGGTCCGCCGGGAGGAGTCCAGGCGGATCGCCGCGACGGACCGGTTGCTCGCGCGTGAGCTGCGGATCGGGCGCCCGGACCTGCCCCACGCCTACGACGACGGCGGCCTCGTCGACCTCAACCACGCGCCGGCCGCGGCGATCGCGAGCGTCTGCGGCCTGGACCCCGCCACCGCCCGGCGGATCGTCGAGGTCCGCGAGGCCGCCGGGGTGCCCTTCACCGGGGTCGACGACGTCTTCGCCTGGACCGAGATCCCCCTCGACCTGTGGGATCTGGTCCGGGACCGCGGCATCGTCTACTGACCGGCCGACCGGCCGGCGCCCGATCCCGCGGTACTGCTCGACGCCAGAGGGTGATCCCCGCCGCGCCGCGCGGCGTTGACGCCCCGGCGGCTACCGTCGCCGCCCGTGACGATCGAGCAGCACGCGGTGCCCCTGGCGCGGGTGGTCCGGAACGGTGTCGTGGAGTCGGTGCACCTCGGACACCTGGTCGGCCTGGACGGGAGCGGCGCGACCGTCGTCCGGGAGGGCGCTCCCGGCGTCACGTTCTTCCCCCGCTCGTCCCTCAAGCCGGTCCAGGCGGCCGCGATGCTCCGCGCCGGGCTCGACCTCGACGGCGAGCTCCTCGCGTTGGCCGCGTCGAGCCATTCCGGCGAGCCCGCCCACCGCGAGGGGGCCGCCCGCATCCTGTCGCGGGCCGGACTCGGGCCGGACGCCTTGCAGAACACGCCCGATCTGCCCCTGGACCCGGACGCCGCCGCAGCCTGGCGCGCGGCCGGCAGCCCGCCGTCGTCGCTCGCGCAGAACTGTTCGGGCAAGCACGCGGCGATGCTCGCGACCTGCGTCGCCAACGGCTGGGACACCGCCGGCTACCGGGACCCGGACCATCCGCTGCAGCAGGCGATCCGCGGGCACGTCGAGGCGCTGACCGGGGACGCCGTCGAGCACGTCGCCGTCGACGGGTGCGGCGCGCCGCTGTTCTCCTGCACGGTGACGGGACTCGCCCGCGCGTTCGCCGCGATCGCCGTCGCCGCGCCGGAGACCCCGGAGGGCCGGGTCGCGGCGGCGATCCGGGCGAACCCGTGGTGGCTCGGCGGCACGAACCGCGAGGTCACCCGGTTCCTGGAGGCGGTGCCGGGGCTGATCGCCAAGGACGGCGCGGACGGCGTGTTCGCCGCGGCGCTACCGGACGGCCGCGCCCTCGCATTGAAGATCCTCGACGGCTCGGCGCGGCCGGTCCCGCCGCTGGTCACGGCCACGCTGACCGCGCTCGGCGCCGGATCGCCCGAGCTCGCGGAGGTGGGCCGGGTGGTCGTGCGCGGTCACGGGGCAGCGGTCGGCGCCGTCGAACCGTCGATCGGGTCCTCGGCCGGGGTCTGAGTCTCCAGCTCGGCCATCATGCGGTTCGTGCGCCGCCGGACGACCAGCGTGACGACCAGCCCGGCGATCACCGCCACGATCAGGCCGACCCAGGAGAAGCGGGACAGCCACTTCTCGGCGGCGAGCCCCAGGTAGTAGACGACGGCGGTGGTGCCGCCCGCCCAGAGGATCCCCCCGGTCACGTTGGCGACCAGGAACCGGGGGTACGGCATCTTCAGCGCCCCGGCCAGGGGTCCCGCGAAGATCCGCAGCAGCGCGATGAACCGGCCGACGAACACCGCCCACACGCCCCAGCGCGCGAAGAGCCTCTCGGCGAGGGCGACGTGTCCGGGCCCGAAGTGCTTCGGGAACTTGGTGCCGAGCCAGCTGAACAGGTTCATCCCGTAGCGGCGGCCGATGCTGTAGCCGATCGAGTCCCCGATCACCGCACCGACGATCGCGGCCACGGCCACGCCGAGCGGGCTCACCGCGAGCTCGTGGTGCGACGCCAGCAACGCGGCACTGACCAGCACGATCTCTCCGGGCAGCGGGATCCCGAGGCTCTCCACCCCGATGACACCACCGACGATGAGGTAGACCGCGAGTGGCGGGATCGCCTGGAGCAGGGCATCGACCGTCATGGGGCACAGCCTGCCCGATGTCTCCGCCGCCGGACACGGGGATAACCCCTACTTCTTCGGGGGTGTTCACACCCCCCGCCCATGCTCATGCCCGGGAGTCCTTTCCGCGCCGGCCGGACCGGACGTCGATACCGTTGCGGGGTGCGCCCCCTCGCTCGGACCGCCCTGCTCACCGTCGCCGTGCTGGCCGGTGCCGTCGCGTGCTCGGCCACCGCGGCACCGGCGCCGTCGGCCGGGGTCGCCTCCCCCGCGCCGACCGTGGCGGTGCAGCGGACCGCCGGGGAGGCCCGCACGCTCGTCGGCGGGCTGGAGGTGCCGTGGTCGCTCGCGTTCCTGCCCGACGGCGCCGCGCTGGTCACCGAGCGGAACTCGGGGCGGCTGCTGCGGGTGACGCCGGACGGCACAGTGACGCCGGTCGGCACGGTCGCCGGCGTGCGGCCGGCGGGCGAGGGCGGGCTGCTGGGCATCGCGGTCTCGCCGGGCTACGCGACGGATCGGGCCGTCTACGTCTCCTACACCGGCGCGGACGACAACCGCGTCGTCCGGCTCACCGCCGAGCCCGACGGGACGATCGACGGCGCCGCGCAGCAGGTCGTCGTCGCCGGGATCCCGAAGGGCACGATCCACAACGGCGGCGGCCTCGCGTTCGGCCCGGACGGGTTCCTCTACGTCGCGACGGGCGAGGCCGGGCGGCGCGACCCGGCCCAGGACAGGAACGACCCGGGCGGCAAGATCCTCCGGGTCACCCCCGACGGCGCCCCGGCTCCGGGCAACCCGTTCGGCACCGCGGTCTACAGCTACGGCCACCGCAACGTCCAGGGTCTCGCCTGGGACCCCGCCGGCCGGCTCTACGCCACCGAGTTCGGCCAGAACACCTACGACGAGGTCAACGCGATCATCTCCGGTGGGGACTACGGCTGGCCGGCGGTGGAGGGGGTGGGCGAGCGGCAGGGGTTCATCGATCCCCTGCTGACCTGGTCCACGGACGAGGCCTCCCCCAGCGGCATGGCCTACGCCGGCGGCTCGCTGTGGGTCGGGGCGCTGCGCGGCGAGCGGCTCTGGCGGGTCCCGCTCGGGACGGACGGCGGGGTCGGGACGCCCGAGCCGCTGCTGCAGGGCGAGTACGGCCGGATCCGCGGGGTGACCGCGACGCCGGACGGCAGCGCGCTCTGGATCACCACCAGCAACCGGGACGGTCGCGGCGAACCGGGCGCGGACGACGACCGGATCCTGGTCATCCCGCTCACCTGACCGGTAGACCTACAGGGTGACCGAGAACCCTGTCGTCGACACCACCGCCGGGCGAGTCGAGGGCACCACGGCGGACGGGGTGAGCCGGTTCCTCGGCATCCCGTTCGCCGCGCCTCCGGAGGGCGCCCTCCGGTTCGCCGCGCCCGTCCCCGCCCCGACCTGGGAAGGCGTCCGGGACACGACGAAACCCGGCCCGAACGCCCCGCAGAACTCCCGCGCCTTCCCCGGCCTGGACCTCGCCCCGATCATCGGGACGGGCTGGCGGGAGGGCTCGGACTACCTGACCGTCGATGTCTGGACGCCCGACCCGTCGGCGAGCGGCCTGCCCGTGATGGTCTTCGTCCACGGCGGCGCGTTCGTCGCGGGCGAGCCCGGCGCCCCCACCTACGACGGGACCGCGCTGGCCGGGGCGGGCGTCGTCCTGGTCTCGGTGACCTACCGGCTGGGTGTCGAGGGGTTCCTCCCGCTGCCCGGCGGCGCCACGAACATCGGCCTGCGGGACCAGATCGCCGCGCTCGAGTGGGTCCGGGACAACGTCGCGGCGTTCGGCGGGGACCCCGGCCTCGTGACCGTGTTCGGCGAGTCCGCGGGCGCGATGAGCATCGGCGCCCTGCTCGGCTCGCCGCTCGCCCGGGGGCTGTTCCGGCGCGCGATCGTGCAGAGCGGCGGCGCCGAGATGGTCCGCACCGCCGAGCCGTCCGCCCGGTACGCGCGGGTCGTGACGGACGCGCTGGGCGTCGACTTCTCGGCCGACGGGATGCGCGGCCGCTCGATCGCCGACGCGCTCGCCGTGCAGGAGACGCTCGCGGACCCGCTCAAGCGCGGTGACCTGCGCGAACCCGACGGCACCGACCCTGGGCTGGGCCTCGGGGCGTTCCTGCCGGTCCTCGGGGACGACGTCCTGCCCGAGCACCCGCTCGACGCGCTGGCGGCCGGCTCGGCCGCGGACGTCGACCTGCTCGTCGGCGCCAACGCCGAGGAGATGAACCTCTACCTCGTCCCCACCGGCGCGATCGACGCGATGACCGCGGACCAGGTGCGCCGGGCGCTGGCCATGGTCCGGCCGGACTCGGCCGCGCTGCTGGCGTCGGCGGGTCTCGACGAACCGGGCGCGCACGCCGGGCAGGTGTTCGCGGCGGTGATGACCGAGCTCGTCTTCCGCGGCCCGGTGCGACGGCTGGCCGACGCCCACACCGGACGCACCCACGTCTACGACTTCACCTGGCGCTCCCCCGCGTTCGGCGGCCGGCTCGGCGCCTGCCACGGCCTCGAGCTGCCGTTCGTCTTCGGCACGCTCGGCTCGGCGACCGGCCCAACCGGGCTGCTCGGCGAGCCGCCCACCCCGCACGCGGTGTCGGACCTGATGCGCGACGCCTGGGTGGCGTTCGCGCGGACCGGGGATCCCGGCTGGCCCGCTTTCGACGCGTCGCGCAGGTCCCTGCGCATCGACGTCGACCCCGAGGTGGTGACCCTGGAGGGGCCCTGATGCACCGGGGCCCACTACCGTTGCCGACCGTGACTTCCAGCGAGAACGCACGGGTCGGCAGGTACGTCCGGATGGTCTCCGTCCCCGGATCCGGTGACGAGCTCGCGACGAACCTGCTCAAGGTCGCCGAGGGCATGCGCAGCGCCCCCGGCTGCGAGCTCTACATCGTGAACCGGACACCGGACGACGAGGACGCCGTGTGGGTCACCGAGGTGTGGGCCGACGAGGAGTCGTCCGACGCCGCGCTGAACCGGGACCTCGGAGAGGCCGGGCTCGGTTCGGTGCTGCCGCTGCTCGCGGGGCCGCCGGAGTTCATCGAGCTCGTCCCGCTCGGCGGCCCGGGCCTGACGGCGGGAGCGGGGTTCAGCCAGACCCGCTGATCACCCGGGCCCGATGATCACGCGGGCCCGATGATCACGCAGCGGCGGCCAGCACCGACGGGAGCCTGCGCAGCCGTTCCAGCAGCAGCGCGGTCTCGTCCGGGGTGACCAGCAACGTCACGTCGAGGGTGCCGCGGCGCAGGTCCACCGACATCCCGCGGACCTCGTAGCCGCGCCCCCGGAGCAGGGTGACGACGCGGTGGACGGCGTCCATCCCGCCGTCGAGGCGCGTGCGGACGAGGCGCTGGCGGCGGCCGGGGTCGGTCGCACGGGGCGGATCGAGCAGGGCTGCGTCGGGGACGGCGGGATCGAGGACTGTGGCGTCGAGGACGGCAGGGCTCACGGGAGCGCTCCTGGAATCGGTGCGGGTGATCCGGACCGAGCCAGGCCTCGGAAGAGGGCGGCGAGCGACAGGAGGGCGCTGCCGAAGGGGCGCGCCGGCGACCTGGCTAGCCGACGCGCCGGATAATGATCTCCCGCGGGAGCGTTACGACGAGGCGCACGGGCCGACCGTACCTCGCGCCGCCGCGGCCCACCACTACCGGTCCTGCTCGGACGGCGCCTTCCGGTTCGCCCGCAGCGATCCGGCGTGCGCCTTCGCGGACGTGTCGCCGCGGGTCTTGATCAGGCTGGCGACCGTCACGACCGTCAGCACCACCACGATCACGCCGAGGCTCACGGGCGTCGAGATCTCCGGGACGGAGTTCGAGATGTCCACGTGCAGCCAGTGCAGGATCAGCTTCACGCCGATGAAGGCGAGGATCAGCGAGAGCCCGACCGACAAGTAGACCAGCCGGTCCAGCAGGCCCTTGACCAGGAAGAACAGCGCGCGCAGGCCGAGCAGCGCGAACGCGTTGGCGGCGAAGACGATGTAGGGCTCCTCGGTCACGCCGAACACCGCGGGGATCGAGTCGAGCGCGAACAGCAGGTCGATGCCGCCGATCGCCACGAGCACGATGAACAGCGGCGTCACCATGCGCTTGCCGCCGAGGCGGGTGACGAGCTTGCCGCCGTCGTACTCGTCGCTGACCGGGAAGAGCTTGCGCGCGCCCTTGACGACGGCGTTGTCCTCGACGTCGGGGTCCTCGTCGCGGTGGCGGAAGAGCTGCACCGCGGTGAAGAGCAGCAGCAGGCCGAAGACCAGGAACATGAACGAGAACAGGTTCAGCAGCGTCGCGCCGACGGCGATGAAGATCGCGCGCATGATCAGGGCGAGCACGATGCCGAAGGTCAGGACCTTGTGCTGATGCTCCTCGGGCACCGCGAACGTCGTCATGATGATCACGAAGACGAACAGGTTGTCGACCGAGAGGCTCTTCTCGACGATGTAGCCGGCGAAGTACTCCGTGCCGAACTCGGCGCCGGCGATCATCCACAAGACGATGCCGAACGCGATGGCCACCGCGATGTAGAACACGGACCACGCCGCGGCCTCGCGGAACCCGACACGGTGCGGGCGCACCGACGCGAGGATCAGGTCGAGCGCGAGCAACAGCACGATCAGGCCGATCGTGACGGTCCAGGCGAGACCGGTGACCTCGAGCACGCGTTCCTCCGGAGGTGTCGTTCGTGTGGACTGGCTCTGGGCAGCCTAGGGTGCCCACGGTCCGACCGGGTAATCGGGACGAATCGGACAGATTCCAGCTGTACCGGAGGACGGGGGGACGGTGCCGGTGATCACTGCGGGCCGGCGGGCCTCAGCGGGTCCGTGCGACCCGGCAGGTTCCGGACACCGTCCGTGTGCCGGCCGGCATCTCCGCCCGCAACGGGTCCCAGGTCGCGTCGGCCTCGTGGCGGTGGTTCTCCTGCAGCACCCGGTCCGCGTCCGGGGCCGCCTCGGCGACGAAGAGGCTCCACGCGGACCCGATCGGGGACGCGGACCGCAGCACGACGGACATCGGTCCGAGGGTGGCCGGGACGGGGGCCTCGGCGACGTACGGGCTGTCGTCCGCGGGCGGGAGCAGCATCAGCCAGTAGGTGTTGCCGGGCTGCGGTTCCCGGACGACCAGCAGGTCCACCCGGACGTCGCTGCCCACGCCCGGCTGCCCGTCGACGGCGGCGACCCGCACGAACTCGACCGCGGGATCGCCATCCGGGACCACGCAGTGCACCCCCGGCGTGTCCGCCACGCCCGCCGGGACCGGCGCCGCGGACGCGACCGACGTGGCGTCGACCGGCTCGGCGTTCAGCGCGAATGCCGGTCCGGCGGCACGCGGCGGGAGCGCGCGGCCGATCAGGATCCCGACACCGACGAGCGCGAGGGCCGCGACCGCCGCTCCGGCCACGAGCAGCGGACGGCGGCGCCCCGAGGACACGGGAGCGGGAGCCGGCTGCGGCTCGTCGACGTCCGGCGCGGGGCCGGCCCCGGGCGACGGCTGGGTCCCGCTCCCCGGGTCCGGAGCCGCCCCGGCGGGCTCGGGGAGCTCGGGGGGCTCGAGACGTTCGGGATCGTCGCCGGCGGCCGGGTCCGCCGGGACCCCGTCGGTCCGCGGGCCGTCCTGCGCCACCCAGGCCGCCCGGGCCGCCTGCCACCGCTCCTCGTAGGCGGCCGGGTCATGCCCGTGCACGACCAGGAACGCCAGGACCGACGGCCAGCGCGGCAGCGCCGTCCGGCCGCCGCCGCTCGTCCGGCGGGGGCTCAGCATGCGCGAGCAGGTCGCCGAGGACACCGTGACCAGCTCCGGCCGTCCGGTCCGCACGGCCACGATCGCGTCCTCGACCTGCTTGAGCCGTTCGTACGGTCCGTCGGTGTAGATCTCGCGGAGTTCGGCCACGAGCTCCACCACGGCGGCCGGCAGCCCCTCCTGCAGCGGGTCGAGGCCCTTCTGCGGCATTGTCCCGAATCCTTCCGTCGCGGTCCCGCCAGCAGGCTGCTCGCTGCAACGTTGCGGTTGGTTACACCTCCCGGGTCGGCGGTGGACGTATCACGGGCGTCCGGCAGACCGTCTGCAGTCCAGGGCGCTGCCCCGTTCGGCTCCCCACCCCGCGGCCACAGGCCCGGGCCCGGATCGGGACGCACCCTTCTGCCGAGGCCCCCGCCCCGATCCGCCCTGCCGGAGGTGATCCGACGTGCCGACCGCCGAAGAGCCCCGCACGCCCGACACCACGACGCCGGCCGGCCCGGCCGGCGTCCACGCCCGGATCGAGGCCCCGGTCGGGACCTTCGTCCAGCTCGGCATTTTCGCGGTACCGCTGCGGTCGCGGCGGCCCCGCCCGGCCGAGCTGCCCCCGCGCCCGCTCCGGTTCGTCGGCCGGGAGCGGGAGGCGACCCTCGTGGCCCACGCCGCCGTCGGGTCCGGGGACGTGCGGGGGGTCCTCCTCGGCGGGCGTCCCGGAGCGGGCAAGTCGGCGCTGGCCGTCGAGAGCGCCCACCAGATCGGCGGACTCTTCCCGGACGGCGTCGTGTTCGCCGAGCTCGGCGCCGCGGACGGACGCGGACCGTCGGCGCACGAGCTCACCGGACGCCTGCTGCGCTCGCTCGGCGCGCGGGTCCCGGAGCGGGCCGGGGACCGCGCCGTCGCCTGGCGCCGGCTGTTGCGGGAGCGCCGGGTCCTCGTCGTCCTCGACGACGTGCAACGCGCCGCCCAGGTCACGGCCGTGCTGCCCGAGGGCCCGGACCGCGCCTTCGCCGTCCTGACCGCCCGGTCCGGGTTGATCACGCTGCCCGTCCCCCTGCTGCGGCTGCGGCTCGGCGACCTGGACGTCCCGTCGTCGCGGGCCCTGCTCGGCCACGCCGAACCCGGCGCTGACCCCGCCGTCCTGGACGAGCTCGTCGGCCTCTGCGCCGGCCTGCCGCTCGCGCTGCGCATCGTCGCCGCCCGGCTCGCCGGGGAACCGGGGCTGACCCCGGCGCGCCTCGCCGCCCAGCTCCGCCGCCGCCACCGCACCATCGACGAGCTGCGGGCCGGGGACCGCGCGGTCCGCGCGTCCTTCGAGGCCTCGCACGCCGGCCTGGGCGAGCCGGAGCGCCGGATGTTCCGGAGGCTCGCCGCCGTGCCCCTGCGGGACGTCACGGTGCCCGGCGCGGCCGCGCTCGCCGGCGTCGCACCGGAGCGGGCCGCCGAGCTGCTCGCGACCCTGTACGACGCCCAGCTCCTGGACCGCAGGCCCGGGCGCGTGCCGCGGCACCGGATGCACGACCTGCTGCGCCGCTACGGCGAGGAGAAGCTGCGGGCGCGGGGGCCGGGCGAGGCCGCCGCCGCGGCGGAACGGCTGGTCGGTCACTACCGGCGCGCGCTGGACCGGGCGCTGCAGGACCCGCGTCGGTCCTGGTTCGCCGACGAGTGGGACAACCTGGCCGCGCTCGCCGCGCACCTCGCCGAGACCGGCACCCCGTGGTCCCGGGACGCCCTGGACCACCTGGCGGACGCGGTGGCCCCCCAGTACGACCCGCACGTGTCGAAGGACGGGTGGAACCGGATCCAGGGCCTGGCGCTCGCCGCCGCGGCCGACGGCCCGGCCGGGCGGCGCGCCGAGCTGCAGGTCCGGATCAGCACCGGGCCGCGCGGGAGCGGGCGCCCGGACCGCGCCCCCGCCGTCCCGCCCGGTCCGCGCGAGCGCCACCCCGAGACGGGCCTGCCGGTGGAGGCCGTGGTCGCCCTTCGCGCCAGGGCCGAGGTCCTGCGGGCCACGGGCGACCTCGACGGCGCGGCGGGCGGCTACCGGGACGCGATCCTCGCCCTGCGCCGGCTGCCACCCGGTGCGGCCGTCACCGAGGCGCTGGCCTGGGCCCTGCACGCGCTCGGGAACGTCGAGTGCCTGCGGGGTGACCCGTGGTCCGCACTCGGCCGCCAGCGCGCGGCCCTGCGCAGGTTCGGCGAGGCCGGTTCCCGGCCCGGCCGGGCCTGGGCGTGGCACGGGATCGGGGACGCCCGCCGCGGTGCAGGCGACGCCGACGGCGCGGCCGCGGCCTACCGCACGGCGCTGGACCTGCACGACGAGCCGGGCGGCGTTCCAGGCTCCGGCCGGACGCGGCAGTGCCTCGGTGAGCTCCTGGCGTCGCAGGTTCGGCCGCGCGAGGCCGCGGTGGAGTTCGAGCTGGCCCGGCGGGCTGCGGTCCTGCGGTCCGACGCGTGGGCGGAGGCCCGGGCGCGACGCTGGCTGGCCGCCACGTCCACCGGCCCGGACGGGCCCGGGCCCGGCGGCACGGCCCCGGAGCCGGGGCGCGGCGCCGCTCAGCTGCGGCCGAGGCGCTCGCCCGCCGGGCCGTAGACCGTGCCGTCACTCGCGAACCAGCACCCGGCGACTCCTCGATGACGCCCGGTACGCCCGCAGAACCGCAGGGTCCCCGCCCCCCCGATCAGGTCCCCCGGCTCGACCGGCGGGAGCTGCCCGCCGCGGCGGGCGCGCGGGACCGGCAACGAGGCACCGTCGTGCCCGAGCAGGGCGAGCATGTCCTCGTCCAGCTCGCCGTCCGCCCCGATATCGGGCTCTCGGAGATCCTGCTCGGGTGGGTCGTGCTCGGCTGCCATCACGGACCTCACGTCGTGCGTCGCCGTGGTCACGGCCGGACGACGGCGATGCTCTCCCGGATCAACCGGGGTGATGGCGCATGAATGCGACATCCGGCGGGCCGCCGAAAGGCGGGTCGTCGGCGTCGGCCTCCGTCAGGCGTCGCAACCCGCCCGGGTCCAGCACCGTGAGCCGGCGCGGCGTGGAGCGGTACCCCGTGTCCACGAGCCCCAGTTCCTGCAGCCGGGACAGCTCGGCGCCGACGATCCGCGGTTTGGCCCCCACCAGGTCCGCGATCCGTGTCTGGGACAGCGGGACGTCGATCCGGCGGGCGGGGCCGCCGCCGAGCGGCCGGCCGAACTGCGTGGAGTGGTCCAACAGGACCCGCACGACCCGGTGGCCGATGCGGCCCCGGGAGTAGCGGACGCGACGGTCGGTGACCGCGCGCATCTTGGCGACGATCGCGGTCGTCAGCGCCCGCGACGCGTCCGGATGCGCGGCGAGGAACCGGTCCAGGACCGGGCCGGGGAACACCCGGCACCGGGTCGGGGCGACGGCCCGGACCATCGCCGAGCGCGGCCGGCGGTCCAGGAAGCCGAACTCCCCGAGCAGGTCACCGGCCCGGCGGAAGGCGAGGAACACCTCGTGCCCGGACTCGTCCGACGCGCTGACGGCCACCAGCCCGGACTCGATCACCAGCATCGCGTCCGAGGGGGAGCCCTGCAGCAGGACCATCGCGCCCTGCGGGTGCTCGACGGCGTGGCCCAGGGCGCGGAGCTCGGCCCAGTCCCCCGGGTCCAGGTTCGCGGGCCCGGCATGGGGCGGTGCCTTCATCAGCGTCCCTCCCCTCGGGGGTGCCGCAGCCATACGAGCGTGTACGGAACCTACCGCCGAACGGCACCGGGCTCGTAATGTCGCAGGTTCACCTTCGATCAGGCCACCGGGGGATCGACGACCGGGAGGGGGCCGATGACCAGGACGGGCCGGTTGTGCGTGGCGGTCGACCTCGAGGGCTACAGCCGGCGCTCGCACGCGGGGCAGGAACACGCGCAGGACGTCCTCCGCACGCTGCTGGACCTGCTCTGGCAGCGGGTCGCGCCGGGTGCGGTGGAACGCCAGCCGAACGGCGACGGGGAGGTCGCGCTGCTCGACGAGACGGTCGGGATCGGCGTCGTCCCCGAACTCCTCCGTGTGCTGCGGAACGGGCTCCGCCGCGCCAACCCGGACGACCGCGTGGGCGAGCGGTACCGGCTGCGGGCCGCCGCGGACCACGGGCCCGCCGGGCGGGCCCGCAACGGCTTCGCCGGGGACGCCGTCGTCCGGACGTGCCGGCTGCTGGACTCCGCCCCCGCCCGCGACGCCCTGGACACCCGGCCCGGTTCGGACCTCTCGGTCGTCCTCTCCGGTTCCCTGTTCGACGCGCTGGCGGCCGATCCCGCTGCCCGCGCCGCGCTCCCGGCGGCGGAGTTCGTGCCGGTCCGGGTGGTCGATCCGGCCAAGTCGTTCGCCGCGCCCGCGTGGGTGCACGCCGGGGCACCGTTCCCCGCGCCGCGCGGGGCCGCGGGGCCCCGGCCCGCGGCGCCCACCGGGG
>NZ_JAODNI010000176.1 GCF_025465255.1 Pseudonocardia sp.
ACCTTGCCGAATCTGCCTCTATGAGATCAAGGCGCCGCCTCCGGCGGCGCGGCCGGCCACCCCGGCCCTCCGGCTCGCCCGCTCCTGCCTCCGGCCCGCGTGCGGCCGGCGGCCCAGCTACCCGGCCCAACCGCAGGGGTGGGCACCAGATCCTCAGAGTCCATCGGCAGGGCTCCGCGGCACCACGACGACCTGATGCTCATCCTCGTAGACCACAGCACCGGGATCATCCGAACGCCGCTCGACGCAGTCGACACCGTGCGCCCGCAGGATCGCCAGGTAGCCCGGGACACGCCCCAGGAACTCCGTCGCCGACGTCCTGAACCACGAAGCCGCCTGCGGATAGATCCCACGGTCATACGCCTCGGGCGGCGGATAGATCAGGGTCCGGTCGTACCACGCGTTGTTGATCCGCCAGAACTCATGCTCCGTGTCCGACAGGAGGCCGTGACGCGCCAGACCGTTCACCAACCCGAACAGGCCGGTGCGGCGGCCGTCGTCATTCAGAAGTGGGCTCTCGTACCGGATAAACCGATCAGACACGAGCAAAGCCTAGGACCAGGCTCCGCCCGAACCCGGCACCGCTCAGAGATCAGGGGAAGTGCGGCGGGGGTGGTGATCTCCTCGCGGCACGCCGAGACGGCAGCCAGACCGAGGGGCGGGCCACAAGGCGGGACTACATGCCTTGCACCCCACCCCTCGGCCCGGCAGGGTTCCACCCGCGCCGCGAGGAGATCACCACCAGCACCCAGCGTGGGGAGAAGATCCGGGCCATTCACGGGCCATTACGAGGGGTCAGCAGCGGTCAACGACGGGGTGCCCAGACCGGGACGCGGCGCAGGTCAGGACCGGGACGTCGCCCCCACACGCTGATTCCCAAGCTGAATACGCGGGTTCGATTCCCGTCATCCGCTCCAACCACGAAAGCCCAGCTCACACGGTGTCCACACCGGAGCTGGGCCTTCGTCGTATCGGAGGTCATCCGGCCTGCAACAACAGCACACCGACTATGACGCGAAGCGGATGAGCGCGAGGACGAGAGACAGCACGCCCAACGCGAGCGGCGGGACGAACTGCTCCTTGCGGCGGATGTGGACGACCACGGCGCCCGCCATCACGACTGCGAGCCCGACAGCAGCGATGGGTGTGAGGATCGGCGCGACGTTCAGGAGCCAGGGAAGGATCAGACCGACGGCGCCGACGATCTCGATCGTGCCGATGGCCTTGATCGAGCCGTCGGCGAAGTCGTCGGCGTAGCCCATGCCCGCCGCCACCAGGGCCGGCTTCGGCCTCGCAATCTTCATCCCGCCCGCAGCCAGGAAGGCCGCGGCGAGCACGATCTGCAGGATCCAAGCGACGACGTTCATACGGACTCCAGGGTGAGTGGCCCGACCGGGCCAGGCATGATTGAATGCTCATCAATCTAGCCCGAGAAACATGAATGCTGAAGTACTTCTGGTGGGCGTCATGAAACCGTGATCCACCGGCGGCCGGAGTCGAACGAACCGGCGCCCACCAGCTGCTCCCTCGTCGGCGACGAGATCCGCCGACGCAGGCCGCCGGGCCGGCCGGCGCCTGCATCGCCGCTCCTTCGCCCGGCGGCCGGTCATCAGGTGAGACCGTGGCCGGCGAGCCGGTCCTCACACCGTCCGTCGCCGTGAGGTGAACCTGAGCGCTGCTCGATCACGGTTCGACGACGGTGGTGTCCCTCTCACGAGGGACGAGGATGATCGTCTGGATCAACGGGGCGTTCGGGGTCGGGAAGACCCGGACGGTCCTGGCACGGCTCGACGCCGACCCCGCGATCCAGCCGGTGATCGTGCCGATGACCCTGGTGGTCGACGAGTACGCGGACGAGATCCTGAACGGCCTGCGCAACCGCGGAACCGACCTGCGGCACGTCAGCCTCAGGGCCTCGCCGGACACCGTCCGCCGGCGCCTCCGCCCCGCGGCGGTCGCGACCCGTGGGCCGAGGAGCAGATCGAGCGGTGCACGACGGCGCTCGCCCGGCCCGCTTCGCCCGGCACCTCGCCACCGACGACCAGGTCGTCGACGACGTCGTCGAGGACATCGCGCGGGACCTCGGCCTGGAGCTCCGGGCACCCCGGCGCCGCCGGACCGTCCTACGGCGCCTCCGCTCGTGACGCCGGGACCAGCGAGATCCGCATCACCGGCATCTCCCGGCCCAGTTCGGACGTCACGCGCCCGACCACCGTCGCCCCCTGTCGCTCGTAGAACCCGACGGCGTAGGGCTCGGCCTCCCACTCCATCCGGGTCGCACCCCGCGCCGCGGCGCGGGAGACGGCGTCGGCGAAGAGGATCGCGCCGATTCCGGAGCCGATGTGCTCCGGGACGACCCAGAGGTCGTCGAGGACCGCGACCCCGCCGTGCAGGATCGCGCTGAACCCGATGGGCGTGGCGTCGTCGTCCTCGAGGACGCGGACGTCCCGGCGGGTCACGTAGTCGTCGTCCGGGACGATCACCGCCGCGAACCGGGCGAGGAACTCCGGGCCGTAGGACCAGTGGCCCTTCGACGCGACGGCGATGCGTCGCAGCACGGGCCGGTCCGCCGGCGTTCCAGCACGGATCCGCACACACCGAGCCTAGATCAGCGAGGCTCCTCAGCTGTCGAAGAACTCCAGGAGCGCCCGGTTGAACTCCTCGGGGTGGGTCGCGTTGAGCCCGTGCGGCCCGCCCTCGATCACGACCGTCGTGCTGTTCCTGATCGTCTCGGCGGAGCGCTTGCCGCTGACCTCGAACGGGACGATGGCGTCCGCGTCGCCATGGATGACGAGCGTCGGGACGTCGACGGCCTCGACGTCCTTGCGGAAGTCCGTGCGGCCGAACGCGGTGATGCAGTCCAGCGTGCCCTTCGGCGACGCGATCGCGGCCATGTCGCGGTGGTACTCCCGGTTGACCTCGCTGATCAGGTCCGTCCTGTCGCCCGCTGCGAAGAAGGTCCGGGTGAAGTCGTCCAGGAAGGCGATGCGGTCCGCCTTCACGCCGTTCCGGAACTGCTCGATCGTCGCGTCATCGAGGCCGCCGTCCGGGTTGTCCTCGGACTTGTAGAGGTACGGCGGGACGGCCGCCGCGAGCACGGCCTTGGCGACCCGGTCCGAGCCGTGCGCGCTCAGGTACCGGACGACCTCGCCGCCGCCCATCGAGAAGCCGACGAGCGTCGCCTCCCGGGCGTCGAGGTGGACGAGCAGCGCGTGGAGGTCCGCGGCGAAGGTGTCGTAGTCGTAGCCCTCCCACGGCTGCGAGGACTTGCCGAAGCCGCGGCGGTCGTAGGTGATGACGCGGTACCCGGCGTCGACCAGCGCGGGTACCTGCTTCTCCCAGGAGCGGCCGGACAGCGGCCAGCCGTGGATCAGGACCACGGGCTTCCCGGAGCCGTGGTCCTCGTAGTACAGCTCGATGGGGCGGTCGTTCTCGGTGCCGACGTTGAGGAGAGGCATGTCGTACGAGTGCCCGGTGCCGGCGCGCTCAATCATCGCGTTGCCTGCGGAGCCTCGCGCCGCCAGGCGTCCTCGACCTGCTCCACCAGCTGGTCCCGCCCGACCTTCTCGAGGTCCACGAGGATGGACGCGTCGCCGTCGTGGATCGCCGCCAGGTCGTCCATGGCCCCATCCTGGCGGCCCGGACCCTGCGCCGTCGTGGAGAAACCGGATCAGGCGGAGTGTTCGGCCAGGAACTTCTCGACGGCCTCGCGGGCGGCGGGCCGGGCCGCCTCGGGCTTCCAGGACTCGACGAGTGACGCGTTCGGCGCCCTCTCCACCAGGTGCCGCGACGCGCTCTGCGGGTGGTGCTCGTCGTCGCCCATGAGCACGAGGATCGGCGTCGGGAAGGCGGCGATCTCGGATCCGGGAACGCTCCACAGCACGTCGTCCCCGCCGTAGAGGTTGTCCCTGAACCCGGCCCAGTCCTCGGCGCCGGCCTCCGGGTGGGCGTCCCGCCTGTCGTCCGCGAACGTGTCGAACGCGGTGAGGAAGAGGTCCCGGTTGCCCTCGAGCCCGATCGGCTGCAGGGCCACCGCGGACGCGACGCGCTCCGGCGCGGTGTGGATCAGGCTGAGGATGAACGCCCCGCCGATGCACATGCCCAGGACGTGGAACCGGTCGACGCCCAGGTGGTCCAGCAACGCGAGCTGGTCCGCGGTGTAGCTGGGCCAGCCGTCCGACGCGCGGACCGGGGCGAAGGAGCCTCCGGCGTTGCGCTGGTCCATCGTGATGACGCGGAAGTGCGGGGAGAGCTGTTCGACCGGGCTCCAGGGCGCCCGGTCCCAGAGGTCGATCGCGGAGCCCAGGCCGCCCGGCGCGAGCAGCAGGACAGGGAACCCCGACCCGGTCTCCTCGTAGTGAATGGTCAGCTCGCCGTGCTCGAAGGTCGACATCTCCACCACCTTCCTCTCGTCGGTGATCCGACCACACCCGCGGCGGCGCCGCGGAACGAGAACGGCGCGACGCCCGTGGGACGTCGCGCCGTTCGGATCTCGTGTGACCGGAGTCACTGCTACCCGTCAGACGCGGGGTGCACCCGCCCGGTTCGCCGGTCCCCACGTCGTCGACCCGCCGGAGGTCACCCGCTGCACCGGGAGCTCGTAGAACCCGCTCATCAGCCCGCCCTGGGGCGGTCGCGGCTGCTTCCGGCGGTCCGCGCGGAACGCGGCCAGCCGGCGCCGTGGCTCCTCCGAGACGTGGACGACCAGCAGCACCAACGCGGTCCCCACGATCACTGGCGCACCGACCACCAGCATCGGCCAACCGAAGGCCAGATACGCCACGACCAGCGCCACGACCTCCATGGCGATGACCGTTCCTGCCATACGCACCACCGTGCGCACCTCCCCCTGAACTCTTCCGCCCGCCCCCGCGGGCCCACAGCTTCTATCTTGTCGGGCCGGGCGTTCGTCACGCCGACCGGCCCGGCCGAGACCCGACCGAGACCTGCCCCGTCAGCGGGCGCTCGGAGCGGCTCCGCCCGGCGGCGGAGCGGAGGCCTGACCGGACGCTCCGGCCGTGGACCCGTCGGTCGACGAGGCACCGCCGGACGGCGCACGGTTCGCGGACCCCGGGGCCTGCTGCGGAGGTGGTGCGGCGCCACCCGCCGGCGGGCTCGAGGCCGGCGCGGGCTGCGCGGGCGCCGTGCCCTGCGGCGGTGGGCTCTGGCGCCGGTCCTGCGCGGGCGGCGCCCCGTCCGACGGGCCCGGGGCGGAAGGGGCCTGAGCGGCGGGGCCCTGCGCAGGAGGATTCGGCGCAGGAGGATTCGGCGCAGCCGCGTTCCCGGCCGCAGGGTCCTCCGCCGGGGGCTGCGCGGCCGCCGGGGAGCGGGGTGCGGACGAGTTGGGCGGCAGCTCCTGCGCGTTCCGGGCGGACCCGCTCGGGGTGGTCGCACTCGCCCCGGGCCGGACCTCCCCGGTCTCCCGCGCCCTCGTCGGCTGCGGCGCCACGATCCCCGGGCTCCCGTCCTCGACGACCGTGGGGCTCGTCGACAGCGGCGCGACGGACGGCGCGGGGGGACCGCTCGTGGTGCCGGTCCCGAGCTCCGCCTCCGCACCGGTGCCGAGGGCCTGCTCGCGCGGCCAGGCAGCCACGATGCCGGTCAGGCCGAGGGCCATCAGCAGCGCCGAGGCGCCGATCAGCACCCCCGTGCGCCGGCGGCGGGACCCGCCGCCGTCGCCGTACTCCCAGACCGATTCCGCCGCGGGCAGGCGGGTGACCGCGGGCGCCGTGTAGGGCGCCGGGTCCGCCGCGGGGAGGGACGCCGCAGGGGCGTCGGCGATCGGCGGCGCGAACGACGTCGCCGGCAGGCCCGGGCCGGAGGCCGGCACCGGGCCCACCGCGATCGCGGTGACCGCGCCCGCGTTCGCGGCGGTCGCGCCGGCCGCGAGCACGTACGCGGCCGTACCCCGGTCCCCGGAAGTCCCGGCGGGATCCGGGACCCCCGGCAGGATCGCCAGCACGGCCCCGATCGCGGCGGCGTGCTCCGGCTCGGGGTCGATCCGCGCCGGACGGCCGAGCGTCTCGGCGACGACCGTGCCCACCAGCGGGACCCGCGCGGAACCGCCCACCAGCAGGACGTCCGCGACGTCCACGCCGGACGCCTCCACCGTCCGTCGGAGCAGCGCGGCCGCCGCCTCGACGAGGGGCCGGGCCAGCTCGTCGAAGCTGTCCCGGTTCAGCCACGAGGCGGGCGGCGAGGCGTGCAGCGGCGACGGGTGTCCGGTCGGGACGGCGATCTCGACGGCCGGCTCCGCCGACAACCGCTCCTTCGCGCCCCGGCACGCGTGCAGGAGCGCCGCGTCGTCCGCCGGACCACCCGCCGCGACCCGTTCGGCGAGCAGCCGGTCGAGCTCCGTGCCGGCGCCGCCGTCGACCCGCTCGGCCGCGAGGACGTCCAGGTCCGCGCCGACCACGGCCGCCGTGCAGTGGCTCTCCCCGAGGTCCAGGACGGCGAGCGGCCCCGCGGACCCTCCCCCGTCCCTGATCGCGACGGCCCGGGGCGCCGCCACGAACGTCACGGCCAGGCCGAAGCCTTCCAGCGCCGCCCCCAGCAGCGACTCGGCGTGCAGGCTCCACGACGGCGGGCGGCTGAGCGCGATCCCCTCGGGCTGCCCACCCTCGCGCTCGGCGATCCGGTCGACGAGCCGGCGCACGAGCACCGCGCACAGCGTCTCCGCGGCCCAGGACCGGCCCGCGACCAGCAGCGGCCCGGGGACTCCCACCCGGGCGGTGAAGCCGCGCGCCTCCCGGGCGGGGTCGGCGGAGAAGCCGGGGACCATCGCGCCGTCGGCGTTGAGCGACAGGACGGACGACAGCTCGTAGACGTGCGTGTCCGGGGGGCCGTCGGGCACCGGGCGGCAGACGACGGCGACGGTGCGCGTCGCGCCCAGATCGATCCCGAGCCGGTAGCCCATCCCACCCCCTGCCGTGTGGGGCCGACCGCCGCGTCCGCGGAGGGGTCCCTCCGGGAGGATCGGGATCTTGCGGCCGCCGGTGAACCGTCCACGCCGGGGGAGCACCCGAAGGTGGGTCATCCCTCCGGGCGCCGCCGGGCCCGCACCGGGGGTTGCGCCCCGGGTGATCCAGCACTGATGCCAGAATCGGCCGCGATGCGACCGGAGACCTCGTGACGCCGTCCGACCCCACCGTCCCCGGGGAGTCGTGGTGCGTCGTCCTCGCGGGCGGCCGGGCCCGGCGCTTCGGGCGTCCGAAGCAGTTCGAGCCCGTCGGCGGCATCCGGATGATCGACCGTACCGTCGCCGCCGCGCGCCGGACGTGCGACCGGGTCGCGCTGGTGTTGCCGGCCGGCGTCGAGTGGGACGGTGACCGCGTGGACGCCCTCGCGGTGGGCGGTGACCACCAGTCCGAGTCGATGCGCGCGGCGCTCGCCGTGATCCCCGACGACGCCGGGATCATCCTGGCCGCGGACCCGGCGCACCCGCTGGCGTCGGACCGGCTGTTCCTCGACGTCCTCGCGGCCGTGCGGGGCGGGGCGGACGGCGCGGTGCCGGTCGTGCCGCTGCTGGAGATCGTCCAGCGCGTCGTCGACGGGGTGGTCCGGGAGACCCTGCCCAAGGACGACCTGGTGATCACCCAGGCGCCGCACGCCTTCCGCGCGCCGGTGCTGCGGAAGGTGCACGAGACCAGACCGCGCCCGGTGGAGAACTCGAGCCTGCTCGTCGAGCACGGCTACACGGTGGTGACGGTCCCGGGTGACCCCGGGAACCTGCACGTCACGACGCCGGAGGACCTCGGCATCGTGCACAGGCTCACGGGCCTGTGACGGTGCTGTGATCGATCGACCGCACGACACGGACGGACCGGCTCCCCAGGTCCGCCTGTAGCGACAATGCCGAACGAGATCGGAGAGCAATGAACCAGGACACGCCGGTGGTGATCCTCTGCGGAGGACAGGGAACCCGTATCCGGGAGGTCAGCGAGCGCCTCCCGAAGGGCATGGTCGAGATCGGCGGCCGTCCGGTGCTCTGGCACATCATGAAGCTCTACAGCCACTACGGCTACCGCCGCTTCATCCTCTGCCTGGGCTACAAGGGCTGGGAGATCAAGCAGTTCTTCCTGGACTACCGCTCGCACCTGTCGGACTTCACGATCTCCCTCGCGGAGGGCGAGCACGAGCCGGCCTTCCGCAACGGGGTCGCGGACGAGAACTGGGAGATCACCTTCGTCGAGACGGGCCTCGAGGCGGGCACCGGCGCGCGGCTCAAGCGGATCAAGCAGTACATCGACACCCCGCAGTTCATGATGACCTACGGCGACGGCGTCAGCGACGTCGCGATCGACCAGCTGGTGAAGAACCACGAGGAGGCCGGCCGGCTCGGCACGGTCACCGCGGTCCACCCGACGTCGAAGTTCGGCGAGATGAACGTCGACGGCGACCAGGTCGTCGAGTTCAACGAGAAGCCCACCCAGGTCACCGGCTGGGTCAGCGGCGGGTACTTCGTCTTCGAGAAGTCCTTCCTGGACGACTACATCGACGACCGCGAGGACAACTTCCTCGAGGAGGGTCCGCTGGGCGAGCTCGCCCGGGACAAGCAGCTCTCGGTGAACAGGCACGAGGGCTTCTGGGCCGCCATGGACACGTTCAAGGACTACGAGACCCTGAACAAGATCTGGGCCAAGGGCGACGCCCCGTGGAAGCTCTGGGACGACGAGCCCCGCAGCTGGTGAGCCGCGCGGCGCCCGGTGGGGACCCTCAACGAGGTGGGCCCACCGGGTCCGCGGACGAGTCCGCGGGCTCGCCCGACGTGCCGAGCAGCTCCTGCCATTCCGGATGCTCGACGACGTCCGGCACGCTCTCGACCTGACGCTCCTCGGCGAGCACGTTCACGGCCTTCTCGGCCTCCGAGCGCTCGCCCCGGCGCACCGTCCGGGCCAGCACCGGCCAGGACTCCCCGCCGATGATCCCGTTCGCGTCCTCGGCCTTCGTCTCCGCCTGGAAGCGGCGCACCGCGGTCGTCATGGCGGGGGAGTACGCGCCGTCCACCGGGACGTCGTGTCCGGCGTCGCGAAGCAGGTGCTGGACGGCCAGCACGGTCGCCCCGCTGTCGCCCGGGCGCACCAGGGGCCATGAAGCCTTCACGGTCGCCTCGGCCTCCAGCCGCCGGCCCAGGATGCCGGCGACCTCGCCGCGCAGCCGGGGCAGCATCCCGTAGAGGCGGTCCCCCGGGCAGGCGGTGTTCTTGAAGTCGCGGTGCCCGTACATCTCGGTCGGCGCGATCCCGTACTGCGCGCAGATGTAGGCGCACGTGTCCCGCAGCGAGTTCCAGAGCGCGGGCGGCGGGTCGACGTCGACGTAGATGCCCTCGTTCTCGATCCCGACGGCGACCACGTTCTGCCCGCTGCAGTGCGCGCCCTCGACCTGCTGACGGCCCCCGCGCAGCACCTCCAGGCTGCGGTGCCGCCCCTCCAGCACGAAACCGCCGCGGCTGATCGTGAAGTGCTGCCCCGTGTCCAGCCAGCCCCGGGCGTCCATGTGGTAGTTCTGGATCGACCTGGCCAGCGCGTCCGCCGCGCCGCGGCCGGTATCCGCCTGGTTCGGCGACGCGGTGTGGTGCACCAGGACCTTCACCGGCCGCTGGTTCCAGACGGGCACGATCTGCTTGTTCGGCCGGGCGCCCCAGCCGGGGCAGGGGACGATGTCCGGTCCCGCCTCCGCGAGGGTCCCGGAATCCGGAAAGGCCGAGCGGACGGCCGGATCGGCCACGGCGGTTCCGGTGCTGACCAGGGACAGGCCGCCGACGGCGAGTCCGCCCACCATCAACCCTCGACGGGACATCCCACGAGCCGACCCCTGACCCACCGCTGCCCCCAGCTCGTCCAGATGACGCACCATGCGTCACAACGACCTCATCAGGACCATCCGAACCATCGCCCACACACGTAACGTGCACAAGCTGGGAGCCCGAAGGTGTGATCACCGGGATGGGTGTGCGTGGCCGGGCGCTTGCCTTGGTTACCGGCGAGTAATATCCTCAGCCGTAGTTACCGGCCGGTAGGAACAGGGCGGCCGGACGGTCGACGAATTCCGCTGGAGAGACCGATGGGCCACTTCAAGAGCAACCTCCGTGACCTCGAGTTCAACCTCTTCGAGGTCTTCCGCGTGCAGGACGACTTCGGCCCCGACGGCGTCGATCTGGACACCGCCAAGGGCGTGCTGAAGGAACTGAACGCCGTCGCGACCGGCCCGCTGGCCGAGTCCTTCATCGACGCGGACCGCAACCCGCCCGTGTTCGACCCGAAGACCCATTCGGTGACGCTGCCGCAGTCCCTCAAGGACGCCTACCAGGTCCTGATGGACGGGGAGTGGTGGCGCCTGTCGCTGCCGGACGACCTGGGCGGATACGGCATCCCGCCGACCGTGCAGTGGGCCGCCGCCGAGCTCATCCTCGGCTCCAACCCCGCCGCGTTCATGTACATGGCCGGGCCGAACTTCGCCTCCGTCGTGCACCACAACGGCACCGAGCAGCAGAAGCACTGGGCCGAGCTGATGATCGAGCGGGGCTGGGGCGCCACGATGGTGCTGACCGAGCCGGACGCCGGATCGGACGTGGGCGCGGGCCGCACGAAGGCCGTCCAGCAGGAGGACGGCACCTGGCACGTCGAGGGCGTCAAGCGGTTCATCACCTCGGCCGAGCAGGACATGACCGAGAACATCATGCACCTGGTGCTGGCCCGCCCGGAGGCTCCCGGCATCGAGCCGCGGCCCGGGACCAAGGGCCTCTCGCTGTTCCTCGTGCCGAAGTTCCACTTCGACGCGGAGACCGGCGAGCCCGGCGAGCGCAACGGCGCCTTCGTGACGAACGTCGAGCACAAGATGGGCCTCAAGGCGTCGACGACGTGCGAGCTCACCTTCGGCGCGCACGGCACCCCGGCCGTCGGCTGGCTGCTCGGCGAGGTGCACGACGGCATCGCGCAGATGTTCCAGGTCATCGAGTACGCCCGGATGATGGTGGGCACGAAGGCGATCGGCACGCTGTCCGCCGGCTACCTCACCGCGCTGGGCTACGCCAAGGAGCGCGTCCAGGGCGCGGACCTGACGAAGATGACGGACAAGGCGGCGCCGCGCGTCGCGATCACGAACCACCCGGACGTCCGCCGCATCCTCATGCTGCAGAAGGCGTACGCGGAGGGCCTGCGCGCCGTCTACACCTACACCGCGACCTTCCAGGACCAGATCCGCCGCGGCGGGGACACCGCGCTCGCCGAGAAGGTCAACGACCTGCTGCTGCCGATCGTCAAGGGTGTCGGCTCGGAGCGGGCCTCCGAGATGCTGCTCCTCTCGCTGCAGACCCTCGGCGGCTCCGGCTACCTGCAGGACTACCCGATCGAGCAGTACATCCGGGACGCCAAGATCGACTCGCTGTACGAGGGCACCACGGCGATCCAGTCCCTGGACTTCCTGTTCCGCAAGATCGTCCGGGACAACGGCCAGGCGCTCGCGCACGTCGCCGGCGAGATCCAGGCGTTCATGGAGAACGAGACCGGCAACGGCCGGCTCAAGGAGGAGCGGGCGCTGCTCGGGAAGGCCCTCGGCGACGTCCAGGGCATGCTCGGCGCGCTCACCGGCTTCCTCTACTCCTCCGCCGAGGACCAGGCGAACCTGTACAAGGTCGGCCAGCACACCGTCCGGCTGCTGATGGCGGTCGGGGACCTGCTCGTCGGCTGGCTGCTGCTGCGCCAGGCGGACGTCGCCCAGACCGCGCTCGCGGGCGAGGTGGCGGAGAAGGACAAGGCCTTCTACGAGGGCAAGGTCGGCGCGGCCCGCTTCTTCGCCAGGACCGTCCTGCCCCGGCTCACGGGCGAGCGGAAGATCGTGGAGAACGCGGACAACGTCCTCATGGAGCTGTCCGAGAACGCCTTCTAGTCTGCGCCTCCGGCGCCGACAGGCGGCGTCATGGAGCCACAACGCGGTCTATCGACCCCGAAGAGCGCGGTGTGGCTCCATGGTGCGGCCGGGCCTACTGCTTGATGTAGGACTCCAGCTGCTCGCGCTCGATCTCCAGGGTGTCGATTCTCGCCTTCACGAGGTCCCCGATGCTGACGATGCCGCGGAGCTCCCCGTCGACGACCACCGGCAGGTGCCGCACCCGCCGGTTCGTCATCACCCGGGCGAGGTCCGCGGCACTGTCGTCCGGGGAGCAGGTGACCAGGTCCGTCGTCATGATCTCGACGACCGCGGCCTCCAGCAGCGCGGCGCCCCGCTCGTGGAGCCTGCGGACGATGTCGCGTTCGGACGCCATCCCGACCAGGACGCCGTCCCGGACCACCGGCAGGGCGCCGTAGTTCCCTTCCGCCAGCAGGGCGAGCAGGTCGCTCACCAGCGCGTCCGGCTCCACCGTCGCGACGGCTGTGCCCTTGCTGCGCAGTACGTCGGCAATACGCATGGCGCCCCCGATCGTCGTGACCACATTGTCCTGACGAAGGGTACGAGGAGTGAGCCGCGTCTCGCGACTTCCGGCCGGGTGCTTCCCCCGGTTACCGCCCGCAGACCACTGTGGGTGACGGGTTGTACCTGACCGTGCGGGTCTTGTTCGTGACCTCGCCGGTCTGCACGTTCCGCATGGTCTTCGTGTCCGTGACCGTGAAGCCCGGCGCGCCCTTGCTGGGCGAACAGGGCTCGCCCGGCGGCATCGTGATCGTCTGCGGCTCCGTCGGGTTCGTGCGCGGCCCGGTGGTCGACGTGACGTCGTACCGCTTGCTGCCGAACATCTTCACGGTGAGCGACGACGGGGTCCAGATCGTCTGGATGAGGACACCGGTCGGGCCGTCGTTGCGGAACTTCAGGTCGATGACGTCGTCGAAGACGGTCGCCTCGCGGCCGGCGGGGTAGCGGCTGATGTAGAAGCTGTGCTCCTTGTGCTCGACGTCGACCATGCCGGCGAAGTACGCGGCGTTGTACGTCGTCGTCGCGACCTGGGAGACGCCGCCGCCGATGCCGCGGGCCGAATGCCCGTTCTCGATGATCCCGGCCTCGACGTAGCCGTTGGAGGCGTTGCGCGGGTTGGTCGCCTGGTTCAGGCTGAAGGTCGCACCCGGCGCCACGATCGTGCCGTTGATCTGCTCGGCGGCCCGCTTGATGTTCTGCCCGGAGTCGGCCGCGAACCCGCCCGTGGTGAACGAGCTGATCTCGCCGGTGATGCCGAGCTGGTTGATCTGGTCCGTGGTGACCTTCGCCGGCTGGTCCGCGTAGACCGCGGTGACCTGACGGGCGCCCTGCCCGGTGAGCACCGGGACCAGGTCCTTGAACGTCGCGGCGTAGTCGATGCCGCGGCCGTCCTCGGACGGCATGATGACCGGCGATCCGGTGGAGAAGTCCAGGGTCGCGTCCCGGCCCGGCTTCTCGGTGGCCGCGAGCTGCGGCTGCACGGCCTCGGTCACCGTCTCGATGTTGATCTCCGGCACGAGGTGGGGCTCGGCGTTCTCGTCCGCCTTGAAGGTCAGCGCACGGGCGATGGCCTCCGGGGCGAGCGTGGCCTGCGCGCCCTCGCCGAGCACCGTGACCGGCGCCGCGACCGCGGGCGTCGCGAACTGGTCGATGGCGCGCTGGACGTCCTCGGGGCTGGTGATCGTCGGCTGCCGGACGAGCGGGAGCGCGACCGGCGACCCGGTGGCCCAGTCCCGCTCGAGCACCCCGACGGCGGCCTGCAGGTCGAGCTGCTGGCCGGGGACCGGCGGCACGGCGGTCGGGGTGGTGCCGTCGAACTTCACGTTGCCCTCGACCGGGTCCTTGTCCACGACCGGCGCGAGCTGCTCGAGCGCGGTGGTCACCGAGCGCTCGTCCGCGGTGTTGACGACGCCGACCTCGCGGTCCGTGAAGAACGACGTGACGCGGGTGATCGGGTTGAGCGGCTGCGCGCCGGCGGCGTCGATCGTCGCGGGGTAGTCGACGGCCAGACCGGCCGCCTTCGGGTCGATCTGGCTGGTCACGGTGCCCGCGGTGATCTGCACGGGCAGCGACGACCGGGGCTCGACCTCGGCCTGCAACTGCCGGGTGGCCTCCGCCTTGGACAGTCCGCCGATCTCCAGCCCGGCGACGGTGACGCCACGGGGCACGTTGCCGGTGCTGAACACCAGGTCGCCGACGTAGAGCAGGGCCAGCACGGCGACGACGCCGGCCAGCACCAGGACGCGACGCCTGCGCTTCGGCCGGGACGCGCCCTCGTCGTCACCGCCCCCGGAGCCGGTGGGCGGGCCGGGAGGCGGGGTCCCGCCCCCCGTGGCCGCGAACTGCTCGGTGGGGGGATCGATCACCGAGGTGGCGGCCGCGGCCGCACCGGTGGCCCCGCCGTCGCGGGGGATCGTGTCCGTGGGCTGCTCGCTCGCGGGGCGGTCGGCGCCGTTCGGCGCGGCGGCGCGGGACACCAGCGGGATGGCCTGGGTGGACTCGGCGCCCCAGTCCGCGGCGCGCGGGTCGCTCACGGCCGGCGCCGGAGTGGGCACGGTGGAGGCGGTGTCGACGGAGCCGGGGCCGGTCGCTCCGGCCGGGTCCCCGACACCGGGCCCCGTGGCTCCGGCCTCGCCTGCCGCCTCGCCCGTGCCGGCGACGCCGGCCTTCCCGTTCGCGGAAGCGGGAGCGACACCCGCCGCCTTCGTCTGCGGGGACGACGTGCCGGCGGCCTCGGCGCTCGCCGCAGAGGCCGCGGCACCGGCCGCCGAACCTGCTCCGGTGGCCGGTGCCGCCGCCGTCGAACCCGACGGGTTCGTGGCGACCGTCGGCGAGTCGTCCCCGGCCGGCTGGGGCTGGGGACGGGGGCGCGCCCGGGGCGCGGAGCCGGGCGCCACCGGGGAGGGGCTGGTGCCGCTCACCGCCGTGCCGTTCGTGGCCGTCCCGTTCGTGGCCGGCGCGGGCTCGCTGCGGGCCGGGGCCTCGGCGTCGCCGCTCCCTGCCGGGCGCTCGGCCGGGCTCGAGGCCTCGGCCGGACGTGCCGGGTCACCGGACGGGCGGGCGTCGGTTCCCACCGACGTCTCTCGATCGGTCACCTCGCCGGACGAGGGCTGCCGCTCGGACATGAAGTGCCTGTTCCTTCCCCACGAATACCGCCGACCCGTCCCGCGTCGACGGGGCGTCAGAGGTACAAACCGGTGCCCTGGGAGGCGCTCTCCGCGCTCACCGTGGCGACGGCATGCAGGTCCCGCTCCCGCATGACGAGGTAGGAGGCCCCCTGGATCTCCACCTCGTACTGGTCCTCCGGGGCGAGGAGCACCCGGTCTCCCGCCTTCACGCCGCGGACGTGCTGACCCGTCCCCACGACTTCTCCCCAGATCAGCCGCTTCGCCACCTGCGCGGTGGCCGGGATGACGATGCCCGCCGTGCTGCGCCGCTCGCCGGATCCCTCGACGATCTTGATCATGACGCGGTCGTGCAGCATCTGGATCTCGAACTTCGGGTCCGACACCGGGCAGATGCTACGGGGAGGGCGCCGTACGCCACCCGGCGGTGCCCTCCGCCGCGCTCCCGGAGCGGCCCCGGACACGAGAATGCCCCGTGGAGCTGCCAGGTCGGGGGTCCGACAGCGCCACGGGGCTGTACTGGGAATCGGTACCCCGGCCCCCCGTGTTACCTCTCGGGCCGCGATTCCCCGACTTCACCCTTTCGGCCTAACGCCCCTGCTTACGTGTGCGCCAGCAGGTAGCGGCCGAAATGCGGAACGGTGAAGGCGATCTGGCCCCGTTGCGCGGAGAACACCAGGCCCTTCTTCAACAGGCTGTCCCGCGCCGGGGAGAGCGACGACGGCTTCCGCGCAAGGTGGTCCGCGATGCCCGAGGTGACGACGGGCTCGTCCGTCCCCTCCGCCAGCTCGGCCATCGCCCGCAGGTACTCGCGCTCCGCGGGGGTCGCCCGCTCGAAGCGGGACCCGAAGAATCCGACGGCCAGCTCCGCCTCGGCCTCCGGCGCCGCCACCGCGACGTCCGTGACGCCGATGGGGCTCGTCGGCGCGGCGTCCCAGGCCGCTTTGCCGTACGCCTGGACGAAGTAGGGGTAGCCGCCGGAGCGCTGGTAGAGGTCGTCGAGCGCCTCGCCGTCGAACCCGGCCTCCTCGCGCTCCGCGGGCGCGAGCAGCGCGAAGTCCGCGTCCGCCCGGTCCAGCTGGCCGATCCGGCTGTACTTGAACAGCCGCTCCGAGTACGACTTCGACGCCGAGAGCACCGCGGGCAGGTGCGGCAGCCCGGCCCCGACGACCACGAGGGGCGCCCGGGACTGCGAGAGCTCGTGACAGGCGGCGCAGAGGGCGGACACGTCGTCCGGCCGCAGGTCCTGCATCTCGTCGATGAGGATCGCGATGCCGGTGGAGACCTCGCTCGCCAGCTCGGCGACCTCGGTGAACAGCTCGACGAGGTCGATCTCGATGTCCCCCGAGTCCGCGCGCCCGTTCTTCACCGGGACGTCGATGCCGGGCTGCCAGCGGTCCCGCAGCTTGGCCTCCGACGGCGACGCCCGCAGCGCGAACGCCTTGAGCACGCCGAGCACCTCGTCGACGCGTTCCTGCCGGGGATGCTGGACGGCGAGGTCCCGGATCGCGCGGTGCAGCGCGGCCGCGAGCGGGCGGCGCAGGTCCGCGTCCGGCCGGGCCTCGATCTTCCCGGCGCCCCAGCCGGCGCGCAGCGCCATCGAGCGCAGCTCGCCGAGCAACACGGTCTTGCCGACGCCGCGCAGCCCGGTGAGCACCAGGCTGCGTTCCGGGCGCCCGCGCGCGACACGCTCGAGCACGATCTCGAACGCGTCGATCTCCTTGTCCCGGCCGGCGAGCTCGGGCGGCCGCTGACCAGCGCCGGGAGCGAACGGATTGCGCACCGGATCCATGGGATCGGACGGTATCCGGCCGTCTTGGCGGAACCCTAGATTTTGCTATCGGGCCCGATCGGCGTGTCGCCCGCGCGAGGAGGACTTCGGACGGACATCCGCCGACCACGCGCGCGGTCTGGTGCGACGCGCGCGGTCGACGATGCGCGTCTGGCCGAACGGCGCGCGTCGAGCCGGCCCGATCACGCCCTGCGCGTGAGCGCGTCCGCGATGCAGAACAGCCCGAACGCCGCGAACCCCAGTGCCACCACGATCAGCACGGACACGCCCAGGGGAGTGGTCGCGAGCAGGCGCAGCGCCGCGTCCAGCCCGCCGGCGCGGGCGGCGTCCGAGGCCAGCGCGGCGGTCCCGAGCAGCACCCCGACCACGCCGAGCGCCAGCGCCCGGGCGACGTGCCCGATCGCCCCGAGGATCTCGATGCCGTGCCGCACGCCCTCCGGCAGGTGGCGGACGTCGAGGTCGTCCATGAAGGTCCGGCGCACGCCCGTGTAGGTCATCGCCACCGCGATCACCAGCACGACGACCGCCGCGCCGGCCACCAGCAGCCGGCCGGCCGGAAGGGCGAGCAGGTCCGCGGTGGCCGCCCGGGCGCCCGCGTTCCCGGAGCGCCGACCGCCGCCGAGGAACGCGACGGCCGCGGCCGCCAGGCCGAGCATCGCGATCGCCTTCGACACCGCACCGACGCGCTTGCGCACCCGTTCGCCGCCGGACACCCAGCGGAAGCCGAGCACCGCGGCCGTCAGCTGCCAGAGCGCGAACGCCACCAGGCACACGACGGCGACGACGAGCGCCACCTCCCCGAACCGGGTCGAGGCGACGGACGCGACGGCGCCCTGGACGTCCGCGTTGCCGATGGGCGTGCCGAGCGCGATCTGCACTGCCAGCCACCCGACGAGGAGGTGCACGATCCCGTACCCGGCGAGCCCGACCCGGCCGAGCAGGTCCACGACGGGACCCGGCGCGTCGGAGGGGCCCTGCCGCACCAGCCGGCGCAGGCGCGGGAGAAGGGCGGCCACGGGACACACGGTAGCGATCGCCTCCTCTACGGACGTCTAGCGCCGGCACGAGATGGGCCGAGACGGCCCGATCTGTTTGGCTTCGGACATGACCGACATACCCGAGATCGTCACCGAGGGCACCGGGCACCACGAGGAGATCGCGGACCGGGCGGAGTTCGAGCTGGGCTTCTCGGCGAAGGGGCGCACCCGCGCCGCCGCCGTCACCGCGCTCGGGAAGCTCGTCGCCGCGGCACAGCCGGCCCTGGACTCGCCCGCGGTGGCCGTCACCCACCGGCGGTTGTGGGTGCACGACGAGTGGCGGCGCGGCTCCCGGACCGGCACCTGCCGGGCCGAGGAGCACCTGACGCTGCGGGTCACCGACCTCGACCGGCTGGAGTCCGTACTCGGGTCCCTGCTGGCCGCCGAGCCCGCGAGCTTCTCGGGGCCGGCCTGGATCCTCGAGGACTCGGACGCCGCCCTGGCCGCGGCGCAGCGCGAGGCCGTGCGGGACGCCCGGCGCCGGGCGGAGGGCTACGCGGCCGCGCTCGGCGGCCGGCTGGGCGCACTGCGCCGGCTCAGCGAGTCCGACGGGCGCGGGGTGCCGATGATGGCGATGCGGGCGGCCGCCGCCGAGGGCGGCCCGGACGTCGACGTCCACGACCTCGAACTGGAGCCGGAGCCCGTCCGCGTGACCGCCCGGTGCACGACCGCCTGGGTGCTGGAGACTTGAGGGCTCTTCACCCGTAAGGGGGCAGGACACACCCCGACACCGCCGTCGAGCACGCTCTACAGGGTGATTCCTCCATCTCGGCTGGTGCAGTGGCCCGTCAGGCAACACACTCGTTCGGAGTAATCGTGTGTGCGCCTACTCGACGGGGAGGATCCGTGGGATCCGGACGGCACAGCATGACGAAGCAGACGCGGCAGGAACTGCGGATGCGGCCCGGCCACCACGCGCGGACGGGCGTCCGTGCCGGTCGACGCGCGCTCCTGGGCGGCGCGGTGGCGCTCCTGCTGACCGGTGGTGCCGCCACCGTGCTGAGCCACCAGCAGGGGCCGGTGCCGATCGCGTTCGTGGTCTCGACCGACCGGTAGGTCAGTCGGCGATCGTGCCCTCGATGACCATCGGGCCGGCCGCGTCCGGCCCGCGGCGGGGGCCGCCGTCGTAGGTGGGTCCGCCGACGACCTCCGCGTCGACGATCGGGCCCTCGCTCCGGATGCGCGCGGTGCGCAGGCCCGGGCTGCGGCGCTCGGCGGAGGCCACGATCCGCCTGCGCACCAGCGCCCGGGTGGGCGGCAGCACGAGCAGCAGCCCGAGCATGTCCGTGACCAGGCCGGGGACGAACAACAGCACGCCGCCGGCGGCGACGAGCATGCCGTCCGTCATCTCGGAGTGCGCGACCTTAGGGCTGCGCGCGGCCTCGGCGAAGGCCTGCGCGGCGCGCAGCCCCTCGCGGCGGGCGAGCAGGAGTCCGACCACGGAGCTCGCCAGCACGACGAGCAGCGTGGCGGCGAACCCGATCCACGAACCCAGCGCGATGAAGGCCGCGATCTCGACGACGAGGTACAGCAGCACGAACGGCATACCCGTAGAACGTCGGAGCTGCCGTCCGTGCTCCCGTTTCACCTGATTGTTTGCTGTGAGCCCCTACCAGGTCAGGGCCAGACCCGGATCCTCCAGCAGCGCCCCGACGTCGGCGAGGAAGCGCGAGCCCTGCTCGCCGTCGACCAGGCGATGGTCGAAGGAGAGCGCGAGCTGGCAGACCGTCCGGACCGCGAGCTCCCCGTCTACGACCCACGGCGCCGGTTTGATCGCGCCGAGGGCCAGGATCGCCGCCTCGCCCGGGTTGAGGATCGGCGTGCCCGTGTCCACCCCGAACACGCCCACGTTCGTGATCGTGAACGTGCCGTTCGCGAGGTCCGCCGGCGGCGTCTTCCCCGACCGGGCGGTGGCGGTGAGCTCGCCGAGCGCGCCGGCGAGGCCCGCGAGGTCGAGCGTGTCCGCGTCCCGGATCTTGGGCACGATCAGCCCGCGCGGGGTCGCGGCGGCGATCCCGAGCTGGACGTGGTCGTAGTAGACGATCTCGCCCGCCGCCTCGTCCCAGCTCGCGTTGACCTCCGGGGTGCGCCGGGCCGCGAGGCAGACCGCCTTCGCGACGAACGCGAGCGGGGTCAGCTTCACCTCGGCGTACGCACGGGTGCCGCGAAGCCGGTCCCGCAGCGCCATCGTCGCGGTCACGTCCACGGCCAGGAACTCCGTGACGTGCGGGGCGGTGAAGGCGCTGGACACCATGGCCGCGGCGGTCGCCTTCCGGACGCTCCGGATCGGTTCACGCCTGCTGCCGCCCCTGCCCGGGGCCGGAGCGCCCGCCGTGGTGCCGCCGGCCGGAACCGCCTGTTCGGCCGGTGCGCTCGCGGCCGCCCGGACGTCGTCCCGCGTGATCGCACCGGTCGCGCCGGAACCGGCGAGCGAGCGGAGGTCGACGCCGAGGTCCTTGGCGAGCTTGCGGACGGGCGGCGTGGCCAGTGGGACCCGCTCACCGTTCGGGTGCGCGGATCCGTTGGGCGCGGTCGTCTCGCGAGCAGCGGCGGGCTCCCCGGGCGGTGCGGGAGGAGCCGGCGGCGCGGACGGCGAGCGCGGGGCGGCCCCACCGCCGCGGCGCGGACGGCGCCGGGCCGTGCCCTGCCGCGGCCCGTACCCGACGAGCGTCGCGATCCGTCCGTCCTTGCCCGCCTCGCCGATCTTCGCCCCGGCGTCGGCCTCGTCACCGGGAGCCGGGCCACCCGCCGTCTCGATCGCGATGATCGGCGTCCCCACCTGCACCGTCGCGCCGGGTTCGGCCAGCAGCTCGCCGACCGTCCCCGCGAACGGCGAGGGCAGCTCGACGACCGCCTTGGCCGTCTCGATCTCCACCAGCACCTGGTTGACCGTGACCGTGTCCCCGGCCGCGACCTGCCAGCCGACGATCTCGGCCTCCGTGAGGCCCTCGCCGACGTCCGGCAGCCTGAACTCCTGTCGCACGCCGATCACCAGGCCAGCGAACGGTCGACGGCGTCGAGCACCCGGTCGAGGTCGGGGAGGAAGTCCTCCTCGCACGCGGACGGCGGGTACGGGGTGTCGAACCCGGTCACCCGCAGTACCGGCGCCTCCAGCGAGTAGAAGCACTCCTGCTGCACGCGCGCCGCGATCTCCGAGGTCACCGAGGACTCGGACGGCGCCTCGGACACGACGACGAGGTGCCCGGTGCGCCGCACGGACTCGAACACCGGGCCGAGGTCCAGCGGGGACAGGGCCCGCAGGTCGATCACCTCGAGGTCCAGGCCGTCCGCCTCCGCGGCGGTGGCCGCCTCCAGGCAGGTCTTCACGAGCGGGCCGTAGCAGGCCACGGTCACCTGCCGCCCCGGCCGCAGCACCCGGGACGCGAGCAGTGGCGCCGGAGCCTGCGCGGTGTCGACCTCGGACTTCTCCCAGTAGCGCCGCTTGGGCTCGAAGAAAATCACCGGGTCGTCCGTCTCGACGGCCTGCTGGATCATCCAGTAGGCGTCCTCCGCGTTCGAGCAGGCGACCACCTTCAGGCCCGCGACGTGGGCGAACAGGGACTCCGGGGACTCACTGTGGTGCTCCACGGCGCCGATCCCGCCGCCGAACGGGATCCGCACGACCACCGGCATCGGGACCTTGCCCTGCGAGCGGAAGCGGACCTTCGCCAGCTGGGAGACGATCTGGTCGTAGCCGGGGAACACGAAGCCGTCGAACTGGATCTCGCAGACCGGGCGGTAGCCGCGGATCGCGAGCCCCACGGCGGTGCCGATGATGCCGCTCTCGGAGAGCGGGGTGTCCAGGACACGCTGCTCGCCGAAGTCCTTCTGCAGGCCGTCGGTCACCCGGAAGACGCCGCCCAGCTTGCCGACGTCCTCGCCCATGACCAGGACCTTCGGGTCCCGTTCCATCGCGGCGCGCAGGCCGTCGCCGAGGGCCTTCGCGATCGTCATCTGCGGCATCTCACTCACCACCCTCGAAGGACGCGTGGTACGCCAGGTACTCGGCCTTCTGGGCCTCTACCTGGGGCGACGGGTCCGCGTAGACCTCGGAGAAGATCCGGTCCGGCGGCGGGTCCGGCATCGCCAGGCAGAAGGCCCGCAGCCGTTCCGCCAGCGCGTCCGCCTCGGCGTCGACGTCGGCGAAGAACTCGGGCTCCACGCCGTGCTCGCGCACCAGGTTCACCCGGACCCGCTCGATCGGGTCCTTGAGCTTCCACAGCTCCACCTCGTCCGCGAGGCGGTAGCGGGTCGCGTCGTCGGAGGTGGTGTGGGAGTCCATCCGGTAGGTGAAGGCCTCGATCAGCACCGGGCCGTTGCCGCTGCGGCACTCCTCGAGCGCCCAGCGGGAGACGGCGAGGCAGGCCAGGACGTCGTTGCCGTCGACCCGGATGCCGGGGAAGCCGTAGCCGCGGGCGCGCTGGTAGAGGGGCACCCGGGTCTGCTTCTCCAGCGGCACCGAGATGGCCCACTGGTTGTTCTGGCAGTAGAAGACGACCGGCGCGTCGTAGGCGGCGGCCCAGACGAAGCCCTCGTGGACGTCGCCCTGGCTGGTGGCGCCGTCGCCGAAGAAGCACATCGTGGCCTCGTTCGTCCCGGTGTCGCCCGGGGACCCGCCGACCCGGCTGTCGAACAGCTGGCCCATGGCGTAGCCGGTCGCGGTGAGGCACTGGTTGCCGGTGACGATGGTGTAGAGGTGGGAGCGGGTCTCGATCGGGTCCCACGAGCCGTTGTCGGTGCCGCGGAAGATGCCGAGCAGGTCCGTCGGGTCGATGCCCCGGCACCACGCGACGCCGTGCTCGCGGTAGCTGGGGAACGCCATGTCCTGCGGCGCGAGCGCGCGGCCGGCGCCGATCTGCGCGGCCTCCTGGCCGAGCAGCGGCACCCAGATCCCGAGCTGGCCCTGGCGCTGCAGCGCGTTGCCCTCCCGGTCCGCGCGCCGGACCAGGACCATGTCCCGGTAGAGGTCCTTCAGTGCGGCGACGTCGACGTCGGCCGCGTACGGCTCGAAGCGCTCGTCGCGCACGCGGACGCCCTCGGGCGTCAGCATCTGCACGAGGTCGGCGCCACCGGAGTCCGTCCCCCTGAGCCCGGAGAGGATGTTCTCCCTGGTGGGACGGGAACGGGGATCGCCCGGGATCCAGGCCTGCGGATCGGACACGGTGCCTCCTGTTGCCTCGCGGCCCGCGGCCGCTGGTGGCGGCGCGCGGACCTGTGGCGACGGGCGGCCCCGCGGGTGGGCGGGTCGTCCGGCGCCGGACGTCCTGGTGGGACCGATCCTGGCACGGCTCGCGGCCACCGGGGAGCGTGCGCGGCAACATGATCGGTTCCGCATCCGTGGGCGCGGCAACAGGGTGTGAGGACGTCCGATGCTCGGAACCACCGGACGTGTGGACCGCACACGACAGGGCCCGGGCCACCGTCAGGTGACCCGGGCCCGTGGTGCGTGCTCGGTCAGCTCGGCCGGTACGGCGACGTCGGCGGGGTGTCCTTCGCCGGGTTGCCGGCCGCGCTGTTGCCGCTGCCGGGGATGGACCCGGTGTCGGGCGCGTCGTACGCGGTGGTGGTGCCGGGAGCGCCGTAGCCCGGACGCGGCTGCGGGACGCCCGCGACGTCCTTGACCTTGCGTGCGGCGCTCGAGATCTGGCCCGAGTACTTGCCCTTCGTCTGCTTGTCGACGAACTGGGCCGCCTGGTCCAGGATCTTCCCGGCCTTGTCCGGGTTCTTCTTCGCATAGCGGCGGGCGGCCTCGGCCGCACCCGCCAGCGCGGTCAACTTCCTCATCATGGCCATGCCGTCCTCCGAGGGTTCGGGGTGTGTCGTGAGAGGAACGCGTGGGCGCTCCGTCCGGTTCCGCTTACCCTCGGGCCGGTCCTGCCAACCGCATGTCCCACAGATGTCCCCGCGGCCACCGTCCGGTAACGGCGGCCGACGGGAAGGTGTCCCCGGGACACGGAGGTGGCACGATCCCGCCAGATCGACCAACTCGTGGGTAGCCCCGACCGGGTGACCCGCTCCCCATCGACGGAGGTCCGCAGTGCCCGCCCGAACCCGCACCACCATCCCCGCCGCCGTCGCCGCGGCGGCGCTGGCCGCCCTGCTCGCCGGCTGCGGCGCGGGGGGTGACGGCAGCGGCGGGGGTACCGGCGGTGCCGCCCGGACCAGCGCCGCCGCGATCCCGGCGGCCGCCAAGGACGACGCGCTCGCCGCGATGGTCCCGCAGTCCGTGGCCGCCGACGGCAAGCTCGTCTTCGGCACGGACGCCTCGTACGCGCCCAACGAGTTCACGGCCCCGGACGGCACCACGATCATCGGGATGGACGTGGACCTGGGCACGGCCGTCGCGCAGAAGCTCGGCCTGACGCCGGAGTTCCAGAACTCCGCGTTCTCCGGGATCATCCCCGGCATCGAGGGCGGGAAGTACGACGCCGGCATCTCCTCGTTCACGATCAACCCGGAGCGCGTGCAGACCGTCGACATGGTGAGCTACTACATCGCCGGCACCAGCCTGGCGGTCAAGGCCGGCAACCCGGACGGAATCACGCTGGACAACCTGTGCGGCAAGGCCGTCGGCGTCCAGGCGGGCACGGTGCAGGTCGAGGACATCGCGGCGCGCACCAAGGCCTGCACGGACACGGGCAAGCCGGCGATCCAGGTCACCGAGCTGCAGGCGCAGACCGACGTCACGCTGGCGCTGACCTCGAACCGGATCGTCGCCATGCTCGCGGACTCCCCGGTCGCGGCGTACGCGGTGACCACCACGCAGGGCGCGGTCGAGGTCGTCGGCGAGCCGTACGCCACCGCGCCCTACGGCGTCGTGCTCAAGAAGGCCCAGGGGGAGTACCCGAAGGCGGTGCAGGGCGCGATCCAGGCCCTGATCACGGACGGCACCTACAAGGCGATCCTGGACAAGTGGAACGTGGCGAACGGCGCGATCCCCACGTCCGAGATCTCGAGCTGACGTCGTGACGACCTCCTCGACGGACCGGGACGTCCGCTCGTCGGAGCCCCTCGACGCGGTCCCGGTCCGGCACCCGGGGCGGTGGGTGGCGGTCGCCCTGCTGGCGGTGCTCGCCGCCATGTTCGTGCACACCGTCCTGACGAACGACAACTTCCGCTGGAACGTCGTCGGCAGCTACCTGTTCTCCGGGCCGGTGCTCAACGGGCTCGGGAACACGCTCGTACTCACGGTGATCTCGATGGTGATCGGCATCGTCGGCGGGATCCTGCTCGCCGTCATGCGCCTCTCGCCCAACCCGATCCTGTCCTCGGTGGCCGCGCTCTACATCTGGGTGTTCCGCGGGACCCCGCTGATCGCCCAGCTGCTGTTCTGGAACTTCCTCTCCGCGCTCTACCCGCGCCTCGCGCTGGGGATCCCGTTCGGTCCGGAGTGGATCTCCTTCGACACGAACCAGCTGATCAACCAGTTCGCGGCCTGCCTGCTCGGCCTCGGCCTCAACGAGGCCGCCTACATGGCCGAGATCGTGCGCGGCGGCATCCAGTCCGTCGACCACGGGCAGACCGAGGCGGCCGGCGCGCTGGGGATGTCCCGGGCGCAGACGCTGCGCCGGATCGTGCTCCCGCAGGCGATGCGGGTGATCATCCCGCCGACCGGGAACGAGACGATCTCGATGCTGAAGACGACCTCGCTCGTCGTCGTCATCGGGTACTTCGAGCTGCTCACCTCGGTCCAGCGGATCTACTCGGTGAACTTCCAGACGATCCCGCTGCTCATCGTCGCCGCGGCCTGGTACCTGGCACTGACGTCGGTGCTGTCGATCGGCCAGGGGTTCGTGGAGCGGCGCTTCGGACGCGGTCTGCAGACCGGGCCCGCCGGGCCCCGGTTGTTCCCCCGCACCAATCGATCGACCCGCAACGAGGAGCGCACGGCATGACCCCGATGGTCGAGGGCATCGGCATCCACAAGAGCTTCGGTGCCACGAAGGTGCTCCAGGGCGTGGACTTCGTGGTGCAGCCGGGCGAGGTCGCGTGCGTGGTCGGGCCGTCGGGCTCCGGCAAGTCCACGATGCTGCGCTGCATCAACCACCTGGAACGCATCGACTCCGGGCGGCTGCGCGTCGACGGGCACCTCATCGGCTACCGCGAGGCCGGCGGGAAGCTGCACGAGATGCGGGAGTCCGAGATCGCGCAGCAGCGCCGGGACATCGGGATGGTGTTCCAGCGCTTCAACCTGTTCCCGCACAAGACGGCGCTGGAGAACGTCATGGAGGCGCCGCTCGTGGTGCGGCGTTCGCCTCGCGGTGCCGCGCGGAAGCAGGCCGAGGAGCTGCTGGACCGGGTGGGTCTCGGGGACCGGATGGGGAACTATCCGGCTCAGCTGTCCGGCGGGCAGCAGCAGCGTGTGGCGATCGCCCGCGCGCTCGCCATGTCCCCGCGGCTCATGCTGTTCGACGAGCCCACCTCGGCGCTGGACCCGGAGCTCGTCGGCGAGGTCCTGGACGTCATGCGCGGGCTCGCGAGGGACGGCATGACCATGGTCGTGGTGACGCACGAGATGGGCTTCGCCCGGGAGGTCGGGGACTCCCTGGTCTTCATGGACGACGGCCGGATCGTCGAGTCCGGCGCCCCGCGCGAGGTCCTGGCCAACCCCCGGGAGGAGCGCACCAAGGCCTTCCTGTCCAAGGTTCTCTGACGTTCCACCAGCCGGGCCGCAGCCCCCGCGAGGCGCGCCCCGCGACCGCGCGAGTCGCGATGTGGAGCCTCGCGAGTCGCGGCCGGCGCCCGCGTGCGTCGGGCTCTGAGGCCCTGCTCGGGATCAGGCCGGAAGGCGTTCGGCTCGGGGCAGCATCGTGGCCGGGTCGGGTCGTCCCGCGCGCAGACCGGACGAACGACGCCTCTCGTCACATTTGATGATCTCCCACCGCGACTTGTTGCGCGCTGCAACCACGGCCCGATGAAGGGACGTGAACCGCACGTCGCGCACCGTCGCGCTCTCCGCCCTCGGTCTCTTCGGCCTGCTCGCCGCGGGCTGCGCATCCGAGACCCCCACGCTCGCCGCCGCCCCCGTCACGATCACGGTGACCGCAGCGCCCGCCCCGACCATGACGATCGCGCCCGTCACGGAACCGGCGGCCGCGGCCCCGACGACGACGCGCCCGCGGACCACCACGACCACCCCGCGCATGACGACCCGCAGCCCGCGGACCACGGTCGTCGCGCCCGAACCGGTCGTCGCCGCGGCCGCCCCAGCGCCCCGCCGGGCCGTCACGACCACCGCCAAGCCCGCGCGCTCGTCCGGCTGCGACCCGAACTACAGCGGCTGCGTGCCGATCGACTCCGACGTCGACTGCCAGGGCGGATCCGGCAACGGCCCGTCGTACGTGACTGGGCCGGTGCGGGTGACCGGCAACGACATCTACCGGCTGGACGCGGACAAGGACGGGGTCGGCTGCGAGTAGGCCGGACGCCCGGAATCCGCGACTCGGGGACCCGAAACCGCCGACTCGCGGGGTGATCTCGAGGGGTGGCGGGTGGGCGTCAGCGGGGAGGGCGGCCCATCAGGAAGAACTCCGGGTTGGGGCGCAGGGCCGTCAGGTGGGCCATCCGGTTCGAGAGGGCGAAGAGCGCGGTGATCGCGCCGACGTCCCAGATCTCGTCCTCGGACAGGCCCGCGACCCGGGCGTCGTCCAGCTCGGCCTCGGTGAGGGAGGCGGAGTCCGTCGCGATCATCAGGGCGAGGTCCACGATCGCGCGCTCGCGGGGGCTGAGCTCCACGGCGTAGGGGTTCGTCGCGACCCTGTCCGCGATCTCGGCGTCCTTCGTCCGGACCCGCAGGATCGCCCCGTGGGCGACGACGCAGTACGTGCAGTGGTTCGCCCCCGACGTCGCGACGACGACCAGCTCGCGCTCCGCCTTGCTCAGTCCGTCGTCCGAGTCCATCAGCGCGTCGTGGTAGTCCAGGAATGCGCGCAGCTCGCGCGGGCGGCGGGCGAGCGCGCGGAAGACGTTGGGGACGAACCCGGACTTCTCGGCGATCGCACCGATCCTGTTCCGCAGGTCCTCCGGCATGTCCCCCAGCTCGACATGCCCGAATCGGCTCACCGACTGATCAGTCATTCCCGCGACGTTACCGTCCGATACCGGCTCCGCCAGACCCTTTCGCGGGGCCCGGCGGACCTGCATGATCTGCGGGCATGGCGATCCCCGAGGACATCCGTGCCCGCGTCGCCGAGTGGTGCACGGGGCAGGTCCCGGACAGCACCAAGGACGAGCGCCGCATCGGTTACACGACGGCCGGCGACCATCTGACGATCCTGGACCGGCGCCCGCCGGCGATCCCCGAGCTGGGCGCGGCCTGGACGTCGACGCCCCTGGCGCAGCTGCGGGCCGACGACCCGAAGCCCGGCCGCTGGACCCTCTACATCGCCGGCCCCGAGGGCGGCCCCCGGTGGGAGCGCCAGGAACCCTCCGGGGACGACCCCATCACGCTGCTGGAGCGGATCGAGTCCGCGCTGCGTTCCACCGGGCCCTAGGCCTGTCGTTTCCCGGCCGTCTCGACCCCGGCCCCCTGCGGGGCGCGCCGCGCCTGCGGCAGGTGCACCACGCGCCCGGACCCCAGCGCCGGGGACCGTCCCCGGACGGCCGGCGCACCCGCCTGCGCGAGCACGCCGAGCAGCGTGTTCGTCCCGGACCGGCGAGCCCCGGACGCGACGGCCACCAGGCGCGGTGCCGCGCCCGTGACCAGCAGCCGGTTCACCCCGAGCTCGGCGCCGTCGAGCAGGATCACGACGTCCAGGACGTCCGTACCAGGCAGCGCGGTGATCAGCTCCTCCAGCGGTACCGGCCAGACGAACCCGAACCCGGCGGCGCCGGCGACCGCGGCCCGCTCCCAGGCGTCCGCCAGACCCGGGCTCGTCTCCCGCAACCCGCCGAGCAGCTCGACGGCCTCGCTCTCGTCCGCGATCTCGCGGCGGGCCGCGGCGAGCCGGCCCAGTGCCTCGGCGTAGGCCTGCGCGTCCCGCGTCCGCAGCGCCTCGACGACGTCCCGCAGCTCGACCGGGACGCTCCCGCCGGGCAGGGACTCCGTCAGCGTCCGCGCCGCGTCGTCCAGCCGGGCGGCGGCCTGCGCGGCCGACCCGTGCTGCCCGTAGTCCACGATCGCGCCGGCCACCCGCTCGGCGGTCTGCAGGTCGGGGACCGAGAGCGGCGACGACGGGTGCAGGAAGAGCACGTCGTGCCGCAACGCGGCGACGGAGCGGGCGGCCGCGGCGACGCGGGTCAGACCGTCCGCGAGCTGTGCGAGCTCCTCGGCGTCGCGCGGCGCGGGGATGTCCAGCACACGGCAGCCCGCGTCGATCCGGGTCAGCCGCTCGGCCAGCTCGAGGTGCTCCAGGGCGAGCAGCACGTGCTCGGCCTCGATGGGCTCCACCCCGTCGACGCGGAGCCGCCGCAGCACGGGCGCCACGTCCCGCTGCACGCCGGCGCGGAAGAGGTTGCGGCTGCGGCCGCCGCTGTGCAGGAAGTCCAGGTAGCGGTGCAGCAGGTCGGCCGCGTCCCGGGGCAGCGGGCCGACGACGCCGACCCGCGGGGTGTGCAGGGTCCGCTCGGCCGCGACCGTGGCCTGCGCGGTGTCCGCGACCAGCGCGTCGAACTCCTGCCGGTGCCGGTTGTGCACGAGCTGCGAGAGCACGTCCCGCTCCCAGGCGCGCCCGGGCGCGAGCGCGCCGAGCGTGCGGCCCGCGCAACGCGCGACCGCCGTGACCGCGTCGAGCCGCTCCGGGTCCAGCTCCTCGAGCAGGCCGTGGACCATCGCGCTGCCGTCGGGGTCCGACGCGCGGTGCGCGGCGCGGCGGCACAGCTCCTCGACCACGTCGAACGTCGGCATCGCGTCCACCGGGGGCAGCTGCTGCCCCACGCGGGCCCGGCGCTCGGGGGTGGAGGTGACGAGCAGGCGGCGGAGCCGGCGCTGCTCGGCGGGGGTCTGCGCGGGCAGGTCCTCGACGAGGGGGCCGCCAGCGCGCACCCCCTCCAGGCGGGCGGCGTCCGTGGCGGCGACGGCGACCCGGAACCCGTCCTCGACGAGCGTCCCGACGGCCGCGGCCACCTCGGCGGGCGTGAAGTCCTCGAGGACCACCAGGGACTCGGCGCGCACGGCGGAGACGACGGACACCGGATCCTCGCTCGGCCGGCGCTGCTCCGGCAGCGCCCCGACCGACGCGGCCAGCGCCTCGGCGAGCCGGCGTAGCCCGGCGGGTGCGTCGCCGGCGCCGATCCGGGCCGTGATCTCCTCGCGGGCGGCGACGGTGGCGTCGTCCGTCCCGGACTCGGCGATCCGGTTCACGAACGTCCCCAGGCCCGCGTCGTCCAGCTCACTCGACAGTCCGACATCGAGCATCCCGGTCACCTCCCACTGCCCCCGCCCGCGCGACGGTCACGGGTTGTATTTCGCCCGTCACGTCATAACGTTCCACCTCGTTCGGGTACCTCCACAAGCCGATGGCGCTCAGAGGTGACCCTATGCGGCCGTCGGGTGCCCGTCCGGGGATCTTTCTCACCCTTTCGACGTCGGCGAGGCACTACACGCACGTTCGTCGTACCGGGCCGGCCGTTCGGAGCGGGGCTCCGGCGCAGGTCGGCGGCCCGTCCCCGCGTAGGCATCACTCTCAGTGAGCGACAGGCCGGGAGCGGGGAGGCTGCCAGGGCCCACGACGCGGGACGGGCCCGCCGCGAGCGAGGCTCGCGACGGGCCGTCCGCCGTGCTCGGGAGGGATCAGGCGCCGAGGCGCTGCTTCAGGTTCTCCAGCTCGTCCCGCATCGAGGTGGGCAGGTTGTCACCGACCTTCTCGAACCACTCCTCGATCAGCGGGATCTCCGCCTTCCACTCCTCGACGTCCACCGCCAGGGCCGCGGCGACGTCCTCCTCGGTGGCGTCCACGCCGTCGAGGTCCATCTGGTCCGGCGTCGGGACGAAACCGACCGGGGTCTCGACCGCGGCGGCCTTGCCCTCGATCCGCTCAATGATCCACTTCAGGACGCGCGAGTTCTCGCCGAACCCGGGCCACAGGAAGCGGCCGTCCTCGCCGCGGCGGAACCAGTTGACGTAGAAGATCCGCGGCAGCTTGTTCGCGTCCGCGCCCTTGCCGGTGTCCAGCCAGTGCTGGAAGTACTCGCCGACGTTGTAGCCGAGGAACGGCAGCATCGCCATCGGGTCACGACGGACCTGGCCGAGGCCGCCGGTGGCCGCGGCGGTCTTCTCCGACGACATCGTGGCGCCCATGAAGGTGCCGTGCTGCCAGTCCCGGGCCTCCGTGACGAGCGGGACGGTCGTCTTGCGGCGGCCGCCGAAGAGGATCGCCGAGATCGGCACGCCCTTGGGGTCCTCCCACTCGGGCGCGACGACGGGGCACTGTGCGATCGGCACGGTGTAGCGCGAGTTCGGGTGCGCGGCGTCGGTGCCGGACTCGGGCGTCCAGTCGTTGCCCTTCCAGTCGATCAGGTGCTGGGGGTCGCCCTCCAGGCCCTCCCACCAGACGTCCCCGTCGTCCGTCAGCGCGACGTTGGTGAAGATCGCGTTGCCGGCCTCGTTGGTCCGCATCGCGTTCGGGTTGGTCTTCCAGTTGGTGCCCGGCGCGACGCCGAAGAAGCCGAACTCCGGGTTGACCGCGTAGAGCCGGCCGTCCTCGCCGAACCGCATCCACGCGATGTCGTCACCGACGGTCTCGGCCTTCCAGCCGGGGATGGTCGGCTGCAGCATCGCGAGGTTGGTCTTGCCGCAGGCCGAGGGGAACGCGGCGGCGACGTAGTACGCCTTGTCCTCCGGGCTGATCAGCTTGAGGATCAGCATGTGCTCGGCGAGCCAGCCCTCGTCGTGCGCGATGTTCGACGCGATGCGCAGCGCGTAGCACTTCTTGCCCAGCAGGGCGTTGCCGCCGTAGCCGGAGCCGAAGCTCCAGATCTCCCGGGTCTCCGGGAAGTGGGTGATGTACTTGGTGTCGTTGCAGGGCCAGGGCACGTCCTTCTGGCCCGGCTCGAGCGGCGCGCCGACCGTGTGGATCGCCGGCACGAACCTGTCCCCCGCTGCCGTGTCGAAGAGCGGCAGGACCGAGGCGCCCATCCGCGTCATGATCTTCATCGACACCACGACGTACTCGGAGTCCGTGATCTCGACGCCGAGTTTCGAGTCGTCGCCGTCCATCGGACCCATGCAGAACGGGATGACGTACATGGTGCGGCCCTTCATGGCGCCGCGGAACAGGCCGGTGAGGGTCTCCCGCATCTCGGCGGGGTCGACCCAGTTGTTGGTCGGGCCCGCGCCCTCGGGGGTGGCACTGCAGATGAACGTCCGCTCCTCGACGCGCGCGACGTCGTCGGGATCGGAGACCGCCCAGAACGAGTTCGGCTTCTTCTCCTCGTTCAGCTTCCGGAACGTCCCGGCCTCGACGAGGCGGGTCGTCATGCGGTCCCACTCGGCGTCGGACCCGTCGCACCACACGACGGCGTCCGGCGTGGTCAGTTCGGCGACCTCACGCACCCATGACAGCAGGCGCGCGTTGGTCGTGGGGGCGTCGTCGATCCCTGGAACGGTCGCTGCGGTCATTCTCGTCCTGTCTCCTCGCCCGGTCGGCCCCGCCCGTCCGGGAAAACGGCAATCACCCCGCCCGTGTCGTGAGCGGGGGGTGTAACGGGGAAAGGTGACTACGGAGGTTACCGGCGATGTACCGCGGACCCCACAGGGGAAAACTGTCGGTCGGCTCACAGCACCGATCATGGAATCGATTCAGAAACGGTCAGAGCGCTGTTGACCACCAGAAATGCCGTCAGGTTGTCCTGCAGTAAGGATCACCACTCCGGGCACGTCACAAGCGCGATCGGCCCGCGTGGTTCCCGCACATGACGCACATGTGAAATCGACGCCCGAGCTTACGGTTTCAAAATACGGAATGGTGCCTGAAATTCACGCAGAAGCGCGGCGGAACCTGTCGGAACGGTAGCCGGGGGAGATCGTCGCGATCTGGGGGAGCATCAGCGGGAGCCGGTGCGCCGTCACCTGCCAGTAGCGGCACTCGGGGTCGACGGCCCGCCAGGCGTCGGCGAGCCGCGTCGTCGCGTCGGAGTCCACGACCCGCCGGGGACGCGGGCGCATCGCGCACCGTTCCCGGATCAAGGCGTCGAGGGTGCGCCACGCGTCGTCCGCGGTCGTGTGCACGCTGACCGTCGCGGGCTCCTCGTCGTCACCCACCACGAGCGTGTACGCGCTCACTGCGTCGTAGGACACGGCTGTCACCCTCCTCGCACCCACTCGGGCGGCACACCACGTCGGTGGTGCGGCCTCCCGACACTCAACTGCATGCGGGCCACCGAGGTACGCGGTTCGCCCCGCGACGCGCCGGGGAGTCGCCGAAGTTCAGCCCTCGGTGCCGTGAACGGCACGTCGGCCCGAAGACCGCCGGGCGGACGTGCCGCTCGCCCGGATCAGGCGAGCCCCGCGAGAAGCGACGCGAGGGCCTTCGGCTCCGAGAACATCGGCCAGTGGCCGGTCGGCAGCTCGGTGAAGGACCACTCCCGCCCGGTCATCTCCGCGAAGCCGGGGACGCCGGCGTCGATCAGGCCCTGGGCGTCCGCGGCGGTGAAGCTGCAGGCGACGACGGTCCTGGGCAGCGTCGGGTCCGGGGTGCCGCGGCGGATCGAACCGGTGACGACCCCCTCGGGCTCGGGGCGGGAGCGCTCGTGGACCCGGGCGAACGTCGCGTCGTCCAGGCCGGCCGTGCTCGTGCCCTGGACGTCGAACTCCTCGCGGCTGGGCATCGGGTTCATGCCGTTGTTCTGCGCGATCCGCGCCCGGGTCCACTCCTGGCCCTCCGGCGGGGCGAAGTCGATCTGTGCGAAGCCGTCGGGCAGCGGTCCGGTGTCCACGAACACCAGGTGGGACACGGCGCTCCGGACCCGCTCGGCCGCGGCGGCGACGACCGGACCGCCGCCGCTGTGCCCGGCGAGCACCACGCCCTCGCGGCCGCCGAGCGCGGCCACCACCTCGTCGACGTGCGCCTCGGCCGTCGACCCGAGCAGGTCCACCGCCACGACGTCGTGCCCCGACGCCCGCAGCTCGGCACCCACCTCGTCCCATGCCCACGCGCCCAACCAGAACCCGGGGACCAGCACATATGTCGTCATGGGGAGAATGGTAGAAGCGAATCAGGACGGATCCGGCCCTGTCTGTCGGGCAGAATCCACACCGACGGTGGCGGGTCCGCGTCGGCTACCGCTCGTGACGCGGGGAGACGAGCGAGCGCTGGACCCCTACGGGCTGGTCTTCCACCACGGCCGCTGGTGCGTCACGGGGCACGACGACCGGCGTGGCGAGGTCCGCGTCTTCCGGCTTGACCGGATCACCTCGGTGGGCCGCACCGAGCACCGTTTCCGTCGGCCGGAGGGCTTCGACCCGGTCGCGCACGTCGCGGCCGGGCTGGCCGGGGTGCCCCATGCCCTGGACGTCGAGGTGGTGCTGCACGGGCCGCCCGACGACGTCCGCCGGCGGTTGCCGCGCACGCTCGGCCCCCTCGAACCACACCCGGACGGGACGCTCCTGCGGGCCCGCGCGGAGCACGCGGACGGGATGGCCCGGATGCTCGCCGGGCTGGCGTGCGGTTCACCGTGCTGCGCCCGGAGGAGGTGCGGGTGGCGGTCCGGGAGCACGCGGCGCGGCTCCTGGAGGACGCGGGTCGATGCACGAACGGCACTCTCGCTCATCAGGTATGAGCGAAAGTGCCGTTCGTGAACATCAACGGGACCGCAGGCCGACCGCCACGGTGACGGCGACGGCCAGCAGGACCGCCGTGCCGACGCCCGCGGTGACGTCGACGCCGGTCGCGAACGCCTCGCGGGCGGAGTCGAGGAGGGCAGTGCCCGCCGGGGCCGGGAGGGTCACCGCCGCCTCGACCGCGCCGCCGAGCGTCTGGGACGCGGCGGGGTCGGCGCCCGCGGGGACCTCGACGCCCGCCCGGTAGACCGCGCTCAGCACGCTGCCGAGCACCGCGGTGCCCAGGACCGCGCCCACCTCGTACCCGGTCTCCGAGACCGCGGAGGCGGCGCCGGCCCGGTCCGCCGGGACGGCGGCGAGGATCGCGTCGTTCGTCAGGGTCTCGGACAGGCCGACGCCCGCGCCCATCAGCACGGACGCCGCCAGCAGCGTCAGCTCGCCGGAACCCGCGCCGAGCATCGTGCACAGCGCGTAGCCCGCGGCGGCGGTCGTCAGGCCGGTCGGGACCAGCAGGCGCAGCGGGAACCGGCGGGCGAGGGCGGCGGCCCCGAGCCCGGCGAGGATCGTCGCGACCATGCCCGGCACCAGCAGCAGCCCGGCCTGCATCGGCGAGTGGCCGAGGACCAGCTGCAGGTACTGCGCGGCGAAGAACAGCAGGCCGGTCAAGGCGAACATCGTGGTGGCGTTGGCCAGCACCGACACCCGCAGCACCGGGGCGCTGAAGAGGTCGAGGTCGATCAGCGGCGCGCGGCCCGCGCGGACCCTGGCGCGGCAGCGGCGGACGAACGCGACGCCCGCGGCCACGGCGACGCCGGCCGCGAGGACGACCTCGAGGGTGACCCCGTGCTCGCCGACCAGCTTGATCGCCAGCACGCCCGGCACCGCGGCCAGCAGCGAGAGCACGACGCCGGCCAGGTCCAGCCGCTCCGGCACGGCCATCCGGGACTCGGGCAGCATCGTCGGCACCGCGACGAGCAGCAGCACCATCACCGGCACGTTCGCCGCGAACACCGAGCCCCACCAGAAGTGCTCCAGCAGCAGCCCGCCGACGAGGGGGCCGAGCGCGGCACCGGCCGCGAACCCCGTCGCCCAGATCGCGAGCGCCAGCCGCCGCTGCGCGCGGTCGACGAAGAGCCCGCGCAGGATCGCCAGCACGGACGGCATGAGCATCGCGCCGAAGACGCCGAGCAGCGCCCGGGCGACGACGAGGTGCGCCGCGTCCGTCGCGAAGGCGGCGAGCAGGGACACCGCACCGAAGCCCGTGACGCCGATCATCAGCAACCGTCGGCGACCGATCCGGTCACCCAGGGTACCCATCGTGACGAGCAGGCCGGCCAGTGCGAGGGGATAGGCGTCGACGATCCAGAGCAGCGTCGTGGCGTCCGGGGCGAGCGCGGTGCTGATCGCGGGGAGCGCGAAACCGAGCACCGTGTTGTCCACCGCGACGAGCAGCGTGGGCAGGAACAGCACCGCCAGGGCGAGCCATTCCCGCAGGCCGGCGAGGGTACGAGGGGTCGTGGGGAGAGACGACGAGCGGGGGGCGGGGAGGGTGGCGGTCATCGCGGGTCCTAGCGGCGCCCACCGGGCGCGTCGTGCGGATGAGAATTCGGGACGAGCTATACCGTCCAGACGGTACAGTAGCTCAACGTCACCGGGGCACGCGAACTTCCGCGAGCCGGGTGAGACGTCTCACCGCGATCACGACCCCTAGACTCGGCAGGTGGCGAGCGCGCGGGATCGGGTCCTCGACGCCTACGAGACCCTGCTGATCGAGCAGGGGTCCGCGGGCGCGACGCTGGACGCCGTCGCGGCCGCCGCGGAGGTCTCCAAAGGCGGCCTCCTCTACCACTTCGCCTCGAAGGACGCGCTGGCCCAGGGTCTGTTCGAACGCCTCCGCGAGCGCAGCAAGGCGGACGCCGCGCTGATGCGGGAGAGCCCGGACGGCCCCGTCGAGTACTACCTCCTGACCTCGGTCCCCGGTGCCGCGTCGCCGGCCGGGCTGAGCCGCACCTATCTCGCGACCCTGCGTCTCGCGGACGCCAGCACGATCGGCGGGGCGGCGCGCGAGGCGGTGGCCGGCGTCGACGCGGACGGGCTCGCCGCGCTCACCGAGGAGGTCCCGGACCCGGTGCTCGCCTGGCTGGTCCAGCTCGTCGGCGACGGCCTGTACCTGCGCACCCTCACCGGCGCTCCGCTCACCGGAGGCATCGCCGTGGACGACCTGCTGGACCGGCTCCGACAGATCATCGGCCGGTCCGGAACCGGCGCGACCGGCTAACACCGGTCCCCACGACGCCGAACCCCTCCCACGAGGGGGATCGGAATGGTGATGAGGACCCGGGGAACGGTCCGCGTCGACGTCCGGGAGAAGGGCTCGGGCCCGACGGTGGTGCTGCTGCCGGGCTCGCTGGCCGGGCTGTCGCGGTGGGAGGGCCTGGTCGAGGAGCTGGCCGACGACCACCACGTCCTGACGGTGGCGCTGCACGGGCACGGGGCGACCCCGCCCTGGTCGGCGCCGCGCCGGCAGTCCCTGACGGACCAGGTCCGGCTGGTGCACGCCGTCACCGCGGGGCGGGACGACCCGGTGTCGCTGATCGGGCACGGCATCGGCGGCGCGGTCGCGATGCGCGCGGCGGTGGAGCTGGGCGAACGGGCCGAGGCCCTCGTCCTGGTGGAGCCGGTGCCGTTCAGCCTGCTCGCCCGGGCGGGCAGGCACGACGTGTTCGACGACGTGTGCCGGCTCCGGGATCGGGTCGTGGAGGCCGCCGACGCGCAGCGCTGCGCCGCGGCGGCGCCGTCGGTCACGGACCACTGGTTCGGCGAGGGCACCTGGGCGGGCCTCTCGGAACGGCGCCGCGCCCAGTTCGTCGACGCGATCGGGCCCGGGCGCCACGAATGGGACGCGATCACTGACCCGGGGCTGACCCTCGCCGAGGTCGCCTCGGGCTCCGCGGCGACGTTGCTGCTGGTCGGGCCGATGCCGCAGCCGCCCATCCGCGATCTCGTCGACGTGCTGGCGCAGGCCCGGCCGGACTGGACGGTCCGGGAGCAGCTCGGGGCCGGGTCCCTGGCCGAGCCCGTGAGCATCGCGGTGCTCGACTCCGTCGTCCTCGAGTTCCTGCGGGCGGCCCGGTGACGACCGGTCTCCGCCCTGGATCCGATGACCGCATGCGTACGAGTGGGGCGAAACGGGTAATCGCCTGCGCCACCGGCCGGTGGCCGTGCGCCTGAGGAGAGTCGATGGGCACCACCGAGTACGTGATCTACCTGTTCGTCGCCGTCATGTTGACCGTGGTGGTCGGCCAGGTCCTGCTGCGCAGCGGACAGCCCTTCCTGGAGGAGGTGTTCCGGAGCAACGAGACGGCGCACTCGCTCAACGTCCTGCTCAGCGTGCTGTTCCACCTGCTCACCCTCGGGGTCCTGGCGCTCCTCTCGACCATCGATGTGCCGATCGAGGCGCCCCTGCAGGCCACGGTGACCCGGTTCGGGGTGGCGTTGCTGGTGGTCGGGATCGCCTACGGCGTCTCGATGCTGGTGCTGCTGCGGATCCGGGAGCGCAGGCGCCAGGCCGTGGTGTCCGACCGGATCGACGAGCGGCTGGCCGAGCAGCGCCGCCGCCCCGCCCCGACCGCCGACCCGGTCCCGCCGCCCCCGCCGGCTTAGGAGGGTGATGTTCAGCACCCCTCCCAGGACGGGCTACCGCCCGAGGGACACCGAGCTCATGTGGAAGTCCGGCACCCGGACCGGCGGCATGGCCGTCCGGGTGAACCAGTCCTTCCACTCCCGCGGCAGCGTCGGGACCGTGGCGCCCACCTCGCTCGTCCGGCGCAGGAGGTCCAGGGGCGAGTAGTTGAACCGGAAGTTGTGGTCGACCTCGGCGACGACCTCGCCGTGTTCCACCAGGTAGACGCCGTCCCGGGTCAGGCCGGTGAGCAGCAGCGTCGTGGGGTCGACCTCACGGATGTACCAGAGACACGTCAGCAGCAGGCCGCGTTCGGTGCGCGCGACCATCTCCGGCAAGGAAGTGTCGGCGCCGCCGGTCAGGATCAGGTTGTCCCCGGCCGGCGTGAACGCCGTCCCGAACTCCGCGGCCTCGGCACGGCTGTAGACGAGTTCGCTGATCACGCCCTCGCGCACCCAGTCCACCCGCCGGGTCGGCGCCCCGTTGTCGAACACGCTGGTGCCGCCCCCGGACGCGGTGGCGACGACGAACGGCTCGTACTCCATCCCCGGTGCGTCCGGATCGCTGCTCAGGGTCAGCGGGAGCGACGTCAGCTGCTCGCCGATGCGCGGCCCGTCCGGCCCGGCGAGCGCGCTGCGGCCCTCCTGCGCGGCTCGCCCCTCCATGGACCAGGACAGATAGACGAGCATGTCCGCGACGGCCGACGGCGGCATCAGCGTCTCGTAGCGGCCGGGCTCCAGGGTGACCTTGCGGGTGCCCCAGGCCAGCCGGTCCGCGGCCTCGGCGGCGAGCGCGACGACGTCGACGTCCGTGAAGTCCGTCGTCGCGGCGCCGGCCCAGGCGGAGCCGGACAGATCCGGCGTCTTGACGTTGAGCTCGACGGAACCGGTGGGCTGCACCCAGCGGCGGCGCACGCCCGCCGAGGTGCCCAGCCATGCCGTGGTGAGCGAATGGCTCGCGAAGCCGTACTGCAGGTTCGGCCCGGCCAGCACCTCGGCGAGGCCGCTCGCCAGGTCCGAGTAGACGGCGATCGAGGTCTCCGCGGCGGGATCGCCCCAGGCCGCGTCCTCGCAGGTCGGCTCGGGGAGCGGCGCGGCGTCCTCCGCCGGGCCCGCGTCCCGGGCGCTGCGCTCCGCCTCGCGCACCAGGTCCTCGAGCCGGCCCTGATCGGTGACGGCGACGCTGGAACTGACCGTCCCGGCCGCCGTCCCGCCCTCGACGTCGACGAACGCGATCACCGTGACCCGACGCGACGTCGTGTGTCCGTTGGTCGTCATCGACGAGTTCGCCCAGCGCAGGACGGCCTCACCGGTCTCGCTGACGATCACCGCGCAGCCCGCGAGCCCGGCCGACGCCGCCAGGACGCGCTCGACGATCTCCTGTGGGGACAGGGTGCTCACTTGCCCTCCTCCTGGGTGTTCAGCACCGAGATCCCGCGGAACCGCGCGGACGGGCAGCCGTGGCTCACCGGCGCGGCCTGTCCCGGCTGGGCCTTGCCGCAGTTCATCGCGCCACCGAGGCGCCACGTGGACGGGCCGCCGACGGCGTCCATCGCGCCCCAGAAGTCCGTGGTCGTGGCCTGGTAGGCGACGTCGCGCAGCTGCCCGGCGAGCTTCCCGTCCTCGATCCGGAAGAAGCGCTGGCCGGTGAACTGGAAGTTGTAGCGCTGCATGTCGATGGACCAGGACTTGTCCCCGACGACGTAGATCCCTCGTTCGACGCCGGCGATCAGCTCGTCCGTGCTCGTGTCCTTCGCCGGGTCCGGCGCCAGGGACACGTTGGCCATCCGCTGGATCGGGACGTGGTGCGGGGAGTCCGCGAACGCGCAGCCGTTGGACCGGTCGAGGCCCAGCCGGGGCGCGAAGGTGCGGTCCAGCTGGTAGCCGACGAACACGCCGTCGCGGACGAGGTCCCACTCGCCGGTCCGCACGCCGTCGTCGTCGAACCCGATCGTGGACAGGCCGTGCGGGACGGTCCGGTCACCCGTGACGTGCATGTGCTCCGAGCCGTAGCGCAGCGTCCCGAGCTTGTCCGGGGTCGCGAACGACGATCCCGCGTAGGCCGCCTCGTAGCCGATCGCGCGGTCGTACTCCGTGGCGTGCCCGACGGACTCGTGGATCGTGAGCCAGAGGTTGGTCGGGTCGATGACCAGGTCGTACGCCCCCGCCTCGACGCTGGGCGCCTTGGTCTTCTCGGCGAGGAGCTCCGGCATCTCGGCGAGCTCGGCGTCCCAGTCCCAGGTGTCCCCGGTGAGGTACTCCCAGCCGCGGCCGACGGGCGGGGCGAGGCTGCTCATGGTCTCGAAGCCGCCCGCCGCCCGGTCCACGGCGGTCGCGGTGATCCCGGGCTCGAGCCGGACGCGCTGCTGCAGCGTCGTGGTGCCGGCCGAGTCCGCGTAGAACTTGCACTCGCGCACCTGCAGCACCGAGGCCGCGACGTGGTCCACGCCGTCGCTCGCGAGGAGGCGCCGGGACCGATCCGTGAGCAACTCGACCTTGTCCCGGGTGGGCACGGTGAACGGGTCGACGTCGTAGGCCGAGACCCAGACCGAACCCGGATAGACGGGCTCGTCCGCCCGCTCGACCCGTTCCAGCGCCACCGGGAGCAGCGTCCGGGCGACGGCGACGGCCCGTTCGGCCACCGCGACGGCGGACTGCGCGGTGAGCTCGACGTGCGAGGCGAACCCCCACACGCCGTCGACCAGCACCCGGACCGCGACCCCGGTGACGGTGGAGTCCTCGACGCCGGTGACCGAGCCGTCCCGGAGCCGGATGGTCTGCGACACGATCCGCTCGACGCGCAGGTCCGCGTACTCGGCGCCGAGGAGCCGGGCCCGGCTGAGCGCGGCCCCGGCCAGGCCGGCGAGCGGGAGCGCCCGGAACTCGGGATCGATCAGGGTGTCGTCCACGGCGGGATCGGTGGCTGGCACCGCGCCAACCTACCGGCCGCCCCTGTCCGGACGCGGAGTCAGTGGGGGCGGCAGTCAGTGCGGGTCCGGGGGCAGCCACCACGGGTGGTCGTCGTCCGGGAACGCCGCGTCCATGAGCAGCGGGCCGAAGACCGTGCCCGTCAGGAGCGGGCCGCCCGGGTCCACCGGGTCGAGGCGGAGGACCTGGTCCGCCAGGCCGTCGCCGTCCAGGTCGGTCGCGGCGACCAGCCCGCCGTCGTCGACGAGGATCGAGTCCGGCACGCCGTCGCCGTCCGTGTCGAGGTCCCACGGGCCGATGACGAGCTCGCCGAGAGGCTCGTCGGGCAGGTCTCCGTCAACGCGCACCGGACGGCTCCAGAGCCTGCAGCTCCGCGACGACCTCGGCCCGGCGCGCGGCGACGGCCGCGTCCAGCGCCGTCCCCACCCGCCGTTCCACCTCGATCAGCCGCCTTCCGACCACCGTGTCGTACGCCGCGCCGAACCCCTCGAGGGCCTCGGCGACCCAGCCGCCCCAGCGGGTGCGGTCCGCCGCGGCGCGCTGCGCCACGATCGTCCCCGCCACGGCGGCCACGGACAACCCCATGAGCAGCGGCAGCAGCGCCCGGAGCCCGGTGAGCGGCAGGACCGGCAGCCCCAGCAGCGGCAACGCCGCCGCGAGCAGCGGACGCCAGGCCCCGGGACCGGCCCGCAGCAAGAGGTGCGGCCACCCGGGAAGCGCGGGCGGGGGCGGCAACCGGACCGGTGGGGGCTCCGGCGGGCTCCCGGGATCGACGAGGGCGGGATCGAGCCCGAGACCGCCGGCGAGGGCGCGCAGCGGCGGCAGCGCCCGGGCGCGGACGCGGCGCTCCAGGCGGGCGGCGGCCTCCGTGAGCGCCGCG
>NZ_JAODNI010000199.1 GCF_025465255.1 Pseudonocardia sp.
CGACGGGGCCCGCAGCCACGACTCCAGGATCTCCCGGTCCCGCGGCGGAACCTCCACGGTCACGGCCATGCACCACGATCCCACCAACACCGACCGTGGTGAAGTTATCTCGTTAACGAGCCACTAGATCCGGCGGAAACGGCTGCGGCAGATCCTGCGCGAGCGTCAGGTGTCATTGCAGCGGACTCGCACTCTGAAACACGCAAGATCATAGAAGAAATACCCCCAGGGCAGCCCGGGGGTATTTCCGTCGACCAGCTGATGGAGGTCAGCGATGCGCGGGGGGCGGGTTCCACCGATCGTGCGCGCCGTCCCACGACCAGCCGGCGTGTGGAGACGGGGGTGCCCACCGTGCATGCGCGCCGTCCCACCACCAGCCAGCATGCGGCGGCGCCTGGCAGGCGTTTCGGAGAAGCACATCGCCGGGTGCGCAGCGGACGACCGAGGGCACCGAGGGTGCGGCGATCGCCATCGAGGGGGCGGCGATCGCCGTGGCACTCCCGGCCGCGAGCATGCCGAAGGCAGCGACGCCCACCATCAGGCTCTTACGTAGGTCAATCATTGGTTCCTCCCAATCCGTCCTTGCTTGACGGACATAGCGTCGGGGGTGAGGCCTACCGCGCGCTTCAACGCCAGCGGCCGTCATGCCTTGGTGCTCGCCGGAGTCGTCGAACTCCCGCTGGCAGGTATTCGCAGAGCGTGATGGGTGAACCGTGTCCCGTATTCTCCGGAGTCGGGTTGGTGGAATCTTGAGCACTTGATCCATCTGGAAGGGCTGCGTGGGCAGGCGTGGGTATCCACCGGAGTTCCGGCGGAAGGTTCTGGAACTGTTGGCGGCGGGCCGCCCGGTCGTGGACGGGGCGCGTGATCTCGGGATCAGCGCGCAGTCGGTCTAGATGTGGCAGCGCCAGGACCGGGTCGACAGGGGCCGGAACCGAGGTTGAACACGGAGAAGGCCGAGCTGACCGCGGCGAAACGGCGGGTCGCCAAGCTGGAGACCGAGCTGGCGATCCATCGCCGGGCCAGTGAGCTGCTGGGGAAGGTGGTGCCCGCAAAAGGCGGTTCGAAGCGATCGCGGTGATGGCCGGCGAAGGGCTGGCGGTGCAGATGGCCGCCCGGGTCCTGGACGTCTCGGAGTCGGGTTACTACGAGTTCCGCAGCCGTGGCCCCTCGGCGCGCGAGATCCGTCACGCGTGGCTGACCGATCTCGTCCGCGAGGTGGAGATGCTGATGAACCGGGCCGCGATCCAGGGCGTGACCGGCCGGCCCCGGTGGCGTCGAGGTCGGGCGGAGCTGATCTCGAAGGATCTGGTGGAGCGGGGAGTTCGACCGGACCGGGCCGAACAAGTTGCGGTCACCGACATCACCGAGCACCACACCCGCGAGGGCAGGGTGTACTGCGCGGTCGTCCTGGACACGGCGGAACCGGGGGCAGACCATCTGGTGAGGCGCGCCCGCATTCGTGAGTTCGCCGGCTGGGTACTGGTGGGCAGGCCTACGGCTGCGTGGCCTCGTCGGAGCGGCCGAGGTCGGTCGCGAACCCGACGACGGCCTGGTCGATGCGGCGCAGCAGCCGGGTGGCGCTGAGCAGGGCGGCGCGGTGGCCTGGGTCGGGGGTGCGGGCGGCGTAGGCCTCCGCTGCGTCGACGTCGTCCTCGGCGGACCGGATCTCCTCGGCGTGGCGACGCTGCAGCACCTGGCGCAGCGCGTGGAGGTTGGTCCGGACGCGGGCGGCGGCCGGTTCCAGTGTCGGCGCCCACCCCGGCTCGCAGACCTGGTCGACGAGCCGGGCCAGGCCGCGGGCGTAGTGCTCGACGCCGGCCAGCACCCACAGCGTCCGCTGGTAGCTGGACCGACCGCGCCGCCACGGCAGCGGGTTGTCCAGCGGCTTGCCCCGGTCGCGCAGCATGCTCAGCGCCTTGTGCAGATCCCGGGTGAGCTCCCCCGGCGGGCTTGCACGCTCCCGCCCGAGGATCCGCTCGACCGCCGCGGCCAGCACCGCGTCGGCCGCGTCCACCATGTCGTCGAGGGCTTCGCCGAACGCCTCCTGGGTCCTTTTCGGCAGCACCAGGTACGCGGCGAGCACGCCCATCGCCGCGCCGACGGCGGTCTCCTCGATCCGTAGTACCAGCGTCTGGACGCTGAACTGCCCGATGAGCCCGTACAGCAGAGCCAGTACTGCGGTGATCCAAAATGCCATCAACGTCTGCGAGATCCGGACCAGGTACAGCGCGAAGAATATGCAGCCGAACATCAGGAGCAGCGCCAGCAACTCGTGGCCGCTGACGAGTACGGCCAGGCCCATGCCGGCAAGCACGCCGCCGATCGTCCCGACCGTGCGCTGCCAGCCGCGGCTCAGCACGTCACCGCGGCTGCTGGTGCCTGCGAACACGAGAAACGCGGTCAGCACTGCCCAGTACCAGCGCGCCGGCGAGACGAGCTGGCCGACCACGATCGCCAGGCTGCTCGCGAGGCCGACCTGGACGGCCTCGCGGGTGCTCAGCGGTAGGCCCTTGGGCTCGTCCGCGTCGGCCTCGGTGGCCGCATCCTCGTCGGCGTCGGACTCCCCTGGCCCGACCGGGCCGCCGGGCCGGCCCATCGGAACGGGCCCGCCGCCGGTCCGGTCCGTCGGCGGACAAGTTGCCGCGTCGCGTTTCGCAGGGGCCGGCCCATCCGCGTGCTGGACCGCCTCGATCGCGTCCGCAAGCCGGATCACCGCGAAGGCCACCCGCTGAATGCGGTCCGTGCGTCCCTGGGTCTCCGTCGCCAGCGCGGAGACGCTTCGCTTCGCCTCGTCGAGCAGCGTGGGGACCATCGCCGGCACGGTGCCGGTGGTCAAGGCCGCCCCGAGGCCGTGCAGCCCCGCCAGCAGCGCGCGCCGGTTGCCGGCGTCCACCGGTGCATCGCGCTGCACCAGCCGCTCGGTTGCCACGGCGACGCTCTCGGCGGCTAGCTCGGCGTCGAGGATGCCCAGCGCGAGGCCGCCCCCGTCGCCGTCATCCCGGCCCTCGGAGTCGTGTCGTTGGTCGGCGCCGCGGTGCCCCACGCCATCGGCCAGGAGCAGCGCGGTGTCGTTCAGCCGGGCACGGCGACGCCGGACCTCGCGCAGCTCGTCCTCGACGGCCTGTGGCCGGGCCGCCAGCAGGTCCGCAACCGCCTCGACGAGCGCGTGCAGGTGAGCGCGAAACGCGCGAACGAGCCGGTCGTGGGTCCGCTCCGGCCGCTCGGCGAACACCCAACCGCGCAGCAGCAACGTCGAACCGATGCCCACTGCGGCGGCGACCAGCAACCAGGGCAGCTGGGCCACAGTGACATGCAGGTACTCGGTGAAGAAGAAGGGCATGAATGCGGCCATGCCGAGCGCGACGCCGCGGGCATCGAAGCGGCGGAGGTAGACCGCACCCATCGTCACGGTGACGAACACGACATCGGCGGCGACTCGATGCGACGCCAGCAGCGTCCCGGCCACGATCGAGACCAGGGCCGGACCGAGCATGAGCGTCGTCGTCACCCGCACCCGTCCCAAGCCGGGCTCGTCCACCGCGAGGTTGCTGATCATCGCGAGCACCGCGGCCAACAGCACCACGGTCACCGGCTGCCCGCTCAGCGCACGCACCCCGGACATCACGGCGGCCGCGAGCACCATCGACCCCGTCCCGATCCCGGCGAGCCGCAGCCGTACCAGGCCCGGATCGAGTGCGGTCAGCATGGTGCGGAGCTCCAGCGACCCGCGCCGTGCGGGGTGCCGGCGACCGTCCGCCGCCACACCCCCTCCAGGATCACGCCCGCTCATAACCACCGGCGAACCAGTTCGAGCAGCCGCCGATCCGACACCCGCGCCTCGACGGGACCCGTCACCATCCTTCAAGGTCGGCCTCCAAGGCGGCCCACGGCAACCTGAAGTGTCGGGCTTCAACGAAGGTCTTGTCGCAGTCGGGGCAGAGCTGGTTGACGATGCGGCCTGCCTGGGCGCTCGGCCTGCCGCACACGGTGCTGAGGTAGCCGGACCGATCCGGTGTCCAGGAGCGGATGGCGTGGTCCCGGTTGTCGCCTGCGCCGGCGAACCAGCCGGGCGGGCTGGTGGCCGGGGAGACGTCCCTCAGGGCGGTGGCGGTAACGGGCTCGACGGTCACGGCGGTGGGTGCCTCTCTCGTGATGTCCAGCGCGCCGGCGGTGGACCGACTCGGGTCGCCGCGTCGACGGCGTGGTACTCGTGGCTCCCAGGCGAGGACACGGACAAGGACACGCGTCCTCGCCGGGACGTGAACAGCGTCGCGGTGATGCCCAGCACGCGCATTGCCGCCAGCGGCCCTCGCGCTCCGGTGCTGACCGGAGTCCTCGGGCTGCCGCTGGCAGGTATTCCCCTGGGGTGGCTCGGTCCAGGGCCTGGCCTGTCATGAGGGCGGACAGAGGACGCCCCGTTCGCCCGCGGCCTCATTCCCGCACAGCTCACGGGTTCAGCCACCTGCTCTATATCCCCTGTGATGGCCTCGACCAAGACCGCCGGCCGCGCACCTGGCTTGGCGGAGAAAATCGGCCCGGAGTCCCCACTGGTCAGGTCGTCAACGCCTCATTGCTCGGGCTCAGTGGCGGCATGGCGGCGAGGTAGGCGGGCGAGCACGGCCAGGACCGCCGGATCGAATCGAATCCGGTAGTGGTCGGGGCCGGCTTTCGTTCTTTCACGGCCTGGAGGCATTCCTCGATCGCCCACCGCTCCCCGGCGAACCGGATCAGCTCCCATGGAGTCCTGGCGGGCGGGGTGGGCGGTTGAGCCGATCGGGAGCAATGAGCACGCACAGTCAGCACCACATGCGCCGTCTGTTGGACGTTCCTCGCGAAAACTCATATCGGGTAACGACTTTCCTAAGATCCACTCACGTCGGCCGCGTGCCGTAGGCGCAGAGTGGAGTGTACCAATGATCTTGGATAGGTCCTCTTGATCTCGAGAGGATGAGTCCGTGCCCGAACGTCGTCGCCGGTTCAGCCCGCAGTTCAAGGCCGAGGCGGTGCAGATGGTCCTGGAGACCGGTCGGCCGATCGCCGAGGTCGCCCGGGACCTAGGCATCGGTGACGGGACGCTGGGGAACCGAGATCCGCCGGCTGCGACTGGAGAATGAGTTCCTGAAAAAAGCCGCGGCCTTCTTCGCGCGGACGCAACCGTAGCCCAGCGGTGCGCGTTGATCGATGCGGAGAAGGCCACCTACGCGGTCGCGTGGATGTGTCGGATGCTGGGCGTTCCGCGGTCGTCGTTCTACGCCTGGCGCCACCAGGCCGAGACCGTCACCGCGGCTCGTCGCCGCGACCTCACCGCGCGGATCGAGCGGATCTTCACCGCCTCCCGCGGCACCTACGGCTGCCGCCGGGTCGCGGCCGAGCTCAACCGTGAAGGCCGGCCGGCCAGCGTCGGACTGGTTGCGGACCTGATGCGCGAGCTCGGCCTGCGGGCCTGCCAGCCGCGGGCCTACAAACGCACCACCGTGCCCGGCGACGAGCCGGTGAGCAGCCCGGACCTGCTCGGTCGGGACTTCACCGCGGCGGCCCCGGGACAGCGCCTGGTCGGCGGCATCACCTACCTGCGCACCGGTGAGGGCTGGCTCTACCTGGCCACGGTGATCGACCTGGCCACCCGGATGGTCGTCGGCTGGCAGCTCGCCGAGCACCTGCGTACCGGCCTGGTCACCGACGCCCTGGGCATGGCCATCGCCGCCGGCCATACCCCGCCCGGCGCGGTCTTTCACAGCGACCGCGGTTGCCAATACACCTCGGCCGAGTTCGCCACATTCTGCACGGATAACGGGATCCGCACGAGTGTCGGGCGGACCGGAGTGTGCTGGGACAACGCCGCAGCCGAGTCGTTCTTCGCCACCCTGAAGAACGAGATGTACTACCGGCAGAGATTCGACACACGGGCAAAAGCCAGGTTCGCGGTAGCCGAATATATCGAGATCTTCTACAACCGGAAACGGCTCCATTCCAGCCTCGGCTACCGCACCCCTGCCGAAACCCTCGCCGACCACCAGGTCCGCACCGCGGCCTGACCACCACAACCACGAGGAACTGTCCAAGATCCTTGACACAGCCCACTCACCGTTTGCGCTTGGTTCGCGCCGCGGGCGTGAGAGCCGATTGAGAGGAGGGTGTGAGCTGGCCGGGTGACGCTGTCACTCCGATTCACCAGGAGGCGCAGATGACCATGGCGACCGACGCCGCACAGGCCATTACCCGCGAGCGGGACGCGCTCGGCGAGCGCTTGTTCGGTGCGCTGCTGGGCGGGATGGAGCTGCTGACCGTCGAGCTGGGGGTGCGCGCGGGGCTCTATAGGGCGCTGCGTGACGGTGGCCACGCAACCGCCGACGAGCTTGCCGACCGCGCGGGACTCACCGAGCGCTACGCCCGGGAATGGCTGGAGCAGCAGGCCACGGCGGGGATTGTGGAGGTGAGCGCGCAGGGTGGCCCGGCGACACGCCGGTACGTCCTGCCAGAGGGGCATGCGGAAGCTCTGCTGGAGGTGGAAAGCTCCGGCTACATGTCGGCAGCGGCACCGACGCTTGTCGGGTTGGCGAAGATCCTCGAATCAGTCGCGGCTGCCTACCGGTCGGGCGAGGGCGTGGGCTACGCGCGGTACGGGGCTGAGATCCGCCACGGCATCGGTGACTTCAACCGCCCGATGTTCGCCAACGAGTTGGCCTCGGAGTGGCTTCCCTCGCTCGGCGAGTTGCACACCCGCTTACGTTCGGGCGCTGCGGTTCGGGTGCTCGACGTGGCATGCGGTACCGGGTGGTCGAGCATCGCCCTGGCCAGGGCCTGCCCGGGCGCGCAGGTCGACGGGATCGATCTGGACGAGGCCTCGATTGTGGACGCACGCCGCAACGCCGCGGCTGCCGGCGTGGCGGATCGGGTTCGATTTGAGGTCGGGGACGCTGCCGCCCTGGATCGAGAGGGCGGCTACGAGCTGGTCTGCATCTTCGAGGCGTTGCACGACATGGGGGACCCGGTCGGTGCGCTGCGACGGATCCGAGGCCTACTCGCGCGCGGCGCACCACTGCTGGTCGTCGACGAGCGGGTCGCGCAGTCGTTCACCGCGCCGGGTGATGAGATCGAGCGGTTGTACTACGCGTGGAGCGTGCTGCACTGCCTGCCGGCCACGCTCGCGGAATCACCGAAGATCGCCCACGGCACCGTGCTCCGCACCGATACCGTCCGGCAATGGGCCCGCGACGCCGGCTACGCCAGCGTCGAGGTCCTGTCGGTCGCCAACGACTTCTGGCGCTTCTACCGACTGGATGCCTGAGATCGGTACCTCGGCCCGAACGCATCTCTGACCACCGGGGCATCGTTCATCGCTGCGGGAGCCGGGGAGACTCAGCCTCAGCGTCACGCCGCCCGGCGCTCGCGGGCGTGGCCATCAGGCGGGGTGGTTCACCATCGGTTGAGCGCCCGGCCCGCCGTGCTGGCGGGGAAGCCTGCCCCAACCCGGATCTCGGCGCCCAGCTGTCCTCCAGTCTGGGGCGCCCAGCTGTCCTCCAGCCTGGCTGGACCTGCGCGATCGTGGACGAGCCGATCCGGGCGATAACCGGGACATGTGCGTGCGCGAACCGGGCGACTGGCCGCGACTCGTGCCGCTCGTTCGCTTCACGCAGCGCCGCCGCCGCGGTTAGATGGCTACCATGGCCCCGGAGGCCGAGGTGGAGCCCGTGCGCGTTCGGGTGCTCGGGTCTCTGCAGCTGGGCGATGACGACGGTGCTCCGCTGCGTTCTGCGCGGCTGCGCAGGCTGTTCGCGGTGCTGTTGGCGCGCCGAGGCACGGTCGTCTCCTCCGACCGGATCGCGCAGTTCGTCTGGGGCGACGGGCAGCCCGCCGATCCGTCGGCGGCCCTGCAGACCCTGGTGTGGCGGCTGCGGGAGGCGCTGAGCGACGCGGGCTGCGACGGCGCCGCCCGGCTGCTCACCCGGGCCCCGGGCTACCTTCTCGAGATCGAGGGCGAGCACGCCGATCTCGTGCGGTTCGAACGGCTGGTGCACGCTGCTGCGGCCGAGCCGCCCGAACACGCAGCCGAGCTCCTCGAGGAGGCCCTCTCGTTGTGGCGCGGACCGGCGTACGCCGAGTTCGCCGATGACGAGGTCGTCCGGGCCGAGGCCACCCGGCTTGAGGAGCTTCGGCTCACCGCATGCTCGGACTGGGTCGACGCGTTGCTGGCGCTCGACCGGCCGGACGAGACCCTGGCCCGGCTGGCTTCGATCATCGAGGCGGACCCGCTCCGGGAGCGACCCCGGGCGCAGCTAATGTGCGCGCTATACCGGCTCGGCCGCACCGCCGAAGCGCTGCAGGCCTATCGCGACTACCGGGATGTGCTCGCCGCCGAGCTCGGTCTGGACGCGCCGCCGTCCCTGCGGGCTCTCCAGGCGACTATTCTGCGGCAGAGCCGGGAACCCGGCCGGGCACCGCCGATCGCCCGGGGTGCGGGTGTGCCGTCGCGCCCATCCGGGAATCTCCCGCTCGAGGCCTCCGACCTGGTAGGGCGCGCCGGCGACGTCGCCACCGCGCAGGCAACCCTGGGACGCTCCCGGGTCGTCACCCTGAGCGGCCCCGGCGGAGTCGGCAAGACCCGGCTGGCGCTGCGGGTAGCCACCGATGCCCGGTCTCGCTACCGCGACGGAGCCTGGATCTGCGAGCTGGCCGGGGTGGCCGACGCCAGCGCGGTCCCCGACCTGGTCGCCACGACCCTCGGCGTGCAGCAGCGGCTCGGCCACACGGTCATCGATCGGCTCGTCGAGTACCTGCGGGCCCGTCAGATGCTCCTCCTGCTCGACAACTGCGAGCACGTGCTGGATAGCGCAGCCGACCTGATCGACACCCTCGTGCGGGACTGCCCCGGCATGGCCATCCTGGCCACCAGCCGCGAACCGCTGGGCGTCGATGGGGAACGGATCCTGCCGGTGCAGCCACTGCCCGTGCCACCGACATCGATGCCCGGCGATACGATGACGGCCGCGGCCGTGCCGTCGGTCGCGCTGTTCTGCCGCCGGGCCGGCGCGGCCGCACCGACCTTCGCGCTGACCGACGACAACGTTGCGGCGGTCACCGAGATCTGCCGCCGCCTCGATGGCCTGCCGCTCGCGCTCGAACTCGCCGCGACCCGCATACGCGCGCTCTCCCCCGCTGACATCGCCGACCGGCTCGAGCGCCGGCTGCAGTTCCTGCGCAGTGGCCGGCGCATCCGGGAGGAACGGCACCGCACCCTCGCCTCGGCCGTGGACTGGTCCTACCGCCTGCTCACCCCCCGCCAGCAGGCCGCGTTCAACCGGTGCAACGTGTTCATGGGGTCCTTCACCCTTGCTGCCGCAGTGGCCGTCGTCGGCAGCACCGAGCCGGAGGTCGTCGACGACGTCTCCGGGTTGGTGGACAAGTCGATGCTAGTTGCCCACACAAACCATGCCCCGGTGCGGTTCACCATGCTGGAGACCCTCCGAGCGTATGGCCGCGAACGGCTCGCCGAACGCGGCGAAGCCTTCGATGCCTGCGCCGCCCACGCCACCTATCACGTCGAGTTCGCCGAAGCTGCCGATGTGGGGTTGCGCGGCGCGCAGGAGGGAGCGTGGGCGCAGGCGCTCGCCGGGGCATTCGACGACCTTCGCAGCGCTCACCAGTGGTCGCTGGTCCACCGGCCGGAGCTGGCGATGCGGCTGTCGGCCGCGCTGTTCGTGTACGGCGAAGCCGGCGCCCCGTCCGAGGTCCCCGCCTGGGCGGCGCGGGCCGCCGCCCCGCAGCATCCGCTGCTCCCCGTCGTGCTCGCGGCCGCGGCCGGCACTCGCTTCAGCGGCGACTTGACACACTCGGCCGCGCACGCCCGGCGCGCCCTCTGCGCGGTCGCCGAGAACGACCCCGTCCGCCGATACCCCATCTGCGCGCTCGCCGACATCGCCCTGTTCGAAGGCCGCCTGACCGACGCCGTCCAGCTCTACACCAGACAATCCGACCTCGCCAAGGCCGCAGGGGACACCTACTTCGCCGCGTACGCCACCGCGAACTCCTCCCTACCCCACACCTACCAAGGCGACATCGGTACCGCGGTGCAACTCGCGGAGCAGGCCAAACGACTCGGTACTGCGATCGCCAACCCCACCATCCTCGCGTGGGCCGACTACGCCCTGGCCGAGGCGCTGCTCGACGACCAGCCCGACCGAGCCCGGCTGGCACTGGACCGCGCGATCACCCATGCGCGCAGCGCCCGGAACCGGTTCGTACTCGGAGTCACACTCATTGCGGCCAGCTCACTGCACATCCGACACGGCGACCCGAGACACGCCGCCGCGCTCCTCGGCGAGACCATCGACCACTGGAGCCTAGCGGGCAACTGGACCCAGCAGTGGATCACGATTCGCCAGGTCATCGATCTCCTCGTCCGCCTCGGCGCGCACGAGCAGGCCGCGGTGCTCTACGGCGCCCTCACCGAAAGCACCACCGCGACAACGGCCTACGGCCCCGACGCCGCCCGGCTGCGATCCCACGCCGACACGCTACGCACTGAACTCGGCGCGCAGCGATACTCCACCGCCGTAGAACGCGGTGTCGCATCAAACGACGACGAGGTCATCCAGCTTGCCCGCGCGGAGATCGACCGGGTCCTCAGCGCACTCGGTCCGGCGGTCCACGCGTAGCACGACAAGACGAAAGCCCTTCGTAAGTTCGGCCACCGGCTGCCGCCACTGGATCAGCGCCCCCGAGCTCGGTGTGGAGCGACGGGAGAACGGGTTCTGGCGCACTTTCCGTGAAGGACTCTGTTGATTAGCCGGCGGCGGCGGGCGCGGTGGCCGTCCGCGAGGCGCCGCTGATACCGGGAATGCACCCGCGCCGAGGACCGGCCGCATCGCGGACAGGCACCCTGCGCGGCCCGCGAGCCCGCCTCGAAACGCGCGCCGTCGCCATCCCGGCTGACGCGCTCGATCGCCACCCCTGCCAGATGCGGAACAGGTCCGCCTCAAGATCGCACGGCCGCTGATCATCACGGCTCCGTCACCCATCATCCGGGCGACACGCCGACAGCCCGATCACGCAAAGTGCGCCAGGACCCATTTTCGTGTCGCTCCACATGTAGAGCGTCGGCAAAACGACAGTGCGTCCGCGTCACGAAGATGACAGTGGGTTCGGGCCGGCCGTGAGCGACGCCGGCTGACGGATCAGTCCTGGTCAGCGGGTGTCGGTCGGGCGCCCTGGGAACGGGGGTCGTGGCCAGGGCGGGGTATTTTCCGGACGTGGGTACCGAGGCCGAGCGTCGAGCGGTCTGGTCGTCCCGGTTGGCCGCGCCGACCGGCGGCGTGACCGTCCTGGCCGAGGACGACGGCCGGGGCCTCGCGGGGTTCGTGCACGTGATCCTCGACGAGGACGCCGAATGGGGCCGCCTCGTCGAGAACCTGCACGTCGCCTACTGCCGCCGGCGGACCGGTATCGGCACCGCCCTGCTCGCCCGCGCCGGGCGAGGAGCCGCCGAGCGCGCCGCTCATCCGGCCGCCCATCTGCGGGTGCTCGAGCAGAACACTGCAGCGCAGCAGTTCTACCGCGCCTGCGGCGGCGAGCGTCGGGACAAGGCGCTCCTGCCGCCCGGAGGCGTGCGGTCCCGCCTGAACGGCTCGCCCTTCGGGCTGCGCATCGCCTGGCCGGACGTGTCCGTACTAGCTCGGCTGCGCTGAGGGGGACGCTGGAACGGCCAGCGCCGGCCGATCGCGACGTGCAGGATGATCGAGATCGAGAGCGCGTTGAGTGCCGCATGTTCGACCCATTCGTCCGGGCTGACCTGCGCCAGAGGCAGGGCGTCGGCGGTCGCGCCGAGGACGACCGCGAGTAGTGCGGCGAGTGCGAGCGTCAGGACCAGCAGCGCGGCGCTTTCGGCGTACGTGCTGAGACGGCCGCTCAGCCAATCCTCGAACAACATGCCGAACATCAGCCCGGCGGCGACGAAACAGCCGGCAACGGCTGCGACCCGCGTGTCGTCGAGTCCCAGCAGATCGTCCGCGACGACGTAGGTGAGGATCCCACCGGCGATCACGACCGCGTGCGCACAGCTCAACCGCCGTGCCCAGGCCGCGATGGTCGAGAAGGGCCAGCCGCGCCAGACGTGCCGTGGCGGACCTGCTCGAGTGGGCCGTGCACGATCGTGGTCGACGAGGCGCAGAGGCTGACCAGTGAATGCATCGAGTTCCTGCGCTACCTCCACGATCATCCGCACACCCGGTTCGCGTTGATCCTCGTCGGTGGGGACGGGTGCTGGGAGGTGCTCTCGCGTGAGCCGATGCTGCGCGCCCGGACCTTCCGGCGGGCCAACTTCGCCCCGCTGAGCAGCGAGCAGGTCTGCGCGCTGATGGGCACGTTCCACCCGATCTACGCCGGGGTGGACCGCGAGGTGTTGTTGCTGGTCGATGACACTTCGCGCACGGCAACCTGCGGGACTGGGGCCTCGTTCACCCACAGGTCACCACCGGTGGGACCGGAACATCCTGTGCCTCGACCTGCAGGTTCTAGCTGGCGGCCTGCTCCGGCACCGAAGTACCCGCCGGCGGGTCCTGGGGCTCCCCCGGTGGCGCCCCGGATGGCCCGTTGTAGCTGGTCGCAGCCGGTTCCGCCGACGCCGAGGTGCTGCGGCGCTGGGTGCGCAGCAGGGCCCGGACCTTCTTGACCGGAATCTCGAACAACGCGGACAGCTCGTCCGCGCTGCGGCCGAGCTCGTTGAGAACGGCCAGCACGGCCGTCTTCCGCGCGTCGATGTCCGCGAGCAAAGGCCTCGCGAAGGCACCTGGTGGTCACCACCCTCCTCGGGGTACCCGCGCGGAAGGAATTGTCCCGATGCCTCCTGTTAGGGGCATCGATCGGAAGGAGTAGATCATGACCCGCTCGGCCTCCGGAGGCCCCGCTTCCGAGGACACCGCTTCCGAGCCGCTCGAGGTCCGTCCACCCAGCTCAGTCGACCACATCGCCGATCCCGGACCGCTCGGGCTGGCCGCGTTTGCGATGACCACCTTCGTGCTCAGCTGCGTGAACGCCGGGCTGGCACCCAAGTCCGTCGAGCCGGTGGTGCTGCCCCTGGCGCTGTTCTACGGCGGGCTGGCCCAGTTGTTAGCGGGGATGTGGGAGTTCCGCAAGGCCAACACCTTCGGTGCGTTGGCGTTCTCCTCCTACGGGGCGTTCTGGCTGTCCTTCGCCGCCTACGTCAAATTCATCGCCCCCGGGCTGCCTGCCGCCGACGCGGCATCGGCGACGGGATTGTTCCTGCTGGCCTGGACCATCTTCACCGCCTACATGACGGTCGCCTCGGTCCGGGTGTCCGGCGCGGTGGCCGCGGTGTTGATCGCCCTGTTGGCGACGTTCGTCTTGCTGACCATTGGGGCGTACTCCGGTGCGGCCGGGATCAGTCGGCTCGGTGGCTACCTCGGCATCCTCACCGCGGTGCTGGCCTGGTACGCCTCGTTCGCCGGGGTCATCAACGCGACGTTCAAGAAGCCGGTGCTGCCGGTCTTCCCGACCGCGGCCCGGTAGGCCCTCCGGCCGGGCCCATGTGCTTGCGGTAGGCGGGTGGGCCGACCCGCCGACGGTGCTTCGCCGCAGCTATGGCGCGGTGGTCATCATCGCCGCGCTGCTCGCCGTGGTGGTCGGGATCGACCTTGCTGCGGGGATGCTCGCCGTGGGCCGCAAGCGCGTCCTTGATCGGGGCCTGAAAGGTGTGGACTACGCCACGGCGACGTGCAAGCCCTCGACCTGCCGGCCAACTGCGCCGATACCGGAGCGCCCGTGCAGACGATGCCACCGCCATGCAGGAGTCCACCCTGTGGCCTTGAGCGTGAGGTGTCGGCGCGGGATCGCGAGGTCCTGGAGTCCTGGCTGCGGGCCCCGTCGATGCCGGCGGGGCTGGTGCGGCGGGCGCGGATCGTGCTGCTGGCCGCGGACGGGGTGCCGGTCACCGACATCGTGGAGCGGGTCGGGGTCTCCAAGCCGACGGTGATCGCCTGGAAGAAACGCTATGTCGCGGAGGGCCTCGGCGGGCTCGCCGATCGCCCCAAGCCGGGTCGTCGGCCGGTGATCGACGAGGTAGCGGTGGTGTTGGCCACGCTGGAACCGCCGCCCGAGCGGCTCGGCGTGACGCACTGGTCCTCGCGGCTGCTGGCCGGCGAGCACCGATCCGGAGCTTCAGGCCAAGATCCGCGACGTCGTCGGGCTCTACCTCAATCCGCCGGACAAGGCCGTCGTGCTGTGCGTGGATGAGAAACCGCAGGTCCAAGCCGTGGACCGCACTGTCCCGATCCTGCCCCTGCAGCCCGGGAGCCCGGAGCGGCAGACGCACGACTACGTCCGCCATGGCACCACCACGCTGTTCGCCGCGCCAGGAGGTCTCGGAGTTCTCCCGGCAGATCAGCAAACCGCGCATTTACCGAGTCGTTGAGCAGAGCGTGCGTGCACAGCCCGGTCGTTCTACCCCCCTTCGGCATGCTCCAGACAAACTGCGACTAACACCGGGGGTGCATCGTCGCTAGGCACTTCCTGCGCCTCCACGAGGCTACGACTTGACTTGACTTCGTGCTGGTGCAACAGCGCGCGGCGCAGCGCAACCAGCAAGATCAGCAGGCGGGTGCCATCAGGCGTTGTACAGGGTTGTGATGTTCTCGTGCAGCTTCATCGACAGGGGTGAGGCCGCGTAGGTATCCGTGACGATCTCGATGTAGGCCGGGACGTCGCCTGCGCCAGCGACATCCATCGCCTTGTCCAACTCACCGCAGGTCGTGTACCAGTCCTGGCAGCCGAGTGCGTGTGGAATCTCCGAGTAGTTCCGGGATGCGACATCGTTGTAGGCGATGTTCGGATCCTTGCAGAGCCGTTCGATGAGGTAGCCGTTGTTGTTGAGCACGAAGATGATCGACTTCAGGCCACGGCGGCCGAACTGGGTGATCTCCTGCACGGTGAGTTGGTGCGATCCTTCACCGGTCACCAGGACGAGGCGCCGACCGGGATCTGCCACGGCGGCGCCGAACGCGGCGGGAGTCGCCCATCCGATGGCTCCCCACAGCGTCTGGCGCCACAGCTCGCCTACTCGCCGTCTATCTGAAGCGGGCCACCGCAGCAGGCATCGTCACCGCCGTAGACCTCGGCGTCGCACCACTCCTGATTCCGACGTCGGAAACCGCTCCTGCCGCGTCGGCGGCCGTCCGAATTCGTACGACCCCTCC
>NZ_JAODNI010000211.1 GCF_025465255.1 Pseudonocardia sp.
CTCCCCGGGACGGGGCAGCTCTCCTGCGATGCCGTGCGGCCCGTTCACCCTGCGATCATCCCCTCGCCCGCGCCGCGGCGACGGCCAGGTTGAGCTCGGTGACGTCGACGGTCGGCTCGCCGAGGAACCCGATTATGCGCCCGTCCGTCGCCTGCGCCACGAGCGGCTCGACCTCCGCCTGGGCAGCCCGGTCACCCGTACACCCGCGCGAGCTGCAGCGCCGCGTAGTCGGGGCTGATGCCGGGGCCGAGCCCGGACGCCAACGCGATCAGGGCCCGCCGCTGGGACACCACGTCGAGCAGGTCGGTGGAGTCGCCGGATCGCGGCCTCCCGCGTCAAGAACGCGTTCGGATCCGCTCCCCCGGCGTCAGGGCTTCGCAGGGCTTCCGCCCACCTCCCCGGGTCCGGCGCACGGTGGAGGAGTGTTCCTTTCCGATCATCACGGGAGCGACGGCCACCGGCCCGCCACGCCGTTGTCCGCTCACGGTGCCTTCCTCGCCGGTCTGGTTGTCGCCACTGCGGCACCGCTGCTCGCCTGGCACCGCTGCTCGCCTGGACGTTGGGCGCCCGCACGGTCGAGGTCGGCGGCCTCGTGCTCGGGGCACTCGCTGCCGGTGCGATCGGCGCGCTGTCGACGACCGTGGGAGCGGTCGCGGCCGCCGCCGTGTGCTGGGCCGCCTACGACGGGTTCGCCCTGAACCGCCTCGGCGGGTTGCACGCAGCAGCGGCCGATCTGCACGCCGCCGGGTACGTCGTCGGCGCCGCGTTGGTCTGTCGGGCTCCGGCCGCCGCGCTGCGGGCAGTGCGGGCATGCGCCCGGGCGGGCACGGGTCTCTCGGTCGCTCTGCCCGCGGTGCTCATCGCCGACCTCGCCCGGCGTTCGGGCCTGCGCCCGAGCACGGGGACGCACCGAGGAGCACCAGGACGGTCGTCCTCGCCGTTGTGATCCCCGGCTACAGCGGGATCGCGGTTCGCCGAGGTGCCTACTCGGCAGCGTGTACGCAGGAGCGGGCCGGTGCGACGTCAGCCCGTGAACGGCACCTTCGTCACCGTCAGCGCTTGGGCCCCGGTCGGGTTGACGGTCACGCGGAGGTAGTCGTCGACGCCCGTCGAGCCGTCCACGGTGATCCGGCTCAGGTTGGTTGCCGGCGTCGTCACTCCGTAGAAGCCCAGCCAGGGTGAGCCGGGGGCCAGCGGCGTGTCGGCGTTGTAGACGTGGCTGTCGCCGTTGAACAGGTAGACCGGGCCGCCGTACGCCGCCGACCTCGCCGCGATGTCGCGGACGATCGGCTGGAACGACGAGTAGTCCGCGAACTGCGGGTTCGGGACGGTCGGGTCGAACATGTCGGCCTGGGTCAGCAGCACCACCGCGCGCGACTTCTTCTCGTCCTTCGTCGCCGCCGCGAACGTCTCGTCGAGGAGTTCGAGGGTCGCCGCGGTGCGCTTCCGTACCTCGGCGGCCTGCTCCGGGGTCGGGGCGGTGCTGCCCGTCCACGGGAGCAGGCCGTTGTTGCTGCCGACGATGTGCAGCGCCGCGAACCGCACCCCGGCCCGGGAGTACGAGACGTTCTCCGGGAGGCCCTCCTCGGCCTGCGAGTCGACCTTCACGGCGTCCTGGCCCAGGGTGCGTCCGGGCCGCGGGAAGAAGACCTTCCGGATGGCGGCGAGCCGCTCCAGAGGGTTGTAGCCGCCGTTGTTCGGACGATGGCAGTCGGTCCACTCGTTGTCGCCCGGCGTGTAGACGAGCGGGTCGGCGAACCGGTCGAACTGGGTACGGATCGTCCCGAAGTACGCGTCGCCGCACACCGACGAGCCGCTCTTGATGTCACCGAGGTGGCCGACGAGTTGCACCGCGGGGTCGGCGTTGATCTGGTCGACGACCTCCGGGAACGCGGCGATCTGCGCGTCGCCGTAGGGGATGTCGCCGATCACCGCGAACGTGAACGTGTCCTTCGCGGGCTTCTCCTTCGCCAGTGCCGTTCCCGTGCCGCCGAGCACGAGCACCGCTGCCATCGCCGCGCCGCAGGCCGTCCGCTGCCACCGCTTCATCGCTCCACCTCTCAATTCACCCGTCCTGGTGAACGTAGGGAGCGGTTCTGAACGCAAGGTGGCCCGCAGTCGTCGGACCGGGGCGGATCTACCGGCCGAGGTCGGCCGGCGTCCGGGCGTGTCCACGCCGGAGTCGAGCCGGCGACTCAGCCGCCCGACACTCGGCCACGCGCGGAGCGCTGCCTGAGGAGACGGGACCGGAGATCGTCGATCGCCGGGATCGTCAGCGGTTCCAGCGGTGCGCCGACCACCCACCCCAGCAGCAGGTCCGCGAACTCGGGGTTGCGGGCAAGGACCGGTCCGTGAAGGTAGGTGGCGATCATCCGACCCTGCACCGCGCCCTCGGCGCCGTCACCCACGCCGTTGCCGACGCCCCGCTCGACCCGGCCGAGCGGTCCGGCGTCCGGACCCAACCTCGTGGCTCCGAGGTGGTTCTCGAACCCGGTGAGCGGGCAGCGCAGCAGGATCGGATCGGGGGCGACGACGACCTCGCCGACGGCCCGCCTCGGGCAGCGGCCGGTCGTGACGTCGAGCAGCCCCAGCCCGGCCTGGGCCGGGACCTCCCCCGTGGCGAACCGCTCGCCGAGGATCTGGAAGCCGGCGCAGACCGCGAGGATCGGAGCGCCGCAGGCCGCCGCCCGGCGCAGCCCGCCGGAGTGCTGCAGGCGGCGGGCCGCCAGGACCTGGGCGGCGTCCTCCCCGCCGCCGAGGACGTAGAGGTCGAGCTCGCCGGGGACGTCCCCGGTGACCGGGACGATCTCCGCCGGGATCCCTCGCCAGCGGAGCCGCTGACGGAGCACCTCCGCGTTGCCGGCGTCGCCGTAGGTGCCGAGGAGGTCCGGGAACACCAGACCGATACGGACGGTGGACGCGCCGCCCACGACCGGCTCCTTCATACGCCGACCAAACGGGCCCGGGCCGAGACGAACGTGGAGTAGTCACCCGCGATGTCGACCGGGCCGCCCCGCAGCGAGTCGACGGCGGCGACCGCGTCCGCGGCCCGGGCGTGGTCGACCTGGGCGTAGTGCAGGCGGACGGAGAGGTCGTCGGCGCGGTCCCCCACGGCGACGACGGTCCGGCCGCGGAGCCGCTCGAACGGAACGTCCCAGAGCCACGACGGGTCCCGGCCGTCGGACTGGCGCGAGTTCACGCCGATCACCACCGAGGAGCTCGTCCCGTCCAGTACCGACAGGACCTCCTGCCATCCGGCGGGGTTCTTCGCCAGCAGCAGCCGCACCGGGCCGCCGGGCCGATCGATCCAGCCGTACCGGCCGGCGACGTCGCGGACGCCGCACAGGACCCGGACGGTACTGGCGGCCGGGACGCCCAGCTCGGCGGCGGCCGCCACGGCGAACGCGGCGTTCGTCCGGTTCGCCGCGCCCGGCAGGTGCAGCTCGAACGGGTGCCGGCCCCCATCGGGCCGGTACAGCGCCGCCTCGTCGACCGTCCAGTCCGCGTCGGGCCTGCGCAGGTCGCATCGCGTGCAGGCCCAGCCCGAGGGGTGGTGGCGGATCTCGTCCAGGCATTCCGGGCAGACGACCGCGTCGTGGTGCCACGAGGACGGCGGCCGGACCCAGATCCTCCGGTCGGCTCCGCCCGCCGCCGCGACGACGAGCGGGTCCGCCGCGTTCGCGATCACCGTTGTGCCGGGGCTGCGCCGAAGGGCCTCCCGGATGCGATTCGCCACCATCCGCGTCTCGCCCACCCGGTCCAGCTGGTCCCGGCTGAGATTGAGCAGCACCACCACCCCGGGACGGGTGTCGTCGATGACCACCGGCAGGTAGGACTCGTCGATCTCGAGCACGGCCGTGCCGGCGTCGGGCCGGTCCAGCAGCGCGGTGACGGCACCGTCCGGCATGTTCGCGCCCGTGCTGTTCCACGCCGGGGAGAAGTCGCCTTCGAGGGCGCGGGCCAGCATCGAGGTCGTCGTGCTCTTGCCGTTGGTGCCCGAGACCAGGACTACGGTCCGGTCCGTGGCGAGCCGGTTCAGCAACCCGGGATCCAGGGTCAGGGCGACCCGGCCTCCGATCACGCCACCCGCCCGGCCCAGGGCGCGCGACAGCCCAGCCGCGAGGCGACCCCCGTAAAAGGCGAGTCGGGCCCGGGGTCCCGCTTCCGCGAGCGGTGCGGCCGGGCCGCGAGGAGAGGTGACCACGGGACAAGGATGCTCGCCGCGCGGTGAGAAAGCGGCAGATTCGGTCCGCGGACCGGGCAAGAATCTGCGCGGAACGGTCCCGTGAGGGGACACGGCCTGGCCCCCAGCCCCGCGTCAGCCGTCGAGCAGCGCCGACAGGCGCGAACCGGCTGAACAGCGTGAGGACATTCATAGCCGACGCTGTCCCCTCCGATCGCCACCACCACCACCACCACGATCATCACCGTGAGCGAGGCGTGCCCGAGGCCGGTCGCAACCCCGCCGAGCACCACTGCGGTCTCACCCGGAACGACGAAACCGACGAACAAGGCGTCTTCGACGAAGACCACCGCTGCGATCAGGCATAGAGAAGCGGCCTCTGAATGCTCAGCAGCCTGTCGAGCAAGGCGCTCATCGAGAATCCACGGCCTCTCCCCCGAGCCGGCGGTCGATGGCTCCGGACGGGTCGGTGTGCCCGCCGGGGCCGTCGGCCGCGTCGGGCTGCTCGCCGGCCGTCTCGCCGTCGGGGGTGCCGTCCTGGTCGCCCGGATCGGCCTGGTCGGCCGCGCCCGGGGTGTCGGGCGGGTCACCGGGCTCGGGCTGGTCGGCCCCGGGACCTGCGCTCGACGAGGCCGGTGGCGACAAGGCCGGGGCGACTCACGGGCCTCCCGCATCCATTCCGGGCGGAAGGCCTCTGTCACGAGGATTCGTCAGTCCAAACCATGGACGTGCTCTTCGGGACCCTCGCCGACGATTCCGTGCAGGGCGAGGACGGTCATCGCCACCACGACGAGAACGACGAGCAGCGCGGCGAGCGCGAGAAGGACCCTCCTGCGCCGGCTCACCGCGTCCCGGTCACCACGGCCTGCCAGTGCGGCGACGTCGTCGATCAGCTGCTGGCGGGCGAGCGCGATCACCAGTCCCCATCCGGTGCGGACGTCCGGCGCGGGCAGGTCGGCGGTGAGCGCGTCGAGCTCGTGGCGGTGTCGGGCGGCGTAGACCTGGGCCAGGCGGGCCTCCGTCTCGTCCATGGTCAGCCGGCCGTCGCCCGCCGCCTCGTGCAGGGCTGTGCTGGTCCGTTCGCGCTCCGCGTCGGAACACCGCAGCGAGTCGGCGGGCGGCGGTGCAGTCGTGTCGGCGGGAGAGCCCACGGGCGCCTCCTGATCAGGTGTGGTCATCTCGTCCTCAGGTCTCATCAGGGTCAGGCGGCGGAGGTGAGTACCGGCGATCCCGGTTCGGTGATCCCGGCGATGCGGGTGTAGAGGTCCTCGAAGGATTCGACCGTGGCGCTGAGGTCGTGGCCTCGCGCGAGCTCACGGCCCGCGGCGCCCAGCCGACGGCGGAGAACCTGGTCGTCGAGGATCTCGGCGAGGGCGGCGGAGAGGGCGCGGACGTCACCGGGCGGGTGGAGCAGCCCGTTGTGCCCCGGCCGGACGAGATGCGGCAACGCCATCGCGTCCGCGGCCACCACCGGCTTACCCGCGGCCATGGCCTCGAGCGTGACGAGGCTCTGCAACTCGGCGACCCCCGGCATGCAGAACACGGCGCAGGCGCGGTAGGCGGCGATCAGCTCGGCGTCGCTGACGAACCCGCGGAAGCGGACGCGTGCGGCGATGCCCAGCGTGCAGGCCATCGCCTCGAGCTCATCCCGGCAGATGCCGTCACCGATGAGCTCGAGCCGCCATTCGTGATCGGTGGGGAGCAGGGCGGCCGCGTGGAGCAACTCGTCGACCCGCTTCTCCGGGTCGAGGCGTCCGACGAACAGGATGGTCGCGGGCCTCGACTCGACGGCCGGCCCGTGACCGTAGCTCCCGATCTCCACCCCGCAGGAGATCGGGATCGCGGGCAGGCCGGTCTCGCGCGTCAGAAGTTCCACGGCGCGCGGGGTCGGGGCGGTGAGAACCTGGGCGCGGCGATAGACCCGGCGGAGGTCCTGCCAGGCGAACCGTGCCGCACCCCCGCGCAGCCGGACCGGGACGTGCGCGTGGGCGAACAGGTTCTCGGGCATGAAGTGGTTGGTCGCCACCAGCGGGACATCCATCCGCGTGGCTGCCAGTGCCAGGCCGCGGCCGACCGAGAAGTGCGCCTGCACGTGCGCGACGTCCGGGGCCAGCTCACGGATCAGCTGCGATGCCGTCCCCGCGGCCTGCCAGGGCGGGGAGACCCTGAAGGCGGCCTGTCCCGGGCAGCGCAGCGAACGGACGCGATGGATCGTCACCCGGTCGTGCTCCGACCGGCCGGCGGGGCCGTCCGGAGAGGGGGCGAGGACATGGACGTCGTGGCCGCGCCGGGCGAGTCCGCCGCCGAGTCGTTCCGCGAACCGCGCCGCGCCGTTGACGTCGGGCGGATAGGTGTCCGCCCCGAGCAGGATGCGAAGTGGCCGCATCGGCCTTCTCCTTACGTCGGGTACCGGTGCGGAATCGAACCGGGATGAGGGGAGGGGATCCGTGCCGGGTCAGCGCGAGGGATCGGGCCGGCGACGACGCTCGCGGAGGATCTCCAGGGCGATCGGGATCAGCGAGATGATCACGACGAGCGCGATCACGGGGAGCAGGTACTGGTCGACGCCCGGGATGAACGCGCCCAGCGCATAGCCCGCGAGGACCAGGCCGACCGTCCAGACCAGCCCGCCGAGGGCCTGCCAGAAGGTGAACGTCCGGACGGGGGTGTGCAGTGCGCCCGCGACCGGGTTGAGCACCGTGCGCACGACCGGGATGAATCGCGCCAGGACGATGGCCTTGGCCGGCCCGTACCGGGTGAACAGCTCCTCCGCCCGTTGCATCCCGGCCGCCACCTTCGGTCGCTTCGCCCGGGCCTGCAGTGCCTGGCCGGCACGGCGTCCGATCCAGAATCCGACCTGGGCCCCCAGCAGTGCGCCCGCTGCCGCGGCGAGCAGCACCCAGGGCAGGCTCAGGTGCAGGCTCCCCGCACCCGTCGCGCACAGCAGGCCCGCGGTGAACAACAGCGAGTCCCCTGGCAGGAAGAACCCGATCAGCAGGCCGGTCTCGGCGAAGAGCACGACCAGGATCCCGATCGTGCCGAACGAGGTCAGCAGATCGGTGGCGCTGAGGGGGTTGAGGGCAAGGACGGTGGTCATGACTCTCCTCGATCGGCGACACGGATGACGTCGCCGAATCCGACCCTAGGAACCCTCGGGCTTCGAACCGGCCAGACGGAGGTAAACGGACTGCAAGAACGCCTATGAGCAGACTGTGAGCACCGGACGAGGCCGGTGCCGACGGCTACCTGACCAAACCCGGCTCGACGTCCCCGTCCCCGAGGACGCCTGACGTTTTGCTGTCGTCTTGCCCGCTGCGACCCTGCGGCGAACCGGGCGGTACCTAGCCTCGTGAAGATGCAGACCTTCCTGGCGGTGGCGCTCGCCCTCGTCTCCGCTCTCTGCTACGCGGCGGCGGCAGTCCTCCAGCACCGTGAGGCGTCGACGCACGTCGCCGGAGGCCTCGACCTGATCGGCCGGCTCGTGCGCCGCCGAGCATGGTGGGCCGCGATGGCGGCGACCGCATTCGGCGCCACCCTGCACCTGGCGGCCCTCGGAGCAGGTTCGCTGGTCCTGATCCAACCGCTGGGCATCACCGCGCTTGTCCTCGCGCTGCTGATCTCGGCCTGTCTCACCGGTCTGCACGTGGGACGCAGAGCGTGGGCCGGCGTCGCGTGCGTGCTCGTCGGCCTGCCCGGCGTGCTGTCGATGATCCCCCGCTCAGCCGGGATCGCGGCACCGGTGCTGGGATACTGGTCCGCCGTGGCGATCGTCGCGACGGCGGTGTCCGTGCTGGTGGCC
>NZ_JAODNI010000221.1 GCF_025465255.1 Pseudonocardia sp.
GAGCTCGCCGAGCTGTTCAACGTCGCCCGGTCCACGGTCTATCGCGCACTTGCCCGCGCCCGAGCGACGACCTGACCGGAATCGAGCCCTACCTCGCACTTCGGGTCAGCTTCGGGAGTCCTGGGCCCTGACGTTGTCGATCACTGCACGGAGCCCTGAGGCGACGGCCCAAGAAGCTCGGGTTCGGGCGAGATCGGGGGGTCTCGGTGGATGATCGAGGCGAGCTGGTGTGGCTGAAGCGCGAGTTCGCCTCAGGGCCCCCTCACACCTGACCGTCTCCACCCCTGCGGCGAGTGGACCGGGGCAGGAGCGGGGGCGGCCACTTCCAGTCCCAGCATTTGCGCAGGGTTCGAATACGTCCTGTCTGCCAGCATTGCGGGCTGACCTGCACCCCGGTGACGTGCCCGTCCTCGACTCATCGGCCTGAGCCGAACAGCACCTGGTCGAGAACGCCCCAAAAGGTCCCGAGCGAGCGAGTGGGGGCCGCGCACCGAGCGGCGCAAAGCCTGAGGTGGAGCTGGCGGGGTGAGGCCCGGGACTACCGGTGCGGACCTTCGGCATATGCCAGTGTTGTGCAGCCGGCGGCGAACCTCGTCGTCGACGAGACCGCCGGGTCTCGGAAACGAAACTGTCGGTGCCCGGTGGGATGGTGTCCGGATGAGCGACCCCCGGGCCCCGGAGATGACCCGGCCGAGCGGCGCGGCCGCTACAAGATGGGTACCGACGTGCTGCTCGTGCCGTGCACGCGGTGCGGGGTCGCCGTCGGCGAGCGCTGCCGGATCGGGCGCGGCCACTACGCCCACCCTGCCCGCTACGACGCTATCGTTCGGGCCGTGACCAGCGGGAAGATACCCAACGTGGGCCCCGACGGGGTCCCGTTCGAACGTCCGCGCAGGGAACCTGGGCCGTCGCTCACCGAGAACTACCGCTGGCCGAAAGAGGCCGCCCCGTCCGCCCGCGGCCTCACCCCTGAAGAGGCACGCGCGGAGATGATCGCCCAGGTGGAGAAGGCCCGGGACCTGGCCGTCGCCGCCGAGGTCCGGGCGCAGGCTGACGCGATGCTGGACGTCCTCCGCACCATCCCGCTTGGCGGCCCTGACCTGCGGATCGTCCGTGACGACGGTCCGGAGACGCCGAATCAGTGACCCCGCCGCGGAAGGTCCACATGTTCGCCGGGTTCACCCCGGCCGGCCGTCGGGTCCGCGCGCACTGCACCTGCGGGGACGTCACCACTCCGCGCGTGGACGAGCGTCGAGCCCTCGACGCGCTGGAGTGTGAGCACGGCACCTCCCGGACGTTCTGCGACCTCTGCGGTCGCGACCGGTCCGTGGACCTGACGCACCGCAACCGCTTCGTCGACCTGCGGCTCCTCGTGGACGAGCGGACGGGCGACCAGCTGCTCGTCTGCGCCGACGACGAGCAGGCGTGCCGCGAGCTGGCCGCGCAGCATCAGGTCGAGCTTGACCGTGCCGCTCTCGGCGTCGAGACACCGCGGCCGACGCTGCGGGTGATCGACGGCGGACGACTGTCGGGCCCCGGTGGGATGGTGCCCGGATGAGCGAGCCCGAGGAGCGGTCGCCACGGGCGGCGGCCGAAGACGCCAAGGCGCGCCGTGACCTGCCCGGTGAGATCGGCGCGCTGACCGGCGCCGACCGTGACCTGCGGGCGCAGCCGTGGTTCCCGATCCAGCCCGGCGACGTCGTGTGCTGGTCGATCGAGATGCCCGACGGCAGTCGCCACGGCGAAACGCTGCTCGCCGTCGACGACCCGATGTGGCCGACCGAGGGCGGTGCACCCCTCCGCTCGGTGTCCGAGACGCCACACGACTACGGCCCCGTCGACGAGGACGAGGACGAGCCGTACGACCCCGCCGATGATCTGTTCGTCTACACGTCCGCGCCCGATATCGAGTACGTGGACGACGTCGAGGACGAGGACGCCGAGGAGCCGGAGCCGGGCGACCGCCCGAACTACCAGGACTTCTACGACGTGTGGTTCGAGGCCGGCCCGCACAGGGTTGCGGTGATCCGGCACGGCCAGCTCGTCCACGACACACTGTCGCCCCCCGCGGGACGGTGACGGCATGAGCAGCGGGCAGCGGCCGGGCTGGTGGAAGCTGGCCGAGGGGCGCGTGCTCGCCGGCCCCTTCGACGACCGGGTAGACGCGGAGATGGCGCCCCCGCCCGAGGGCGAGACCTGGGAGCATGAGGAGATCCAGATCGTGTTCGGGGGCCGCCGCGACGACGGCACCGTGGAGCAGCGGCCCTCCCCCGCCGACAGGGCGTTCGAGGCGCACTTGTCGGAGCAGCTCGACCGGCTGTCCGACGGCTACGGCGCCCGGGTGACCTGGCACCCGCAGGCTGACCTAGCGCGCGAGGTCGCGACCGCGCTCGTCGAGGCCGGGTTCGAGCTCCGCCATTGCGCCGCCAAGGGCAGCCACCGGCGGAGTGTGCCTGACCCCCACCAGCGACCCCGACGGCGTGATCGTGGCCTGGACTCAACACGACCGGATGGCGGTCGAGTTCGTCCACGGCTATGACGCGTACGTGGGCGTGCAGGAGACGATGAACTACGCCGTGGCTGACGTCCTCGTCGCTATGGGCTTCGCCGTGGAGGGGTTCGGGCAGGCCAGCGCCCACATCGTCACCCGGGGAGCCGCGAAGTAAGCGCCTCATGCACGAGACGCTCGGCGCCTTCTACGTAGGCAGAGCCCTTGGCCGGAGGAAGCCAATGGCTCAACGCGGCACCGGTCACGTAGCCGCCCAGCTGAGCCGCTCCGGATCCCAGGTGCCCGCGGTCAGCTCGCCGGAGAGGACGGGATCGAGGAAGGCCGCCACCAGGGCCGAGGCTTCGCTGAAGGCGCGGTGGTCGCGGCATTTCGCGACGTCTCGGGCGAGCTTGGGATAGGTGCCTGCCCATTCATCCGGGCATGCCCACCGCGTGATCGGGTCCAGTTCGCGATGCAGGGATTCAGCGGTGATGGCCTCCCGAAGTGCGTCCGCGGCGACGCGCTGAGTCCGGGCGATGACCACGAGGTCAACGAGGTCGCGGACACGGCTGGAAGGGAGCAGTAGGGGGCCGTGCCGCTCGACCGTGGCGCAGAGCTTGTCGGCGATGTGGTCGACAACCGGGTAGAGCTGATACGGCGGGCTGTGCATCCCGGGAAGCGAGATGGTCGGCTCCGGGTAAAGGACCTCGGGATCGCGGGCGATAATCGCTCCGATGACGACATCGACGCTGAAGTCGCTCACCTTGCGTACGCCGGCGTAACTCTCGATCTTCACCGTCGCCAGCTCGCTGCCCGGCTGTCCGGGGCGCTCGGCACTGAGCTTCGGGGCGCCTGGGAGGACGAACCGGAGGTGGTCGTGAAGATCCAGGCGAGCAGCGCTGCGTAGCTCGTCGAGGGCGGTGTCGAGGGTGCCGGCGCTGCGGAACAGGTCGATATCGCGGCTGTGCCGCGCAGACCGGACCCGCGCCAGCAGCGCGGTGCCGCCTTTGAGGACCCACGTCCCGTCCGGGACGTGGGTGAACAGACGGGCCAGGAACCGGTCGTAGACGAACTGGCGCGCCACGTTGTTGGTGGTCGCCCCGGTGAGCTTCGCCGTGTTCCTGCTGCGGGACTGCACCGCGGCCCACATCGCTTGGGGTGTGGCATACCCGGTCGGATGGGACACCGGCATGGCCTACTCATCCTCGCTGTTCGAACGGTCCGCTGCCCCGCGCGCGGCGCCAGGGTTCAGGAGGGCGCGCTTGGCCACCTCATTGATCGGCGACACCTGCGATTCCAACGCCTTCCGGACGGGGGCTAGCTGGGCCTCACGCAGGGCGGCCAGGGGCGAGAGCCGGTCGAGCGCTTCCTGAATCGGCGCGAGTTGGTTCATCCTCAGGGCGGCCAGGGGCGAGAGCCGGTCGAGCGCCTCGCGGATAGGCGCGAGCTGGGCCTCTTGTAGGGCGGCCATCATTGCCGGGACCGGAACGTGGGCCGCGCGAGCGACGTCCGCAATCACGTCCGCGTCCGCTTGCTCGGCGACCCCGCCGATCTCTAGCAGGTGTCGTAGCAGCGCGGAGCCGTCGCCGCGGGGGAGGCCGAACCGAGCTGCGTACGGGCCGATGCGGGTAGCGAGCGCGCCAGGGTCGATCTGCCGCGTCCGCACCGCGTCAGCGAGGACACCAGCCACGTGACCCCCGTCGTGGCCGTCTGCGAGGAGGTCGACGATCGTGCGGGTAGGCGTCGCGACGGGGAGCCCACGATGAAGGGTCACGTCCTCCTCGGAGAGGGTGCCGCGATGAAGCCGCAGGTCGGCTCGCCGGGTCTGCTTGCGGGTGGGGGCGGTGAACTCGTGGCGATCGGCGTCGAGGTCGCCGAGGTTGTAGAGGGCAGCAGCGGAGGCATGGGACACCACCGGTCCGCGGGGTCCGTCGTCGAGGCGGTCGCTGGCGAGCCGGGTGGGATCAAGGGAGAGCCACGCGGCCAGCAGCTCGAGGTTCTCGGTGCCCAGTGAGCCCCGCAGGGCGTAGACGCCGTGGCTGAGCCGGATCAGGACACCGGCCTTGCTCAGCCGCGACAGCTGTACGCGGCTGAGGCCGGCTGCGACGGCCTGAGGGGTGGTGACCAGACCCCATTGGCCGGCCGCGATATCGGCCAGCACGATCTCCCCGTCACCCTTCATGCTGCAATAGTAACACTCTGAGCGAAACTATCGCAGTAGCAGGCTGGGCATGTATGAAACTACTGCAGCACTTGGCTCGTCAGGTCATCCGCGCCCAGGTCCACGGGGCGACGCCGGGCCGGCTTGTCGACAGGACGACGTCTAGCAGCGCCGGGCGGGGAGTGGCCAGCGCCCGCCGCCAGCGCCGCCGCGGCCCCCGCGTGACCGCGCAGCGGCTGGTTCAGCCCTCGCGCAGCAGCGCGGTGTCGGAGACGGCGGCGATGTGCGCGGCCATCGCGGTCGCCGCCGCTTCAGCATCGCCGGCCCGGATCGCGTCGGCCACCT
>NZ_JAODNI010000232.1 GCF_025465255.1 Pseudonocardia sp.
GTTCGGGGCCAGCTCGACCGGGTCCTCCCCGCGCCGGAACAGCCGCGCGGTGTGCCCGTGCAGGCTCAGGGACGCGTCCCGCAGCAGCCAGGCGCCCTCGCGCAGGCCGAGCACCGGGACGTCGTTCTCCTCGTGGAACTCCGCGATCCGGGCCTCCCGGGTCTCCCCCATGTGCCGTGAGGCGGGATCCGGGTCGAGGTAGTGCGGGTTGATCTGGAAGGGCAGCAGGCTGAGTGTCCCGAACCCGGCCGGCTCGACGATCGGCATGTCGTTCGTGGTGCACAGCGTCGGGCAGGCCATGTTGGTGCCCGCGCTGGCGCCGCCGTAGCGGGCGCCGCGCGCGACGGCCTCCCGGACCGCGGCGATCAACCCCGTCCGCTGCAGGTCTCTCAGCAGCCGGAACGAGTTCCCGCCCCCGACGAACACCGCCTCCGCATCCCGGATCGCCGCCGCGGGATCGTGCGCCGGCACCCGCCGTGCGCGGACCCCCACCTCCGCGAAGGCGTCGACGGCCCTGGCCGAGTAGGCGTCGTGGTCCGCCGCCGCGTAGGGCACGAACAGGACCTCGCGGCCGTCGAAGAACCGCGCGAGCGCCTCGCGTGCGTGCGCGAACATCGCGGAGCCGTGGTTCGTGGAGTTGGAGAGCAGGAGGAGCACCCGTCCATCTTCGCGTGACCGACAATCGGCTCCGTGAACGACGTCTACACCCACGGCCACCACGACAGCGTCCTGCGCTCGCACCGGAACCGGACCGCCGAGAACTCCGCGGCGTACCTGCTCCCGCTGCTGCGACCCGGCCTCGATCTCCTCGACGTCGGCTGCGGGCCCGGCACGATCACCCACGACCTGGCGGCACGCGTCGCTCCCGGCCGGGTCCGCGGGATCGACGTGGTCGAGGCGCCTCTCGCCGAGGCCCGCGCGGCCGGGACGGGACCGGAGTTCGCGATCGGCGACGTCTACGCCCTCGACGACCCGGACGACGGCTACGACGTCGTGCACGCCCACCAGGTCCTGCAGCACCTGTCCGACCCGGTGGCGGCGTTGCGGGAGATGCGGCGCGTGACCAGGCCCGGCGGGGTCGTCGCGGTGCGGGACGCGGACTACGCCGGCTTCACCTGGTACCCGCACGACGAGCGGCTCGACGCCTGGCTCGCCCTCTACCGCGCCGTCGCCCGCGGGAACGTCGCCGAGCCCGACGCCGGACGACGACTGCTCGGCTGGGCGCACGAGGCCGGGTTCACCGGGGTCACGCCGTCGGCGTCGGTCTGGTGCTACGCGACGCCGGAGACGCGCGCCTGGTGGGGCGGCTCCTGGGCGGAGCGGATCGTCTCCTCGTCGGTCGCGGACCAGGCGCTCGACCGCGGCCTCGCGACCCGCGACGACCTGGAGGCGATGTCCGCGGCGTGGCGGCGCTGGGCGGCGAGCCCGGACGGCTGGTTCACCGTCCCGCACGGCGAGCTCCTCGCGCAGGCCTGACCGCCCTGTGCGTGCGCAGCCTCGCTAGAACGAGGCTGCGCACGCACAGGGCGGCCTGAGCAGCGCTTTCGCGCGGGGTGGCCTGATCAGCGGCTTTCGCGCAGGGCGGTGCGGGCGGCGGCGCGGAGGAGGGCGCCCTCGGCCGGGCCCGCGAACCAGGTGAAGCCCAGGCCCCGGAAGCGATGCACGTGCGCGGGCGAGGCGCAGTAGATCCCCACCGGGATCCCGGCGGCCGTGCACTGCGCGGTGATCGAGGCGAGCAGCTCGTCATAGCTCGGGTCCTCGTCCTGCCCGGCGAGCGCCCGGCCCGTTCCCAGCGCGAGGTCGGACGGGCCGACGAACACGGCGTCCACGCCGTCGACCTGCAGGATCCCGGGCAGCGCGGCGAGCCCGGCGGCCGTCTCGATCATCACTGCGCACAGCCCGGGCGCCAGGACGTCCGCGTCGCCCCAGGCCACCCGGGTCGGGCCGTAGCTGCGGGCGCCCCGCGGCGGGTAGTGGCAGGCCGCCACCGCGGCGGCCGCCTCCTCGACGGACTCGACGAGCGGCACGACCACCCCGCCGGCGCCCCGGTCCAGGGCCCGGCCGATCACGCCGAGCGCGTTGTGGGAGACCCGGACCAGCGACGGCGTGCCGGTCGCCGCGAGCGCCTGCAGCATCGGGAGCAGCGCGTCGTCGCCGATCAGGCCGTGCTGGGTGTCGACGCACACGAAGTCGTAGCCGATGGAGCCCATGAGCTCCGCGGTGGCCGGCCCGGGGAGCTGGAGCCAGCCCCCGACCGCGTCGTCGGCGAGGCGTAACTGATCCATGTGCCGCACTCTGCCGGACCGGGACGATCAGCGCACCACTGAACGGTCGATCGCTCAGGCGTGCCCGAGGGTGCATCCTGGGAGAGTCAGCGAGGACCGAGCACAAGGGAGTGCCGATGACCCGCCCCAGTTCCCCGGACGTCGTCGTGGTCGGCGCCGGGCTCGCCGGCCTCTACCAGATGCATCGCCTGCGCGGCCTCGGCCTGAGCTACCGGGTCTTCGAGGCGGGCAGCGGGATCGGCGGCACCTGGTACTGGAACCGGTACCCCGGCGCCCGCTGCGACGTGGAGAGCCTGGAGTACTCGTACTCGTTCTCCGAAGAACTCGAGCAGGAGTGGGAGTGGACGGAGCGCTATCCCGCGCAGCCGGAGATCCTGCGCTACATCGAGCACGTCGCGGACCGCTTCGACCTGCGCCGGGACGTCGAGCTGGACACCCGGGTGACCAGCGCGGTCTGGGACGGCGAGCGCTGGCAGGTGATCACCGACCGCGGCGAGACGGTCTCGGCCCGGTTCTGCATCTTCGCGACCGGCTGCCTGTCCCGGCCCAAGGACCTCGAGATCGCCGGGCTGGACTCCTTCGAGGGCCCCGTCTACTCGACGGCCCGCTGGCCGCACGAGGGCGTGGACTTCACCGGCCGCCGCGTCGCCGTGATCGGCACCGGGTCGTCCGGGGTCCAGTCGATCCCGGTGATCGCCGCGCAGGCCGCGGCGCTCACCGTGTTCCAGCGCACCGCGAACTACGTGCTGCCGGCCCGCAACGCCCCGCTCGCCTCCGAGGTTCAGCAGGCCCGAAAGGCGGACTACCGCACGTACCGCACCCGGGCGCGGCACTCGATGGCCGGGCTGCTCGGCGCCGTTCCCCAGGCGCGTGCGCTGGAGGCGACGCCGGAGGAGCGCGAGACCGCCTTCGAGGGCGCGTGGCAGAAGGGCAGCCTCACGTCGTTCCGCGGCACCTACGCGGACATCCCGCTCGACCTGGCGGCGAACGGCCTCGCCGCCGAGTTCATCCGGAGCAAGATCCGGTCGCTGGTGCGGGACCCGGAGACCGCCGAGGCCCTGGCCCCGAGCGACCATCCGTTCGGGACCAAGCGGCCCTGCCTCGACACCGGCTATTTCGAGACCTACAACGCCGACCACGTCCGACTCGTGGACCTGCGGAAGACCCCGATCACCGACGTCACCGAGCAGGGCGTCCGGACGACGGACGAGCTGGTCGAGGTCGACGACATCGTGCTCGCCACGGGCTTCGACGCGATGACGGGCGCGCTGCTGACGATCGACATCCGCGGCCGGGACGGCCTCGGCCTGGGCGACGCCTGGGCGGACGGCCCGCGCACCTACCTCGGACTCGCCGTCGCGGGGTTCCCGAACCTCTTCACGATCACCGGCCCCGGCAGTCCCTCCGTGCTGAGCAACATGATCGTCTCGATCGAGCAGCACATCGACTGGATCACCGACTGCCTCGCCCGGCTCGAGGCCGACGGCCTCGCGACGATCGAGCCGACCGCCGAGGCGCAGGAACGATGGGTCGCCCACGTCGCCGAGGCCGCGGACATGACGCTGATGAAGCACGCGAACTCCTGGTACCTGGGCGCGAACGTGCCGGGCAAGCCGCGGGTCGTGATGCCCTACGTCGGCGGTGTCGGGCCGTATCGGGAGATCTGCGACAAGGTCGCCGCGGAGGGCTACCCGGGCTTCGCGCTGGAGACCGAGACCGCGTAGGGGCCGCCGGTGTAGGGCGCGCGGGACCAGGTCGACCACCGGTCCTCGGGCGCGAGGCCGGCGGCGGCGCACCAGGCGTCGTACTCGTCGAGGGCCGGCCAGCCGTCCTGGAGCTGGAAGCCGGCGACCAGCCGGCCGCCGGGCGTCAGGTGGCGGGCGCAGGCGGCGACCAGCTCCGACCTGACCGAGGCGGCCGCGTACGGGATCACGTTCCCGGCGAGGACGACGACCTCGAACCGCTCCTCGAGCGCCAGGGACTCGAGCCCGGTCTGCTCCCACCGCAGGCCGGGCGCCTTGGCGCGGGCGGCGGCGATCATGTCCGCGTCGGGGTCCACCCCGACGACGTGCACCCCGCGCCGGGCCAGCTCGATCCCGACCCGGCCGGTACCGCATCCGCCGTCGAGCACCGACGACGGCCCGTACGTCATGACGAGGGCGACCTCGCCGTGCGGGTCCTCACCGGACTCGGCCATCCGGCGCCAGCGCTCGTCGTAGGAGTCGAGATCGACCTTCCCGCGCCAGCGGGACCAGTCGGACGGGAGCTCGGCAGGCATGCGCCCACGGTCTCACGCGTGCGCGGCCGCCCCCAGCAGGCGCTTGCGCAGCCATGTGCCGAGCCGCAGGCCGCGGTGGTACGGATGGACGAGCAGGACGAGCTCGGCATCGCCCGGTGCCGACCCCTCCAGAACGGCACCGAGCGCCACGAGCTCCCCGTGCTCGTCGCGCACGAGGATGCTCGGCCCGTGCGGCGTCACCAGCAGGGCGTACAGCTCGGCGTCCGTCCAGCTCGCGGTGTAGCTCTCGGCGCCCTCCGAGCGCGCGGCGGCGTCGAGGCAGGCGCACAGCAGCCCCTCGACGTCGTCGATCTCGTCCCCCAGGGCCGGTGCCGCGGTGAGCTCGTCCCCGGACAGCAGCAGAATGTCCCAGCGCGGGCGGTGCGGCTCGGTGGTGACGGCCCGCAGGAACGACTGGGCGCGCGCCTCCTCCGTGACCGTGAACGGCGCCCAGTCCCGCACCGCGACGAGCCAGCCGCCGCGCGGGGCCGGCACGGCGAGCACGTGCGGGTCCGCGGTGGGTTCCTCCGGCTGCAGCCGGACGTCGTCCGCGTGGACGAGGGCACCGAGCCCGCGGGTGATCGCGGTGTCGTCACCGGAGGCCTCGCCCGCGATGGCCTGGATCGCCAGGTCCAGCGCCCGGGTCGGGGCGTCCACGAGGTCGTGCGGGTCCGCGGGCGTGACCAGCACCGCGCCGGGGTCCGAGGTGCCGAGGCCCTCCCGGATCGTCGCCGCCAGCTCCCCGGCCGCCGCCGACGACCCGACGAACATCTCGTCGACAACCGAGCGGGAGTCCTGCCCGTGCACGGCCAGACCGAGGATGTTGCCGTCCGCCTCGGCGACCGCGCCGGTGAGCCGGGCCAGCGCGCCGGCCTCGTCCGGCAGCCGGACGCGGACCTTGTGCAGCGTCTGCTCCCCCGGGCCGCCCGGGCCGCCCCCGAACTCCGCGGCGTCCGCGGGGATCGCCGCCGGCTCCGGGACGACCCGCAGGTGCGGCGCCCGCGGACCGACGTGCGTGAACACCCGGCTGCCGGTGATCAGCGACTGGCCGGGACCGACGGCGGGCTGACCGAGCTCCCGCAGTGCCGCCCAGACGGTGACCTGGTTCGCGGTGAGCACCGGCTTGCCGAGCAGCCTCTCGAGCGGCGCGATCACGTCGTAGGTCGCGAGGTTGGTGCAGCTGATGAAGACAGCCTCGGCGTCCGGCCGGTCCGCCGCCCGGACGGCGCGGACGACCTCGTCGTAGCTGACCCGCCAGATCTGCCCGAGCAGGCCCAGCCCGACGCTGGCCGCGGTGCTCACCCCGTGCGAGGCGAGAAAGGACTCGAGGCGTTCGGTCAGGTCGTCCACGTAGGGGGTGACGACCGAGATGCGCCGCGCGCCGAGCTCGTCCAGTGCCGTGACCAGCGCCCCGGCGGTCGTGAGCGCGACCGGTGCCCCGGCGTCGATCATGACGCCGGTCAACGCGATCTCGCCGGCCGCGCCGTCGACGAAGCTGCCGGACGTGCACGCATAGGCGACGACCTGCGGTTCCGGCTCCAGCACGTCCCGGGTCGCGCGGCGGACGGGCTCCGGGTCGCTGATCGCACGCGCCATCTCCGCGGTCACCGGCGACGGGACGAACGGCGTGCGGGTGACGTGCAGCGCCGCGGACTCGGGGACCCAGCGCCACAGCTCACGGTCCAGCGCGAAGTCGAAGGGGACGATGACGCCGACCCCCGCGGTCGGTGAGGGGCCCCGGGCCGCGAGCTCCCCGCCGTCGACACTCCCTGCCGCACTCCCGACGCCGTCCTGCATGGAATTACGGTGGAACGACCATGTGTCCGGTCAGGATCCGGCATGTTGCCGGGACGTAAGGGACCGGGCGCCGCGCGGAGATTCCGGGCACGTCCGTCGGTCAGGCGGCGAGCGGCCGTGCGCCGATCACCGCTCGCAGCGACGCCAGGGCCCGGTGCTGCATCGCCCGGACCGCGCCCGGCGTGCTCCCGACCGCCCGCGCCGTCTCCTCCGCCGACAGCCCGACCACGACCCGCAGCAGCAGCACCTCGCGAGCCGTCGGGGTCAGCCGGGCCAGCGCCGGGCCGAGCCCGCAGAGCTCGTCTGCGAGCAGGGCCCGATGCTCGGGACCGGCCGCGGTCTCCGCGCGGTCCGGGACCAGGTCCGCCTCGGCCGGGCGGCGCGCGGCGGCCCGGTAGGCGTCGCTGACCACGTTCGCGGCGACGCGGTGCACGAACGCCAGAAATGGCCGCCCGACGTCCCGGTGGCGCGGCAGGGCGGTGAGCAGCGCGAGGCAGACCTGCTGGGCGACGTCCACGGCGGTCGCCCCGGGCAGCGGGACATGCATGCGGGCCCGGCAGTAGCGCACGGCGAAGGGCCGCACCGACCGGAGCACGTCGGTGACGGCGCCGCTCCCCCGCCACGGCGCGGCGAAGGGTGTCGGGGTCCGGTCCGTCAGGCGTCGCGTCCACCCCGGAAGGCTCCCGGGCGCGGATGGCCGCTCCGTGTGCGGAATCTCTGGACCCGCTGTGAGGAATCCCCGGACCCTCCCGGGCGTTGCCCGGTTCGTGAAGGTCGAGATCTGGTCCGACGTCGTCTGCCCCTGGTGCGCGATCGGACGGCAACGGTTCCGTGCGGCGCTGGCCGAGTTCCCCCACCGTGACGACGTCGAGGTGCGCTGGCGCAGCTTCGAGCTGGACCCGACGGCGCCGCGCGAGCAGCCGGCCGGCGACCGCAACCAGCGGCTCGCGGACAAGTACGGCTTCGGCGTCGAGCGCGCCCGGGAGATGCACGCCCGGATGACCGAGACGGCCGCGGCCGACGGGCTGGACTTCCGCTTCGACACCGTCCGCGACGGCAACACGTTCGACGCCCACCGGCTGCTGCACCTGGCCTTCGAGTCGGGCGGCCCGGCGCTGCAGGACACGGTGAAGGAGCGGCTGTTCCGCGCCACGTTCACCGAGGGCGAGCGGATCGGGGACCCCGAGACGCTGGTCCGGCTGGTCGCCGAGACCGGGGTTGACGCCGACGAGGCCCGCGCGGTGCTCGCCGGGGACCGCTTCGCGGCCGACGTCCGGGAGGACCAGGCGCAGGCCCGCCGCTACGGCATCTCCGGCGTCCCGTTCTTCGTGGTCGACGAGAAGTACGGCGTCTCGGGCGCCCAGCCCGCCGATGCCCTGCGCGAGGTGCTGGACAAGGCGTGGGCCGAGTCCCACCCGTTGCAGGTGCTCACCCCGGCCGGCGGGGCCGACGGGGAGGCCTGCGCCGACGGGAGCTGCTCGATCTAGCGGTTCTTGCGGCGCTTGCCCGTCGCGGTCGCCACGGCCACGGCGATCGCGACCAGGGCGAGCTGCCCGCCCCACACGATCCGGTTGACGTCGACGGCGGGATGCCAGGCCACCTTGCCGTCCCGGCCGATCGCGAACGCGCCCGCGGCCCGTGCGGTCACGCCCCCGCGGCCCCTGCCGGAGCGGATCCGGAGCACCGGGACGAGGGTCGCGCTCTCCCGCTCGACGGGTTCACCGAACACCTGCTCCCGGCCGAGCCGGTCCGCCAGCACGGCCAGGGTCTCCTCGGGCTGCGTACTCATGCCTCCACTGTGGCCCCGGGGCTCCCCCGCCGCCACTCCGCCCCCGGCTACTGCTCGGGTGGGCCGAGCCACGAGGCGGCGTCGCCGCCGCCGTAGACCGCGACCAGGCCGGCGGCCATCCACACCAGCGCGGGCAGGAAGTCCCCGCCGAGCTCGTCGGCGGGCTTGGCGAGGGCCGCCTGCCGCTCGTCGTCCGTCCCGAGGATGCCCACGACCCGGTCGACCGCGTCCGCCGGACCTTCCCCCAGGGTCTGCCGCACCCACTGCGGGACGCGCTCCCGCGCCGTCGTGGGGATGGGGCGCGGGCCGCGGTTGGACAACCAGCCGAGCAGCACCGCGAACGCCATCGCCTGCGCCGGCGGCGCCTGCCCGGACACGGCCACGTCCCCGTCCGACGCCTCGAAGATCCTGATCTCCTCCCGGGCCGGCGCGGGCGACGCCGCCGCAAGGGTGTCCCCGACCGTCCGGAACAGGCGGCCCGCCACGATCCCGTACATGCAGTCGGACTCGTCGAGGTCCGCGGCCTCGATCTCCTCGAGGTGCCGCTCGACGGCGGCCGCCCACTCGTCTGAGCCCTCCGCGGCCGAGCCGAGCTCACGATCCGCGCGGACCTGCGCGAGCGTCAGCCGCATCTCCTCGAGGCCGGCGGTGCCGTCGTCGTAGGTGTCGGGCCCCGGATGGGTCTCGATGCCGCGGGCGGCCGGTCCGGGTGCCCGGTCCGCCAGCTTCCGCTTGCGGGCGGCGACCTTCGCCGCACGCTTCTGACCCGACGGCCGACGCTTGGTGCCCACCCCCGGAGTCTGCCCGACGGCGGCCTCAGCGGATCTGCCGGGACACCTCCGGCAGCCCGTCCGCCCTCGCCCGGCCGCTGCGCGCGAGGCCGATCACGATCACCGCGGACAGGGTCATGAACCCCGCGACCACCCACATCCCCGGCCGGAAGCTGCCGGTGACGTCGGACAGCCAGCCCGTCAGGTAGGGGCCGACGAAGCCGCTCAGGTTGCCGAACGAGTTGATCATCGCGATCCCCGCGGCGGCCCCGGCGCCGGCCAGGAACGCGTTCGGGATCTGCCAGATCACCGGGATCGCGGCGAACACCCCGCACGCGCACACCGTGACGGCGGCGATCACGAGGTACGGCGAGTCCAGGTAGAGCGCCACGGCGACGCCGACCGCCCCGATCAGGGCGGGGACGGCCACGTGGAAGGTCCGCTCACCGGTGCGGTCCGAGTGCCGCGCGACGAGCACCATCACCACGGCCGCGACCGCGTACGGGATCGCCGTCACCAGGCCGATCTGCGTGGTCGACAGGGCGCCCTTCAGGTCGGCGACCACCTGGGGCAGGAAGAAGGCCAGCACGTAGAGGCCGAAGACGATTCCGAAGTAGACGACGGAAAGCGCGATCACCCGACCGTCCCTGAGCGCGCCGCGCACGCCGAGCCCGTGCGGGACCACCTCGTCGTCCTCCGCCTCGATCGCCTTCTCCAGCGCCTCCCGCTCCTGCCCGGAGAGCCACCTGGCGTCCCGCGGCCGGCTGGGCAGCACGAACAGCACCACGATGCCGAGGATCAGCGCGGGCAGCCCCTCGACGAAGAACATGAACCGCCAGCCGGACGCGAAGCCCAGGACCCCGGCCCCGTGATCGATCAGCAGGCCGGAGAGCGGGCCGCCGAACACGGAGGACAGTGGCACGGCCAGGAACGTCAACGCGACGACGCGAGCACGCTGCACGCGCGGGAACCAGTACGTCAGGTACAGCAGGATGCCCGGGAAGAACCCGGCCTCCGCGAACCCGAGCAGGAATCGCACGATGTAGAAGCTGATCTCGCCCTGGATGAAGGCCGTCGTGGACGCGATGATCCCCCAGCTGATCATGATCCGGGCGATCCAGACGCGGGCGCCGACCCGGTGCATGATCACGTTGCTCGGCACCTCGAAGAGGAAGTAGCCGATGAAGAACAGGCCCGCACCCAGGCCGTAGGCGGTGGCGGACATGCCCAGGTCCGGGCGCATCGTCACCGCCGCGAACCCGACGTTGACCCGGTCGAGGTAGCTCAGCAGGTAGCAGAACGCCAGCAGCGGCAGCAGCCGCCGGCGTGCCTTCCGCACCGCTTCGGCGACGACCGCGGTCGCCCCGTCCGCAGGCGGCTGTGCCGACTCACGCTGGACCATTCGCTCCCCCTCGAGCACTCGACGTCGGTCCTGCCTACCTGCGCGGGGCCCCCGGGACAACCGCAGGTCACGATCATCACGGGACCGCCCGTCGGGGACGACCCGGACACCGGCGCCACGCGGCCTGAAGGACGCATCCGGACACCTACCGGAACGGTTTGGCCACGGGCCGTCACCCCGTTCGCGGCGGCTCGTTTCGGGATCGGGGACGGTGGGTACGCGCGCGCACGCACGAGCCGCGGTGCCGTCCCGGGGACGACGGAAGGAACCGACGGTTTCGATGGCACGGCACTCCTGGCGCGACGCGGATCAGCACACCGGACGATCCGTGGGGAGGCGGCGCCGGGTCGCCGCGGCGGGCGTCCTCACCGCCGCGATCGCCGGCACGGTGCTCACGGGGACCGCCTTCGCCGACGACGACGGGCCGACCATGACCGAGGGCACGCCGTGCACGTCCGACGCCCGTGCCTGCGTGGACCTGGCGACGAACCAGGCCTGGCTGATCCACGACGGCCAGATCACCCGCGGTCCCGTGGGGATCAGCCACGGCGGTCAGGGCAAGGAGACGCCGACCGGGGACTTCTCGGTCCAGTGGAAGGACGAGAACCACAAGAGCAAGGAGTTCGACGACGCGCCGATGCCGTACTCCGTGTTCTTCGCCGAGGGCGGGATCGCGTTCCACCAGGGCAACCCGAAGAACCCGTCCGCGGGCTGCGTCCACCTAGCCCACGACGACGCGGCTGCTTGGTACTCCGACCTGCAGGTGGGCGACGCCGTAGAGATCCACTGACTGACGCGGGTTCATCCCGCGTTGTGGAGCCACAACGCGATTCTGGGCGCCCTGTCGTCGCGTTGTGGAGCCACAACGCGGGGTTCGACGGCGAAAGGCCCCGCCCCGGGATCCGGGACGGGGCCTTCGCGTGGAACTCCTTAGTGCTCGCGGGCCGGGGCGAAGCCCCGGTCACGGCGCACGTTGGCCTTGCGGCCCTTCAGCGTCGTCGCGCCGCGCAGCGAGCGCAGCACGTCGTCCGCGGCGTGCTCCGGAACCTCGACCAGCGCGTGCCGCTCGTGGATCGTGATGGCGCCGATGTCCCGGCCGGAGAGCCGGGACTCGTTCGCCAGCGCGCCGACGATGTCCTGCGGGCGGACGCCGGCGGCGCGGCCCGCGGAGACGAACAGCCGCGTGGTACCGGCCTTCGGCGGGCGGGTGCCCTGGCCGCGGACACCGTCACCGCCACGGGGACCACGCGGGTCCCGGCTGCTGCGGCCACCCTCGCGAGGCGCGGAGACGACGGGGATGTCGATCTCGTCCTCGGGTGCGGCGCTGCCGGCCCGGGCGAGCCGGACGGCCGCGGCGGCGACCGCCGTGGCGTCGAACTCGCTCCCGAGCGACTGCACCATCGCGAGCACGCCGTCCGCGTCGTCGTCGTCCGAACGCAGGTCCGCGACGAGCTGCTCGCGCAGCTCGGTGCGGGTGCGCTCGAGGCGAGCGGCGTTGAGGTCCTTCACCGTCGGCACCGGGGAGACCGGGACCGACTTGCCGATCAGGCGCTCGATGTTGCGCAGGTGGCGGACCGACGCCGGCGGAACCAGCGTGACGGCGACACCCTCGCGCCCCGCGCGGCCGACCCGGCCGATGCGGTGCACGTAGGCCTCGGGCGACTTCGGCACGTCGTGGTTGACGACGTGGCTGAGCTGCTCGATGTCCAGGCCGCGGGCCGCGACGTCCGTCGCGACCAGCAGGTCCGTACGGCCGTTGCGCAGCCGTTCGACGACCCGTGTCCGGTGCTCCTGGTCCATGCCGCCGTGCAGGGCCTCGGCGCGCAGCCCGCGACCGGTGAGGGTCTCGGTGACGGCGTCGACGTCCGCGCGGGTCCGGCAGAACACGATGGCCGCGGTGGGCCGCTCGAGCTCCAGGATCCGGCCGAGTGCGGCGGTGGTGTGCGAGCGCGGGACCATGTAGGCGGTCTGCCGCACGCGCGGCGCCTCGCCCTCCGGCACCACCTCGCGAGCGATCCGCACCATGACCGGGTTGGTCAGGTGCTCACGGGCCAGCATCTCGATGCGCCGCGGCATGGTGGCCGAGAACAGCACCGCCTGCCGGGTGTCCGGCGTGGCCTGCAGGATCGTCTCGATGTCCTCGACGAAGCCCATGTCCAGCATCTCGTCGGCCTCGTCGAGGACGACGACCTCGATGCCGTCGAGCGTCAGGGCACCGCGGTTGATCAGGTCGATCGCGCGCCCCGGGGTAGCGACGACCACGTCGACGCCACGCTTGAGCGAGCCCAGCTGCGGGCCGATCGGAGCGCCGCCGTAGACGGCGAGCACGCGGGCGCCGATGCCGGCGCCGTAGCTGCGCACGGCCTCGCTGACCTGCATGGCCAGCTCACGGGTCGGCGCCAGGATCAGGCCGAAGGGGATGCGCTCCCCCGTGCCGGGGCGGTCGTGCAGGCGCTGCAGCATGGGCAGCGCGAAGGCCGCCGTCTTGCCGGTGCCCGTGGCGGCCTGACCGATCAGGTCACGCCCGTCCAGCAGCGAGGGGATGGCCTCGGCCTGGATGGGGCTGGGCCGCTCGTAGCCCAGCTCGTCGAGCACGCGCAGCAGCTTCGGCTCGAGGTTGAGGTCCCCGAAGGTGGGACCGGAGGCTTCGACAGCCTCGTCGTTCGTGTCGGCCTCGTCGGCCGCGTCGTCGGTCATCTCGGCATCGAGGTCGACGTCGTCGATCACGGTGTCGTCGATTTCTGGCAGGTCAAGCAGAGTGCTCACTCAAGTCCTTGTCGCAGCGGGGTGGCCGTTCGCCCTTGTCGGAACGACGCACCCGCGGGGAAGCCCGCGGGCCCTGGCGGCAAGGTGCCGTGAATGGACCATGGGGGCTCTCGGCTGACGTCATCGCTGACAGCCGACCCGCCCATTGTCACATGAAGGGCCACGGGAGATCGCGCCGGGCGGTGGTACCGCTCGTCACGTTGGTTTCAACGCGAGGTGACCCACGGGTGTTCCCGTCGTGTGTCCGCTCACCATTTCGCGCCGTGTTCCGCTCCGTCTTGCAACCTCGGAGACGTGACCGCCACGCTGCTGCCCGCCACTCTGCGGACCCTCGCCAACCTGCGCGACGTCGGAGGGCTGCGCACCGACGACGGCCGTGTCGTCCGGTCCGGGGTCCTGCTCCGGAGCGACGCCCCGCAGATCGGTGACGCGGGGTTCCCGGCGCCGCACCCGTCAACCGTGATCGACCTGCGCTCCGCCAAGGAGATCGACGTGGCCGTGCACCCGCTCGCCGCGGTGGCGGACGTGCACCACGTCGCGCTCGGCGAGTCCCTGCACCCGGAGCGGGTCGCCGCAACGCCGGCCGCCGAGCGGGACCTCGCGTGGGCCTACCGGCTCATCGTCCTGGAGGCGACGGCCGAGCTGGCCCGGATCGTGCGGATCGTCGCCTCGGCGCGTGGCCCCGTGCTCGTCCACTGCGCCGCTGGCAAGGACCGCACCGGGATCGTCGTGGCGGTGCTGCTGCGGGCGGCGGGGGTCCGCCGCGACGACGTCATGGCGGACTACCTGCGCACCAACGACAACCTCGAGCGCCTCTGGGCCCGGCTCGAGGCCGCGGGTGCGCACCTGCCCTCGAACAGCGACGCCCTGTCCGGCGTCGACGCCCGGGTGCTGGCGGCGGCCCTCGACGAGTTCGAGCGCCACGAGGGCGGGATCCGCGGCCACCTGCTGGCGCACGGCACCTCGCCGGCCGACCTCGACACGCTCGTCAGCGGCCTGGTGCGCTGACGCGCCTGTGCGCGGAAATCGTCGCCCCAGCGATGATTGCCGCGCACGAGTGCCGCAGCGTCCCCCTGCCGCGCTCGAGTGCCGGAGGCGCCCTACTTGAAGCCGGCCCGCTTCAGCGCGTCCGCCATCGCGTTGCTCAGCGGGGCCGGCTTGTCCTGCCGCTGCCCGCTCCCGCGCCGGTCACCCTGATTCCCGCCGGGCTTGCCGCCGCCGCTCGGCTTACCGCTGCGGGGCCCGCCCCGGCGGTCTGCGCCGCGGTCGTCGCGGCGGCCGGTCTGGCCCTGGCCCTCCGCGCCGTCTCCCCTGGCAGGCCGCTTGCCCTTGCCTGCGCCCGGCTCGTCGTCGAGGCGCAGGGTCAGCGAGATCCGCTTGCGGGCCTCGTCGACCTCCATGACCTTGACCCGGACCACGTCGCCGGACTTCACGACCTCGCGCGGGTCCGAGACGAAGTCCTTCGACATCGCCGAGACGTGCACGAGCCCGTCCTGGTGCACCCCGACATCCACGAACGCGCCGAAGGCGGCGACGTTGGTGACCACGCCCTCCAGCAGCATCCCCGGCCGCAGGTCCGCGATCTTGTGCACGCCCTCGGCGAAGGTGGCGGTGCGGAACGCGGGCCGCGGGTCCCGGCCGGGCTTCTCCAGCTCGGTGAGGATGTCCGTGACGGTGATCAGGCCGATCTGGTCGTCGACGAACCGCTTCGGCTGCAGGGTCTTGAGCTTCGGCGCATTGCCGATCAGCTCGCCGATCCCCTGGACCTTCGCGGCCTCGACCATCTTCCGGACCACCGGGTAGGACTCCGGGTGCACGCCCGAGACGTCCAGCGGCTCGTCGCCGCCCCGGATCCGCAGGAAGCCCGCGCACTGCTCGAACGCCTTCGGGCCGAGCCGGGGCACGTCGGCCAGGGCGGTGCGGGTGCGGAACGGGCCGTTCGCGTCTCGGTGCGCCACGATCCCGGTGGCCAGGGACTCGCTGATCCCGGACACCCGGCGCAGCAGCGGGGCGGACGCGCTGTTCAGGTCCACCCCGACGGCGTTCACACAGTCCTCGACGACCGTGTCGAGCGAGCGCGAGAGCGACGACTCGGGAAGGTCGTGCTGGTACTGCCCGACGCCGATGGACTTGGGGTCGATCTTGACCAGCTCGGCCAGCGGGTCCTGCAGCCGGCGCGCGATGGAGACGGCGCCGCGGATGGAGACGTCCAGGTCCGGGAGCTCGGCCGACGCGTACGCCGACGCCGAGTAGACCGACGCCCCGGCCTCGCTGACCATCACCTTGGTCATCTTCAGCGCGGGGTTCTGCGCGACGAGCTCAGCGGCCAGCGCGTCCGTCTCTCGGGACGCCGTCCCGTTGCCGATCGCGATCAGCTCGACCTGGTGGGCCGCGGCGAGCTTCGACAGCGTCGCGAGGGCACCCTTCCAGTCCTTGCGGGGCTCGTGCGGGTAGACCGTCTCCTTGGCCAGCACCTTGCCGGTGCCGTCGACGACCGCGACCTTGACGCCCGTCCGCAGGCCCGGGTCCAGACCCATGGTCGCGCGGGTGCCCGCCGGCGCGGCGAGCAGCAGGTCCCGCAGGTTGGAGGCGAAGACGCCGATGGCGCCCTCCTCCGCGGCGGTGCGCAGCCGGACCCGGATGTCGATGCCCAGGTGCAGCAGGATGCGGGTGCGCCAGGTCCAGCGGACGACGTCGTTCAGCCACTTGTCCGCCGCGCGGCCCTGGTCCGAGATCCCGACGTGGGCGGCGACCAGGGTCTCGTAGTCCGAACGCCGGCCGGGCTCGACCGGCTGGGAGTCCGGCTCCAGCGAGACGTCGAGGATGTCCTCCTTCTCCCCGCGGAACACCGCGAGGATCCGGTGACTGGGCAGCTTGGTGAAGGGCTCGGAGAAGTCGAAGTAGTCCGAGAACTTGGCGCCCTCGGTCTCCTTGCCCTCACGGACCTTGGAGACGAGCACGCCCTTGGACCACATGCGCTCGCGCAGGCCACCGATGAGGTCGGCCTCCTCGGAGAACCGCTCGACCAGGATCGACCGGGCGCCCTCGAGGGCTGCGGCGGTGTCCGCCACGGTCTCGTTCAGGTAGTCCGCCGCGGTGGTCTGCGGGTCCAGCGTCGGGTCCCCGAACAGCGCGTCCGCGAGCGGCTCCAGGCCGTTCTCGCGGGCCACCATCGCCTTGGTGCGGCGCTTCGGCTTGAACGGCAGGTAGATGTCCTCGAGGCGGGCCTTGGACTCGGCGGCGAGGATCCGCACCTCCAGGGCCTCGTCGAGCTTGCCCTGCTTGCGGATCTCGTCGAGGACGGCGGTGCGGCGCTCCTCCAGCTCGCGGAGGTAGCGGAGACGCTCCTCGAGGGTGCGCAGCTGCGCGTCGTCGAGCTCCTCGGTCGCCTCCTTCCGGTAGCGGGCGATGAAGGGGACGGTGGAACCGCCGTCGAGCAGGTCGACGGCGGCGACGACCTGATTGGTGCGCACCCCGATCTCGTCGGCGATCCGCTGCGGGATGGACCATCCCGCGTAGGACTTCGCCGGGGCCTCGGGGGCGGCGGGCGAGGCCAGGGCGGGGGCGGCGGGCGACTGCGCTGGGGGAACCGAACCTGTCACCCCTCTATGGTGGCGAACCACCCCGGCGAGCCCGAGCCCGGGGCCGGTGGCGCGGCGTCGCGCACCGTCGGCTACCCATGATCACCTCGCGAGTCGGGGCCTGAAACCTGCGAGTCGCGCTCCGGAACCCCGCGAGTCGGGGTTTCAGCCCGGGCGGGTCGGGATCCGAGGCCGGGCGAGTCGCGATCGGCGTCGGCCGGAGTGCTCGTACCTGCAAGCGATCAGCGAAGCGCCTCCGTGATCATGATCTCAGGACCACGACCGACGCCAGGGACCGCGTTCGCTCCCGTGATCGTGATCACGATGTTCGGCGAGACGAGATCCAGGCCGGTCAGACGCCCTGCTCGAGGGATGCCGGGTCGCCCGTACCCGAACTCCCCGCAGTGGAACGGGCTGTCCTGAGCTGGAACGGGCTGTCCTGAGCTCGACCCGGACCCCGAATCGCGCGATACACCTGATCGCGGCTCGCGGGACCCAGGCCCCGACTCGCCGGCCTCAGATCGCGACTGGCCCGGGCTCAGAGCGCGACCCGCCCGGCCTCCGAGCGCGACTCGGCGGGCTCGGAGCGCGACCGGCCGGGGGGTGGAACGGGCTCGGCGGAGGGGGTCAGGCGAAGGTGGCCGTGCCGGTGATGGCCGGGGCGGCTCCCGGGACCCCGGCGGCGAGGTCGACGCCCGTGTCCGTCGGGGTACCGTCGGCGACGATCGGGGCACCCGCGAACGACGGGGACCGCAGGCGGTAGGAGAACCCGGTCACCTGACGGTCCGGCGCGAACCTCCGTGGCAGCTCCAGGAGCAGCAGCGCGAGCAGCGGACCGTGCACGAGCAGGCCCGGGAAGCCCTCGACCTCGCGGGCGTACGGCAGGTCGTAGTGGATGCGGTGCGCGTTGTAGGTCAGCGCGCTGAATCGCAGCAGCATCGTCTCGTCCGGGTGCAGCATCGCCCGCCACGGCGCCGCGTCCGGCAGCTCCGAGGGCGACGGGGCCTGCGGGGTGGCGCGCGGTGCGCCGGGCTCCTGCTGCCGGTAGACCGCGTCCTCCTCCTCGGCGAGGAGCAGCTGCCCGTCCCGCCGGAACTCCTGCCGCAGCGTCACGAACAGCATCTCGCCGCTGCGCCCGGACTTCGGCTCGACGGACGTGATCTCGCTGCGCCGCACGATCTCGTCGCCGACGCGGATCGGCGAGTGCACCGTGAGCCGGCCGCCCGCGAACATCCGGCGGCGGTTCGGGATCGGCGGGAGGAAGCGGCCCTCGCGCACATGCCCGTCCTCGCCCAGCTCGGCCGTCGCCGGCGCCTCCAGGAAGTGGAAGCGGTGCCAGCCGAGCGGCAGCGGCGCGTCCCGCTCGTCGATAGGGGTGGGCTGGTCCAGCACCGCGGCGAACGCACCGGAGGGCCAGGCCCCGACGGTGTCCGTCTCCTCGAGCGGCTCGGGCTTCCAGTCGGCCACGTGGTCGGCGAGTCCGGTCATGTGTCCTCCTCCGTCGAGGTCGTGCGCGGAAGACGTCGCGGGAACAACGTTATTCGCGCACGGGCGTGAGCAGCGCAACACACTCGAAGTGGTGCGTCATCGGGAAGGCGTCGAAGGCGCGCAGCGCGGCGAGCTCGTAGCCCCGCTCAGCGAAGAGGCCGACGTCCCGGGCCAGCGCCGCCGGGTCGCACGCGACGTGCACGACGCGCTTCGGCGAACGCGCGCAGATCTCGTCGACCATCGCCCGGCCCAGGCCCTTCCGCGGCGGGTCCGCGACCACGACGTCCGGGTCCGGCAGCGAGGTGACCAGCGCCTCCGCCCGTCCCGCCCGCCACGTGATCTGCCGCAGGTCCCGCAGCGCGCTCCGCCCGTCCTCGACGGCCCGGCGCGACGACTCGACGACGCTCACGCGCCCGTCCGGCCCGACCTGCTCGGCGAGCACCGCGGCGAAGAGCCCGACCCCGCCGTAGAGGTCCCACGCGGTGCCCCCGGCCGGCGCGGCCGCCCACTCGCGCACGATGTCGACGAGCGTGTCCGCCAGCGCCGGGTGGACCTGCCAGAACGCACCTGGCGAGAGCTCCCACTCCCGGCCCACCGCCCGCTGCACGGAACCGCCGTTGTGCCCGGCCGTCGAGACGACGCCGACGTGCCGCACCCCGTCCGCGTCCAGGGCGACGTCGACCTCGTCCCCCGGCGGGTAGGGGGCGCCGAGGACGCCGTCGAGCAGGCCTTCCGGGGCGAGCAAACTGTCCGAGATCGGGACGACCTCGTGGCTGCGGTGCGCCCGCAGCCCGGGCGTGCCTTCGTCGTCGACCGCGAGCCGCAGCCGCTGCCGCCAGCCGAGCGAGCCGCCGGGCAGTTCCTCGACGACGACGTCCGAGGAGAGGCCCGCGAGCCGCCGGAGCTGTTCGTGCAGCACCGCCGTCTTCAGCCTGCGCTGCGCGCCGGGCTCGACGTGCTGCAGGTCGCAGCCGCCGCAGCCGCCGGCGCGGGCCCACGGGCAGGGCGCGGCGACGCGGTCCGGCGACGGCTCCAGCACGGCGATCGCATCCGCGCGGCAGAACCCGCCACCCTGGTCCTCCGTGACGACGGCGCGCACCCGCTCCCCCGGCAGGGCGTGCCGGACGAACACGACCCGGCCGCGGCCGCCCTCGTCGTCCGGGTCCGTGCGCGCGACGCAGTGCCCGCCGTGCGCGATCGGCCCGATCTCGAGCTCCAGGACGCGGTCGGTCCAGTCCGGGGCGGGGGTCCTCGTCACGGCGGCTTCAGGAGACACGGTCGTCCTTCCGGGGTTTTCCCGTGCGGGCAGCGGCCGGCACGGGCTCGGCGGGCGAGCTCGACTCCCCCGGCAGCTGCTGCATCGACGGGTACCCGCGCCGGGAGGCCCCGGGCGCGTAGTGCGGGCTCAACACGTGGGAGCGCTGCGAGGAGTCGAGCTGCCAGGGCACGCTCGTGACCATCACGCCGGGCTGGAAGAGCAGCCTGCTCTTCAGCCGCAGGGCGCTCTGGTTGTGCAGCAACTGCTCCCACCAGTGGCCGACGACGTACTCCGGGATGTAGACGGTGACGACGTCCCGCGGGTTGTCGCTGCGGATCCGTTTCACGTAGTCCAGCACAGGCCTGGTGATCTCCCGATACGGGGATTCGATCACCTTCAGCGCCACCGGGATCTTCCTCTTCTCCCAGTCCCGGAAGAGCTTCTTGGTGTCCGCGTCGTCGACATTGACCGTGACGGCCTCGAGGACGTCCGGCCGGGCCGCGCGGGCGTAGGCGAGCGCGCGCAACGTGGGCTTGTGCAACGTGGAGACGAGCACGACGCCGTGGTTGCGCGACGGCAGGACGGCGTCCGACTCCCCCGCCTGCAGCTCGGTCGACACCCGGTCGTAGTGCTTCTGGATGGCCACCATGAGCAGGAAGAACCCGGCCATCGCGGCGATCGCGATCCAGGCGCCGAGGGCGAACTTCGTGATCAGCACCGTGATCAGCACGACCCCGGTCATGATCGCGCCGAACCCGTTGATGGTCTGCGAGCGGCGCATCCGCCGGCGTGCGGCCGGATCGGTCTCGTCGGCGAGCAGGCGTTTCCAGTGCCGCACCATGCCTGTCTGGCTCAGCGTGAACGACACGAACACCCCGACCGTGTACAGCGGGATGAGCCGCGTGACCTCCGCCTGGAAGCCGATCACCAGCACGATGGCCAGCGCCGCGAGGATCAGGATGCCGTTGGAGAACGCGAGCCGGTCCCCGCGGGTGTGCAGCTGCCGGGGCAGGAACCGGTCCTGCGACAGGATCGAACCGAGGACCGGAAAGCCGTTGAACGCCGTGTTGGCCGCCAGCGCCAGGATCAGCGCCGTCATGATCACGACGAAGAAGAACCCGGGGCGGAAACCGCTGAACACCGCGTCCGCGAGCTGGGCGACCATCGTCTGCTGGACGTAGCCCGGGGGCGCGTCGGGGAACTGCCGCGCCGGGTCCTCGGCGATCTTGACCCCGGTGAGCTGGGCCAGCGCGATCAGTCCCATGAACATGGCGACCGAGATCGTGCCGAGCAGCAGCAGGGTCGACGCCGCGTTCTTGGACTTGGGCTTGCGGAACGCCGGGACGCCGTTGCTGATCGCCTCGACGCCGGTCAGCGCCGCGGCGCCCTGGGTGAACGCCCGCAGGACGAGCAGCACCAGCGCCATGCCGGTGAACGCGTCCCCCTCCGCCACGAGGTGCAGGTCCGTGCTGGCGGTGTGCACGTCCTGGCCGAGCAGCAGGATCCGGGTGAGCCCCCAGATGATCATCGTCGCGATCCCGAGCATGAACGCGTAGACAGGGATCGCGAAGGCTGTCCCGGACTCCCGGATGCCGCGTAGGTTCACGGTGGTCAGCAGGGCGATCGCGACCACCGCGAACCCCACCTTGTGCTCGGCCACGAACGGCACGAGCGCGCCGATGTTGGCCGCGGCCGCCGAGATCGACACCGCGACGGTGAGCGTGTAGTCGACGAGCAGGGCGCTCGCGACCGTGAGCCCGGCACGTCGGCCCAGGTTGACCGTCGCGACCTCGTAGTCCCCGCCGCCCGACGGGTAGGCGTGCACGTTCTGCCGGTAGCTCGTGACCACGGTGAGCAGCACGACCACGACCGCGAGGCCGATCCACGGGGCCAGCGAGTAAGCAGCCACGCCCGCGACGGACAGGGTCAGGAAGATCTCCTCGGGCGCGTACGCCACGGAGGACATCGCGTCGGAGGCGAAAACGGGCAGCGCGATGCGCTTGGACAGCAGGGTGCTCTGCAGTCGGTCGCTCCGCTGCGGGCGGCCGACCAGGATGCGCTTCACGGCGACGCCGAGCTTGGACACGGGCGGAAGCCTATGCTCTCGGCGGTCGTCGGACGCGATAGCGTGCGCCGACCGCACGGATCACCCCGTTCGACCGGGCTGACCCGGGCGGGAGAAGGCAAGCGAGCCCGGGAGGGGCCCTCACGAGATGTACGTCGTGATCATGGGATGCGGGCGCGTCGGCGCCTCGCTGTCCGCGGGTCTGGAGCGGCTCGGCCACGAGGTGGCCGTGATCGACAAGGACCCGCAGGCGTTCCGCAGGCTCGGCCCGGACTTCCACGGCCGCCAGGTCGTCGGGTTCGGGTTCCACCGCGAGGTCCTCGTCGAGGCCGGCATCGAGAAGGCGGACGCGTTCGCCGCCGTCTCCAGCGGGGACAACTCGAACATCCTCTCCGCGCGGGTGGCGCGGGAGACCTTCGGCGTCGAGCGGGTCGTCGCCCGCATCTACGACGCCAAGCGCGCCGCCGTCTACGAGCGGCTCGGCATCCCGACCGTCGCCACGGTGCCGTGGACCACGGACCGGTTCATGCGGATGGTGCTCCCGGACGGCGTCGCGACGGCGTGGCGGGAGCCCGCCGGTACGGTCGCGGTCCTGCCGCTGCCGCTGCACGAGGACTGGGTCGGCCGCCCGATCCGGGAGCTGGAGGAGGCGACGGGCTGCCGGGTCGCCTTCATCGTCCGGTTCGGCACCGGCGTGCTCCCCCGCGGGGACACCGCCGTGCAGGCCGAGGACACGGTCTACGTGGCCGCGGTCTCCGGCACGGTCAGCGACGTCACCACGGCTGCGGCGGCCCCGCCGCAGGAAGGTTGAGCGGGATGAGAGTGGCGATCGCCGGGGCCGGCGCGGTCGGCCGTTCCATCGCCCGGGAGCTGGTCGAGAGCCAGCACCAGGTGATGCTGATCGAGCGGGAGCTGACCCAGATCGACCCGTCGTCCGTGGAGGAGGCGGAGTGGGTCCACGCGGACGCCTGCGAGCTCGCCTCGCTGGAGGAGGCCGGTGTCGAGAGCTGTGACGTCGTCATCGCCGCCACCGGGGACGACAAGGTGAACCTGGTCGTCTCGCTCCTGGCGAAGACCGAGTTCGGCGTGCGGCGGGTGGTCGCCCGGGTCAACGACCCGCGCAACGAGTGGCTGTTCGGCGAGAACTGGGGCGTCGACGTCTCGGTCTCGACGCCCAGAATGCTGGCCGCGCTGGTGGAGGAGGCCGTGGCCGTCGGGGACCTGGTGCGCCTGATGACGTTCCGCCAGGGTCAGGCGAACCTGGTCGAGGTGACCCTGCCGTCGGAGACCCGGCTGGCCGGGCGCCCGGTGAGGGACCTCAAGCTGCCGCCGGACTCCGCGCTGGTGACGATCCTGCGGGGCGGACGGGTGATCGTCCCGCAGGCCGACGACACGCTGGAACCGGGCGACGAGCTGCTGTTCGTGGCCACCGCGGCCGTCGAGGAGGAGATCCGCTCGGCCGTGGTCGACGGGCCCTGACCCGTCAGGACGGGTCGGCCGCCCCGGTTCCGGTCGACCCGCCGGCGGACGGGGCGTCGCGGCGGGCCCGGCGGACCGCCCAGACCGTGCCGAGCAGGGCGACGCCGATCAGCGGGTAGCCCATGGCGAGCCGCGCGATGCCCAGCCAGGTGTCCTGGTTCGCGTTGTACAGCCAGCCCTGCACCACGAGACGGGCCGCGAAGACGAGCGTCCAGAGACCGCTGGCCCACATGTAGGCGCGCAGCATCCGGGGGTCCTTGCGCCAGCCCTGGCCGTGCCCGTTGATACCGTGCCAGACGACCCCGGCCAGCGGCCGGCGCACGATGATCGAGACCAGGAAGGCCAGCGCGAGCGCGGCGCTGTAGAGGAGTCCGGGCAGGTAGAAGCCCCGCGCCTGCCCGGTGCGGTACGCGATGAAGGCGCAGACGCCGACACCGACCAGGCCGGAGACGGCGGGCTGCAGCGGCTGCTTGCGGGCGATCCGCCAGCCGGCCACGAGTACGCCGGCCACGATCGCGGCGATCAGTGCGGGTTTGAGCTCGGACAGGATGTTCGCGACGACGAAGACGGCGACCGGGATCGTCGACGCGACGATGCCGGAGATGCCGCCCATCTGGTCCATGAGGGTGGGCGCGCTCCGCGGCTCTTCGCCGTCGGGCTCGGGGGTGGACGCGGGCCGCCCGTGGCGGGCCCCGCCCGTGACCGGGGAGCCGATCGGCGCCGTCGGTGGGTCCTCGGCGAGCGGAGCGGTGACGCGCGGGATCCGCATCGTCCGCTCCGTGTCCGCCTCGGTGTCGCCGGCGGCACTCCCGGCCCCACGACCCGTCACCGACCGATCGGTCCCCGGGCCCTCGGTCCCTCGGGAATCCGTCACCGGACCATCCGTCGCTGGACCATCCGTCACTGGGCCTGACAGATCTCGTAGTACGGGTTGTAGAGCACCTTGTGCCCGTCCCGGACCGAGATCCGGCCGCGAACCCGCATCGTCCGACCCGGCTCGATGCCCGGGATCCGGCGTCGACCCATCCAGACCAGCGTCACTCCCTCGGTCCCGTCGTAGAGCTCGGCCTGCAGCGTCGCATCCGCGCTCTGCGGGCAGAACTCGACGCTGCGGATCCGCCCGAACACGGTGACCTCCTGGCCACAGGCGCACTCACTCGCGCGCTGGGCACCGGAGCGCTCCGCGTCCTCGGACAGGTCGTCCGCGTCCAGGACGTCGACGTCGCTGGTGAGCTTTCGAAGCATACGGCGGAAGGGCCCACCGTCCGTGCTGGCCATAACTCTCCTCGGCTGCTCGGGCGCGGGCCGTCTCCATTGATCCGGCCGCTTGCCCGTACCAGCGTAACGCTCGGGAAACCCGGAATGTGTCCCGGCAACCAGATGAACCCGCATGAAAAGCTCGGGCCGTGCGCGGTGTCGACGAGCGGGTCCTGGCCCACGATGACAGGTCGTTCCGCGGTCCGCTGAGTGCGGCGATCCTGCCCGGTTCCGGATCGGACGGGTGCTTCGTCCGCCGGGCGTTCGAGGACGTGCTGCGATCGGTGGGCGTGATGCTCGTCGCCCCCGAGCCGGACCGCTCCGCAGCGGTCGTCCGGCGGTACCGGGCCGCGCTCGACCAGGCACTCTCCGTCGCCACCGCGACTCCCGGGGCCCGGTTGCTGGTGGGTGGGATCTCCCTCGGCGCGCAGGTCGCCGCGAGCTGGGTGGCGGAGCGGCTCGACGCGGACCCGGACCTGCCCATCGCCGGGCTTCTGGTGGCGCTTCCCGCCTGGTCCGGTACCCCGGAGGACGCGCCGGCCGCG
>NZ_JAODNI010000235.1 GCF_025465255.1 Pseudonocardia sp.
GCGCCGGGGAGAAGGGCGTCAAGCTCATCATCGAGAACTGCGTGATGGAGGGCTGGCACCCCGACGGCTACCCCGGCAACCTCGCCTACTCCCCCGAGCTGTGGGAGTGGATGTTCTCGCTCGGGCTGTACCTGAACTACGACCCGAGCCACCTCGTGTGGATGGGCATCGACCCCGTCGAGGCACTCAAGCCCTACGTCGACCGGATCCCGCACGCCCAGGCCAAGGACATCCAGCTCTTCCCGGAGAAGCGGAACCACTACGGGTGGCCGGGCAAGGCCGTGGTCCGCGAGGACCCGTTCGACGTGGGGTGGTGGCGCTACCGCGTCCCCGGGCTCGGCGACGTCGACTGGCTCCGCGTCGTGGACGCGCTCTACGAGGGCGGCTTCGACGGCGTGCTGTCGGTCGAGCACGAGGACCCGGTCTGGGGCGGCACCGAGGACAGGATCCACACCGGGCTGCAGGTCGCGCACCGCACGCTGCGCCCGCTGATCGTCGCCTGAGGAGGCGCTATGAAGATCGTCGACCACGAGGGGAACCCCGTCCGCCACGGCCGCGCGACCGTGAACGGGGTGCGCCTGCACTACCTCACGGCGGGCAGCGGCGAACCCGTCCTGCTGCTGCACGGCGTGCCGAAGACCTCCTACCACTGGCGGCACGTGATCCCCCTGCTCACGCCGCAGTACACCGTGGTGGTCCCGGACATGCGCGGCCTCGGCGACTCCGAGCACGCGACGAGCGGCTACGACATGCGCAACGTGGCCGAGGACTTCGCGCAGCTGATGACCGAGCTGGGCCACGAGCACTTCCGCCTCGTCGGCGAGGACTGGGGAGCCGCCGCGGCGTACCAGCTCGCGTCGGCCTACCCGAAGCGCGTCCGGCAGCTCGTCTACCAGGAGATGATCCTGCCTGGCTTCGGTCTGGAGGACTACTCGTTCCTCACCGCGGAGAACGTCCGCAGCTACGTGTGGCTCTGGCACATCAACTTCTACTCGGTGCCCGAGTTCCCGGAGATGCTGATCAACGGGCACGAGCGGGAGTACTTCTCGTACTTCATGAAGCACGAGACGCACGATCCGGCGGCGATCACGCCCGACGCGCTCGACGAGTACGTGCGGTGCTACTCCTCGCCCGGTGGCGTGCGCTGCATGTGCGAGATCTACCGGGCGACGCTGACCGACGGCGACCAGAACCGCGAGTCCGCGAAGACGAAGCTGCCGATGCCGGTCCTCGCCGTCGGCAGCGAGCACTTCATCGGCGCCGACAACGAGCGGCAGATGAGGGAGGTCGCCGACGACGTCCGCGCCGTGATCCTGCCGTGGGGCCACCAGCTGGCCGAGGAGTCGCCGGACGAGCTCGCCGGGCGCTACCTGCGGTTCTTCGCCGGGGAGGAGATCTGACGTGGCGGCCTTCACGATCCGGGACGGGCGGCTCGTCGACCCCGACGGCGCCCCGTTCCTGTCCCTCGGCCTCAACCACGCCGACGAGACCGCGCTGAAGTTCCCGCGCAACGTCGACGTCTGGCGCGAGCGGTACGGCTCCCGGGAGAGCTGGATCCGCGACGGGGTGGTGTCCGACCTGCGCAGCTGGTCCTTCAACACCCTCGGCTGGACCCAGGAGTACGTCGCCGGTGGTTGGGGCGAGGCGCTCGACTGGTTCGGCGACCCGATCGACCTCAAGCACTCCACGCCGTGGTCGGCGGCCGAGCTGCGTGGGGCCGGGATGCCCTACGTCGCACAGCTGCCCGTGCAGGAGATCGAGGACTGGAACGGTCACCCCGCGTTCCGCCCGCTGGACGACGACTTCGAGGTCTGGTGCGACTACCTGGCCCGCAGCATCGTGGTCGAGCACGCGGAGTCGCCGGACCTGCTCGGGTACTTCCTGGTGGACATCCCGGCCTGGCTGCCGCACTCGTCCGGCCGGGACTTCGCCGAGCTGCAGGGACTCGACCCGGCCGAACGGGAGAAGCGGCTCTACGACGTCGCGAGCCGCTACTACGAGACGGTCGCGGCCGCGATCCGCCGCTACGACCCGGACCACCTGATCCTGGGCGACCGGTTCAACGGCAACAAGGGCATCCCCGAGCCGGTCCTGCGGGCGATGGCGCCGCACGTCGACGTGCTGTCGGTGCAGTACTTCACCGAGCCGACCGCGGAGTCCCGCACGCGGCTGCACGACGACCTGGCGGCGTGGCGCGAGCAGTGCGGCGACAAGCCGGTGATCGTCGCCGACGTCGGCAACTGGACGCCCACGCAGCTCAACCCGCACCGCGAGGGCCTGCCCGACCACGCCGCGCGCGGCGCCGACTACGGCGCAGCCCTCGACGCGGTGCTGCACGAGCCGTGGCTGGCGGGCTGGCACTGGTGCGGCTACGTCGAGAACACCGGTGGCCGGGGCTGGGGCCTCAAGGACCCCTGGGACGAGCCCTACCGCGACCTCACGGACGCGATCACCGAACACAACCGCCGCGCGCTGGCGCGGTACGGAAGGAACTGAGATGGGACAGCTGGACGGGAAGGTCGCCGTGATCACCGGCGGCGGCCGGGGACAGGGCCGCTCGCACGCGATCCGGCTGGCGGAGGAGGGCGCGGACATCGTGGTCTGCGACATCACCGAGCAGGTCGGGTCGGTGCCGTTCCCGACCGGGCGCCCGGGTGACCTCGAGGAGACCGTGGCCGCGGTCGAGAAGCTCGACCGGCGCTGCGTCGCGCTGCAGGCCGACGTCCGCAGCACCGCGGACATGAACCGGCTCGCGGACACCGCGATGAAGGAGTTCGGGCGGATCGACATCCTGCTCGCCAACGCCGGCATCCTCAGCCTGTCGGAGAACACCTGGGAGCTCGACGACGAGACCTGGGACGACATGATCGACATCAACCTGACCGGCGTGTTCAAGGCCTGTCGGGCCGTGGTGCCGCACATCCGGGCCGGCGGCAGGGGCGGCTCGATCGTCATCACGTCGTCGATCGCGGGGCTGCGCGGCGTCGCGGGCTGCACGCACTACGCGGCGGCCAAGCACGGCATCGTCGGCCTGATGCGCACGCTGGCGCGCGAGCTGGCGCCCGAGTCGATCCGGGTGAACACGCTCCACCCCACGGGCGTGGACTCGCCGATGTCGAACAACGACTTCTTCCCGAAGTGGCTCGACGAGCACAAGGAGCTCGGCGACGCGATGCGGTTCAACCTGATGCCGGTCGACGCCATGCCGATGCGCGACGTCTCCGACGTGGTCGCGTTCCTCGTCTCCGACGCCGGCAAGTGGGTCACCGGCACGACCATGCAGGTGGACGCGGGCTTCATGCTCAAGTGACGACCGTCCCGGGTGACCGGTCCCGGACCGCCGGGACCGGTCACCCGGCGGGGGCGGGGACCGCGATCCGGGTGGCCTCGGTGCGGCCGCGGAGGACGACGGAGTCCTCGACGCGCCAGCGCTCCGCCTCCCGCCCGCTCGCCAGTGACACCGCCGCGCCCGAGGCGACGACGCCGCCTGGCGCGGTCTTCGCCAGCTCGGTGAGCCGCGCGGCCTCGTTCACCGGGTCCCCGATCACCGTGTACTCGTAGCGGCGGACGTCCCCGACGTTGCCCGCGACGGCGTCCCCCGCGGAGACGCCGATGCCGGCGGTGAGGTCCGGCAGCTCCTCGGCCAGCCGTTCGGCCAGCTCCCGGCCCGCGGCCAGCGCGCACCCGGCGACGTCCGGGAGGTGGTTCGGGGCGCCGAAGACGGCCAACGCGGCGTCGCCCTCGAACTTGTTGATCCAGCCGCCGTGCCGCTCCACCACCTCGACGACCACGGCGAAGAACGCGTTGAGCACGCCCACGACCTCGGTCGGCGGGCGCTGCGCGGCCATTGCCGTCGACCCGACGAGATCGACGAAGAGCACCGCGACCCGCCGCACCTCGCCGCCGAGCTCCACTCCGTCCGACGCCGCCGCGGCCCGCGCGACCTCGTGCCCGACGTGCCGGCCGAACAGGTCCCGGATCCGCTCGCGCTCGGCGAGGCCCTCGGCCATGGTGTTGAACCCGGCCTGCAGCCGGCCGAGCTCGGTGTTGTCGTAGACGGGGACGCGGACGTCGAAGTCGCCCTGCTCCACCCGCTGCATCGCCCGCCGCACCGCGACCACCGGGTCCGAGGTCGCCCGCGCGGCCCCGATCGTCGTCAGCACCCCGGCCAGCAGCGCGCTCCCGCCGATGGCCAGCACCATCACCGCGAGCCGCTCCGCGGTGACGTCGCCGAACACCAGGGCCGCGACCCCCGCGAGCAGCAGCCCACCGACCGGGACCGCGGTGCCGAGCGCCCAGAACAGCACCGCCCGCACGAGCACGCCGGGGATGAACCGCCGCTGCCGGGGCGGGGTGCGGGACAGCACACGGGAGGCGGCGCCGCGCAGGATCCGCTCGGTGAGCAGGTAGGACAGCGAGCAGGTCGCGATTCCACCGATCGTGATCGTCTCGGCGATCTGCATGGCGAGCCGCGGGGAGAAGCGCAGGTTGAACAGTCCGAACAGGACGACGGCGCCGATCCAGAGCGTCGCCAGGATCGTGACGATCCGCAGCGGCCCGTAGAGCACGAGGTGGCGGATCCGGCGTTCCGGGTCCCTCCGCGCGGTGCGCCCCAGCCGGAACCGCAGGCTGCCCCACACGAACCCGAGCGGCACGCAGACCACGAGGTAGCCCGCGAACAGCAGCACGTTGACGACGCGGGCCCGCCCGGGATCGGCGAGCTCGCCCGTGGGGAGCACCCACGCCCCGAGCACGAACACGATCAGCGCACCGCCGACGTTCGCCACCGCCACGACGGCGGCCAGCAGCAACCGGACCGGCCAGCCGATGACCGAGCGTCCGGGTCTCAGGTCACGGCTGCGGGGGAGCGCACGCGACGGCAGGTCCGCCATGGCGGGAGTGTAGGCCGAACGGCCGCGCACCATGGAGCCACAACGCGCTCCTCGGACCCCGAACTCTCGCGTTATGGAGCCACAACGCGCTTTTCAGGCCTCCGAGGTCGCGTTATGGCTCCATAACGCGAGTTCGGGAGGTCAGTGGACCTGGGCCGCGAGGTGGGCTGCGGAGGTGCGGCGGTTGCGGACGGACAGGTTCCAGCCGCCCCTGGCGGGCTGCGTCACCAGTTCCACGGCGGACGGCAGCAACAACGGCTTCCGGAACAGCACCTCGTACGTCGCCGCGTCCGGGACCCGGCCCTGCAGCGCCGCGACCGCGCGGGCCGCCGTCCACATCCCGTGCGCGATGGCCCGCGGGAAACCGAAGGCCCTGGCCGTCAAAGGGTTCAGATGGATCGGGTTCACGTCCCCGCTGACCGCCGCGTACCGGCGGCCGGTGTCCTTCTCCACCCGCCAGACCGCGGACGCCGGTCCGTCCACATCGGACATCTCGGGCATCTCCCCGGCGAACCCGGTGGGCGCGGACCCGCCGCGGGCCAGGTACGTGCTCCGCCCGTCCCAGACCGGTTCGCCGGCCACGGAGACGGCCGCGACCAGGTCCACCTGCGCGCCCTTGGGGTGCGCAGCGAACCGCTCCGCCCTCACCCGGACATCGAGCGGCTCGCCGGCCCGGATCGCCCGGTGCGCGGTGATCCGGTTCGCGACGTGCACGAGCCCGGGCAGCGGCAGCGGGAACGCGCGGCACGCCATCAGCTCGACCTGCAGCGGGAACGCGAGGACGTGCGGGTACGTCATCGGAAGGGTGTCGGTGAGCGCGAACCCGCAGACCCGCGCATAGTCCGCGAGATGCCCGAGATCGACGGTGAGACCCTCGCGCGCGATCTCCCGGTCCGGCAGCGTCTTCCCGCGGCCGGGGAGCACCGCCCCGACCGCGGCCTTCGCATAGAGCGCCCCCAGAGCCATCACGCCCCCAGGATCGACTGGCCGCACACCCGCACGACCTGCCCGTTCACGCCGCCGCTCGAGGACTGCCCGAGCCAGCCGATCGTCTCCGCGACGTCGACCGGCAGGCCGCCCTGGCGGAGGCTGTTGACCCGGCGCCCGGCCTCGCGGGTGCCGAGCGGCATCTTCTGGGTCATCTCGGTCTCGATGAACCCCGGCGCGACGGCGTTGATCGTCGCCCCGCGCTCGGCGAACCGCGGCGCGTACGCCCGCACCATGCCGATGATCCCGGCCTTGGACGCCGCGTAGTTCGTCTGCCCGCGGTTGCCCGCGATCCCGCTCTGCGACGAGACGCAGACGATCCGGCCGGCCTCGCGCAGCACGGTCTCGTCGGTGAGCAGCGCGTCGTTGATCCGCAGCTGCGCGGCCAGGTTGACGGCCAGGACCGAGTCCCAGCGCGCCGCGTCCATGTTGGCCAGCAGCTTGTCCCGGGTGATCCCGGCGTTGTGCACCACCAGGTCCACCCCGCCGTGCCGCTCGCGCAGGTGCCCGAGGAGCCGCTCGGGCGCGTCGGCGGCGGTGATGTCCAGCTGCAGCGCGACACCCGCGGTGCGGTTCGCGACCTTCGCCAGGTTCTCGCCCGCCGCCGGGATGTCGACGGCGACGATCGACGCCCCGTCCCGGGCCAGGGTGTCCGCGATGGCCGCACCGATCCCGCGCGCGGCGCCGGTGACGACGGCGACCCGCCCGGCGAGCGGCCGGTCCGGGTCGATCGGATCGTCCATCCCGACCGGGTCCTGCGGCGCCCCCACCGGCACGCCGACGTGCACGACCTGCCCGTCGACGTACGCGGAGCGCGCGGACAGGAAGAACCGCACCGAGCTGTCGACGGCGGCGGGCAGCGCGTCCGCGGCGACGACCAGCAGGTTCGCGGTCGCCCCCGCCCGCAGCTCCTTGCCGATCGAGCGGACCAGCCCGTCGAGGGCCTGGGCGACGGCGGCCGCCTCCCCGGTCGACGCCTCCGCCGGCTCGGGCCCGAGCACGAGCAGCCTGCCCGACGGCGCGATCTTCCGCACCGCCGGCGTCAGGATCTGCTGAGCCGCGGCGAGGTCGGCGAGGGACGCGGCGGCCGTCAGGTCGAGGACGACGGCGGCCAGCTTGTCCTCACCGGCGCTCTCGACGACGCTCTGCCCAGACTCCTCGACGAGTGCTCCGATCGGCTTCGCGAACCGGCCCGCGCCCACGGCGCTGACCAGCGCGGGGCCCGGCAGCAGGGGCCGGCCGGGCTCGTGGCGCCGGAGCAAGGGAACGCGCGGCACGCCGAGCCGGCCGGCGATGCCGGTGTTGGAGAAGTCCCGCAGGCGGTCGTTGCTCATTTCTCCTCCGCGGAAAAGATCACGTCGTCGGTCCTCACTTCACAGCCTCCAGGATCGCGACGACGCCCTGCCCACCCGCGGCGCAGATCGAGATGAGCCCGCGCCCGGAGCCCTTCTCGTGCAGGGCCTTCGCCAGCGACGCGACGATCCGTCCGCCCGTCGCGGCGAAGGGGTGCCCCGCGGCGAGCGAGGAGCCGTTGACGTTGAGCCTGCTGCGGTCGATCGAGCCGAGCGGGCTGTCCAGGCCGAGCCGCTCCTTGCTGAACGCCGGGTCCTCCCAGGCCTTCAACGTGGCGAGCACGGTGGACGCGAACGCCTCGTGGATCTCGTAGAAGTCGAAGTCCTGCAACGTGAGCCCGTTGCGCTCGAGCAGCCGCGGGACGGCGTAGACCGGCGCGGTGAGCAACCCGTCACGGCCGTGCACGTAGTCCACGGCGGCGGTCTCGGCGTCCACGAAGTGCGCCAGGACCGGGAGCTTGTGCTCGGCGGCCCACTCGTCCGAACCGAGCAGGACCAGCGCGGAGCCGTCCGTGAGCGGGGTCGAGTTCCCGGCCGTCATCGTCGCGTCCTCGCCGCGGCCGAACACGGGCTTCAGCTTCGCGAGCTTCTCGACGCTGCTGTCCGGGCGCAGGTTGTCGTCCCGCGTGACCCCCAGGTACGGCGTGACGAGGTCGTCGAAGAAGCCGCGGTCGTAAGCGGCGGCGAGGTGCCGGTGGCTGGCGGCGGCCAGCTCGTCCTGCGCCTCGCGGGAGACACCCCACTCCTTCGCGGTGATCGCCGCGTGCTCGCCCATGGACAGGCCGGTGCGCGGCTCGGAGTTCTGCGGGATCTCCGGGACGATCTGGCCGGGGCGCAGCTTGCCCAGCAGCTTCAGCCGGGCGCTCGCGCTCCGGGCGCCGTTGAGCGCCACCAGGATCCGGCGGAGGTCCTCGTTGACGGCGATCGGCGCGTCGCTCGCGGTGTCCACACCACCCGCGACGCCGCTCTCGATCTGCCCCAGCCTGATCTTGTTGGAGACGGCGATGGCGGCCTCGAGACCGGTGCCGCAGGCCTGCTGGACGTCGTAGGCCGGGGTCGACGGGGCGAGCCGGCTGCCGAGCACGGCCTCGCGGGTGAGGTTGAAGTCCCGGGAGTGCTTGAGCACCGCCCCGGCGACCACCTCACCGAGGCGCTCGCCGGCCAGCCCGTAGCGGGCCACCAGCCCGTCGAGCGTGGCGGTGAGCATGTCGAGGTTCGACGCGCGGGCGTACTTGCCGTTGGCGCGCGCGAACGGGATCCGGTTGCCCCCGATCACCGCGGCCTGGCGGGTCTGACGAGTCTTCGCGGCCATGAGCCCTTCTCTCCTGTGGGGGTGCCCTGCCTGTCCCGGTGCCCTGTCCTGTCCGGGTGAACAGCATTACCCACGAGTAGCTTGTACCCAAAGTACACGGTACTGTGGGTTTCATGAAGACCGCCCGGGACCGTCGGGACAGCCGGTGGGACACCCACCGGGAGCAGCGGCGTGTCGAGCTGGTCGCCGCCACCATCACCGCGGTCCGCCGGCACGGCGCCGGTGTCGGCATGGACGACATCGCCGCCGAGGCCGGCACCAGCAAGACCGCCGTCTACCGGCACTTCCGCGACCGCACCGGCCTGTACGTGGCCGTGTGCGGGACCGTCGCGAAGGTCCTTGTCGGACAGATCCGCAAGGCCACGGACCGGGAGTTCGGCGCTTCCGGACGCGGGCCCCGCTTCGCCCTCTCCGAAGGTATCGACGCATACCTGCGACTGATCGAGTCGGACCGTGAGGTCTACCTGTTCGTGGTACACCGGCCGCTCCTCGATCCCGCGGTCCACGCCGCGGACCCCGTGACCGACCTCGTCGCCATGATCGGCGACCACGTCGCCGGCGTGATCGCGAAGCAGTTCCGCCGCAACGGCCAGGACGACCCCGCCCGCGCCCGCTCGTGGGGGCACGGGCTCGTCGGCCTGGTCCGCGGTGCCGCGGACGACTGGATCACCCGGCCCGACGGCACCACCCGCGACGAGCTCACCGCCCGTCTCACCGACCTCGCCTGGGCCGGACTCGCCGGCCCGGCACCCTCCCCGGAGGTGACCGCATGACCGCCACACCCTCAGTAGAAGCACTCCGCACCGTCCTCGACGGCCGCTGGGCGAACGTCCGCGAGGACGTCCGATCCCGGATGGGCCTGTTCCGGCCCGCGAACCCGGACCTGAGCACCGAGGAGTACCGCGCCCGCGTCCTCGAGCTCGTCGAGGAGCTCGCGAAGACCGGGCACCCGCACACCGGGTTCGCCGAGGAGTACGGCGGCAAGGGGGACGTCGGTGGGGTCGTCGTCGCCTTCCAGGCCCTCGGCTACGGCGACCTGTCCCTCCTGGTCAAGGCGGGGGTGCAGTGGGGCCTGTTCGGTGGCGCCGTGCAGGTCCTCGGCACCAAGCGTCACCATGACGAGTACCTGCGCCGGATCATGGACGGCGAGCTGCTCGGCTGCTTCGCGATGACCGAGACCGGCCACGGGTCGGACGTCCAGCACCTGCGCACGACCGCGACCTACGACCCGTCGACGCGCGAGTTCGTGATCGACACCCCGGAGCCCGGGGCGCGCAAGGACTACATCGGCAACGCCGCACGGGACGGGCGGATGGCCGTCGTGTTCGCACAGCTGGTCACCGAGGGCACCTCGCACGGCGTGCACGCGTTCCTGACTCCGATCCGGGACGACGAGGGCAAGGCCATGCCCGGTGTCGAGATCTCCGACTGCGGGCAGAAGGCCGGGCTGAACGGCGTCGACAACGGCCGCCTCACGTTCGACCACGTGCGCGTGCCGCGGGAGGCGCTGCTCAACCGGTTCGCGGATGTGGCCGAGGACGGCACCTACTCGAGCTCGATCGAGAACGAGAACCGCCGGTTCTTCACGATGCTCGGCACCCTGGTCCGCGGCCGGATCAGCGTCGCGGGCGGCGCCGGCAGCGCCGCCCAGAAGGCGCTGGCCATCGCGATCCGCTACGGCGAGAAGCGCAGGCAGTTCAGCGACCCGGCCTCCGGTGAGGAGGTGGTGGTCCTGGACTACCGCGCCCACCAGCGCAAGCTGCTCCCGGCGCTCGCCACGACCTACGCCCTGCAGTTCGCCCAGGACGACCTGGTAGCCGAGATGCACCGGCTGCAGTCGCCCGGCGCCCCGGAGGACGAGGCCGCACAGCGCGAGCTGGAGAACCGCGCGGCCGGGCTCAAGGCCGTGGGGACATGGCACGCGACGGCCACGATCCAGGCCTGCCGCGAGGCCTGCGGCGGGGCGGGCTACCTGTCCGAGAACCTGATCCCGCAGCTCAAGGCGGACACGGACGTCTTCACGACGTTCGAGGGTGACAACACGGTGCTGCTGCAGCTCGTCGGCAAGGGACTCCTCGGGGACTACGGCAAGCGGGTCGGGAAGCTCGGCCCGCTCGGCATCGCCCGGTTCGCCGGGGAGCAGGTGCTGGCGTCGGTGACCGAGCGGACCGGCGCCAACAAGCTCCCGAGCCGGCTGCCCGGGCGCGGCTTCGCGCCGCGGGACCGCGCGCAGCAGCGGAAGCTGATCACGGACCGCGCCGAGCACCTGCTCGCCGGGCTCGCCCGCCGGATGCGGCCCGCGCTGAAGAAGGGCGCGGACCAGTTCGGCATCTTCAACGCCGCCCAGGACCACATGCTCGCCGCGGCCCGCGCGCACGTCGACGCGCTGGTCTTCGAGTCGTTCGTGGACGCGATCGGACGGGTCACGGACCCGGCGGTGCGGGCGCTGGTCGAGACGATCTCCGACCTGCACGCGCTCGCGGTGATCGAGCGGGACCGGGCGTGGTTCCTGGAGCACGGCCGGCTCACCGCCGCCGAGAGCCGGGCCGTCACGGGCGCCGTCAACGACCTGTGCGCGGAGCTGCGGCCGCACGCCCGGCTCCTGGTCGACGCCTTCGGGATCCCGGAGGGCTGGCTCGCCTGCCCGATCCTGGCGGACGAGGGGGCCACCGAGGCCGACTCCGAGCCCGTCCCGTCCATGGTGGGCTGAGTCCCGCCCCTTGCATGCATGAACGGCACTCTCGCGCGGTAGTTCCGCACGGGAGTGCCGTTCATGCGCCAGAGGCAGGGCGGGGCAGAGGCGGGTCAGGCCACGCGTGCCTCGCAGGAGTCGCGATCGGCCGCGTACTCCGGGTCCAGCGCGGCGGCCAGCCGCAGGTGGACCAGGGCCTCGGCGTGCCGGCTCTGCCGCTGCAGGGTGCGGCCGAGCAGGGCGCGGGCGTAGGCGTCGGCCGGGGCGAGCTCGACGGCGCGGGTCAGCTCCTCCTCGGCCCGCCGCAGCTGGGCGGACCGGTAGTAGGCCCGGCCCAGCAGGAGGCTGCCCGCGGCGCCGTCCCGCAGCTGGTCGGCCAGGGGCTCCAGCATCGCGAGGGCCTCCAGCGGCCGGCCGCCGTCGAGCTGTCCCTCCGCGAGCCGGTAGATCAGTGCGGTGTCCATGTCCACCACAACCCGATACCCCCTCCCCGTATTTCTGCCCTATCGTCGGACCGTGACCGTCGTCAGACCCGTGACGGACCTCCGCGCGGTGCGCGCTGTCCTGTTCGACATGGACGGGACGCTCGTCGACTCCGACGCCGCCGTGGAACGGGCGTGGCGCACGTGGGCGGCCGAGTACGGCGTCGATCCGGAGCGGGTGATCCGCGTCGGGCACGGCCGTCCGTCGTGGGACACGATCCGCGAGGTCTGCCCGGACCTCGACGACGCGGAGAACGTCCGGGCGGGGACGCGCCAGCTCGAGCTGCAGCACACCGATCTCGCCGACGTCGTCGCGACGCCGGGCGCGCACCGCCTCCTCGCGTCGCTGACGCTCCCCTGGGCGATCGTCACCAGCGCCGACCGCAGGCTGACGGCCGCGCGTCTCGGCGCCGCAGGGATCACACCGCCGGAGGTGGTGATCACCATCGAGGACATCGTGCGAGGCAAGCCCGACCCGGACGGCTACCTGCAGGCGGCGGCCGCGCTGGGCGTCCCGCCGGAGGAGTGCCTGGTCGTCGAGGACGCGGACGCGGGGCTCGCCGCCGCCCGGACCGCGGGCGCGCGCACCGCCGCACTGCGGGGCCTCGCCGGAGACGTCCCGATCGGGACGCTCGACGACCTCGTCCCCCTGCTCACCGGCTGACCCGCGGGTCAGCCCCGGGCTGCGACGACCTCGGGCACCCGGTCGTTGATCCAGCCGATCAGGCCCGCGAGGTGTTCGGTGAGCCCCCGGCCCAGCTCGGTGAGGCTGTAGGTCACCTGCGGCGGCGCGGTGGTGGCGACGACCCGGTCCACGAAGCCGTCGGACTCGAGCGTCCGGAGCGTCTGCGCCAGCATCTTCTCGCTGACCCCGCCGACCTCCCGGCGCAGCGCGCTGAAGCGCAGCTCGTCCCGCGACAGCGCGACGAGCACGAGCACCGCCCACTTGGACGTCACGTGGTCCAGGACGGCGCGCGCCGGGCAGTCCTTGTCGAACGCGTCACCCGGGCCGGGCCACCTGACCGCTTCCACCTGCGCGCTCACATCTGCTCCCTGTCCTTACCGAAAGGTACGTACTTACCAGAAGTGAGTACATCACCGTAGCGTCGAAGGCGCAACGAACCGAGGAGAGGAACACAGAGATGATCGTGGTGACCGGCGTGACCGGCAATCTCGGGCGCGTCGTCGTCGAGGACCTGCTGACCAGGGTCCCCGCCGACCAGCTCGCCGCCGTGGCACGCACTCCGGAGAAGGCCGCGGACCTGACCGGGCGCGGCGTCGACGTCCGCGCCGGGGACTACGACGACCCGGCGAGCCTCGAGGCCGCGTTCGCCGGTGCGGACGTCGTCCTGCTCGTCTCGTCCCCGGACGTCACCCCGGGCACCCGGGCACGGCAGCACGGGAACGCCATCACCGCGGCGAAGGCCGCCGGCGTCGGACGGATCGTCTACACGAGCGCGATCAAGGCGGACAGCGGCCCGGGCTTCCTCACCGACCACGCCGCGACCGAGCAGCTGCTGCGGGAGTCCGGGCTCACCAGCACGGTGCTCCGCAACAGCTTCTACTCGGACTTCTTCGTCAACTCGGGCGTGGTGAAGGCGGCCGTCGAGGCCGGGGAGGTCGTGTCCGCGGACGGCGGGAAGGCCCTCAACACGGCGACGATCAGGGACTTCGGGCTCGCCGCCTCCGCCGTGCTCACGGGCAGCGACCACGACGACGCGTGCCACGAGCTGCGGGGTCCGCTGTGGACCTACGACGACCTCGCCGCCGTGATCGCGGAGGAGTCCGGGACGACGGTGGTGCACCGGGAGATCCCGCTGGCCGAGGCCGGCGAGGGCGCCTTCATCGCCCAGCTCGTCAGCGACGGGTTCTTCGCCGAGCCGTCGGACGCGCTGGAGAGGCTCCTCGGTCGCCCCGCGACGGGAATCCGGGAGCTCGTCCGGGCCGCGCTGGCGTAATCCCGCGTCAGTCGGGGTCGTGCGCGTGGAACCTCGCTCTAGCGAGGTTCCACGCTCACAGGCGGTACATCTCGACCACCCGGCGCTTGACGAGCTTGCCCGTGGGCGTCCGGGGCAGGGACTCCACGAAGTCCACGGTGCGGGGGCTCTTGTAATGGGCGATCCCCTCCCGGACGAAGGCGAGCAGCTCGGCCTCCAGCTCCGGGCCCGGGGTGACCCCGTCGGCGGGCACCACGACCGCCTTGACCTGCTCGCCCATCTCCTCGTCCGGCACCCCGATCACGGCGATGTCGTGTACCGCGGGGTGCAGGGCGAGGCAGTCCTCGATCTCCTGCGGGTAGATGTTCACCCCACCCGAGATGATCATGAAGGACTTGCGGTCCGTGAGGTGGAGCCAGCCGTCGTCGTCGACGTGGCCGACGTCCCCCGACGTCGCCCAGGTCGGGTGTGCGGGGTGCTGGACGGAGCGGGTCCTGGCCTCGTCGCCGTGGTAGCGGAAGGGCAGCTCGTCCCGCTCGAAGTAGATCGTGCCGATGCCGCCGGGCGCGAGCTCGGTGCCCGCGTCGTCGCAGATGTGCAGGATCCCGACCTTCGCCTGCCCGACCGAGCCCGGGTGCTCCAGCCACTCCGCCGAGCTGATCCGCGTCGAGCCGAGGGACTCGGTGGAGCTGTAGTACTCCTCGAGCACCGGACCCCACCACTCGATCATCGCCCGCTTGACCTCGACGGGACACGGCGCGGCGGCGTGCACGGCCACCTTCAGCGACGACAGGTCGTACCGCGTCCGGACCTCGTCGGGCAGCTTCAGCATCCGGACGAACATCGTCGGCACCCACTGGCTGTGCGTGATCCGGAGGCGCTCGATGTCCGCGAGCGCCTGCTCGGCGTCGAACCGGTCCGCGATGACGAGCGTCCCGCCGAGTGCGTGGACCATCGCTCCGAAACGGAGCGGCGCGGAGTGGTACTGGGGCGCGGGCGAGTAGTAGACCGTGTCCGGGCCGAAGCCGTAGGCCTCGCCGAACGCGGCGGCGACGGTGCTGCCCGGCTCGTCGACCCGGCGGTTCGGCAGCCGCGGCTCGATCCCCTTCGGACGGCCCGTGGTGCCGGAGGAGTAGAGCATGTCCGCTCCGCACGGCTCCTCGTCCAGTACACCGGACGGCTGCGTGGCCAGGGCGGCCTCGTAGTCGTCGTGGCCGGCGGCGGCGCCGCCGGCGACCAGCCGGTGCTCGACGCGCGGGGTCAGCGGCACGATCGCCTCGGCCTGCTCAGCGAGCCCGCCGGTGACGACGAGGACCCGCGCCTCGCAGTCGTCGACGATGTAGGCGATCTCCGGCGGGGTGAGGTGATGGTTCACCGCCGTGACGTACAGGCCCGAGCGCAACGCAGCCCAGTAGACCTCGAAGACCTCCGGCGAGTTCTCCGCGACCATCGCGATGTGGTCCCCACGGCGCAGGCCGTACGCCCGCAGGACCCGCGCGAGCTGCGAGGACCGGTCGTCGAGGTCGCGGTAGGTCAGCGTGCGGCCGTCGCCGGCCATCACGATCGCGGCCTTGTCCGGGGTGGTGCGCGCGTACGTGCCGGGATACATCAGGCCTCCTCCACGGACCGGCGGGACAGGACCGGGCTCACGTGGCGAGGTCGGCGTGCTCCACCCGGAGGTCCTTCTTGAGGATCTTGCCGCTGGGGTTCTTCGGCAGGGACTCCGCGAACACGACGTACTTGGGCCGCTTGTACCCGGCGAGCACCTCGCGTGCGTGGGCGTCGACCTGTTCCTTCGTCAGCGTGACGCCCTGCTTCGGCACGACGACCGCGGTCACGGCCTCGATCCAGTGCGGGTGGCTGATCCCGAACACGGCGACCTCGGCGACCCCGGCGAGCAGGTAGATCGCCTCCTCGACCTCCCGGCTGGCGACGTTCTCGCCACCGGTCTTGATCATGTCCTTCTTGCGGTCGACGACGGTCAGGTAGCCGTTCTCGTCGATGATCCCCAGGTCGCCGGAGTGGAACCAGCCGTTCCGGAACGCCGCTGCCGTCTTCTCCTCGTCGTCGAAGTAGCCCAGCGCGGCGTGCGGGCTGCGGTGCACGATCTCGCCGACCTGCCCGGTCGGGACCTCGTGGTCCGCATCGTCGACGACGCGGGTCTCCACGTTCAGCGACGCGCGGCCGGCGGATCCGGCGTGCGGCAACTGCTCGTGCGGACGCAGGATGGTGGCGAGCGGGGACATCTCGGTCTGCCCGTAGAAGTTCCAGAACTGCACGTCGGGCAGGCGCCGGGACAGCTCGCGGAGCACCTCGACGGGCATCGCCGACGCCCCGTAGTAGCCCTTGCGCAGGCTCGAGAGGTCCCGGGTGTCGAAGTCCGGGTGGCGCAGCAGGGAGATCCACACCGTCGGCGGGCAGAAGACCTTGGTGGCCTTCTCCCGCTCGATCGTCGCCAGGAGCGTCGCGGGATCCGGCCCGGGCAGGATGATGCTGGTCGCGCCCAGGTAGACGTCGACGGAGAAGAAGCAGTCCAGCTGCGCGCAGTGGTACATCGGCAGCGTGTGGACCTCGACGTCGTCGACGCTCATGCCGCCGTCGATGGTGCAGGAGACGTACTGCGCGATCAGCGACCGGCTCGACAGCATGACGCCCTTGGGCCGGGACTCCGTGCCGGAGGTGTACATCAGCCGGAGCGGGTCGTCGTCGGCCACCAGGACCTCCGGCGACGACGGGTCGCCGGCGTCGATCCAGGAGTCGACGTCCTCCCAGCCGTCCGGGGCACCGCCGCCGGCCAGGGGGATCGAGCCGCGTACGCCGTCGGTGAGGCCGGCGCCCGAGAGTGCCTTCTCCGCGGTGGGGATCAGGGCGTCCTCCGCGACCATCCCGACCGCGCCGGAGTGCCCGAGGATGAACGCGATCTCCTCCGCGCCGAGCATGAAGTTGACCGGGACCAGCACCACGCCGAGCTTCGCGGTGGCGAAGACGAGCACCGCGTACTGCCAGGAGTTGTGGCTGAGCAGCGCCAGCCGATCCCCCTTGACCAGCCCGCGGCCGGAGAGGGCGTGGGCGCAGCGGTTCACGGCCACGTCGAACTCGGCGAAGGTGACCCGGCGCTCGCCCGCGACCACGGCGAGCTTGTCCGGGTAGCGCAGCGCGGTACGGCGCAGCAGATCGCCGACCGAGTGCTGGCGCGCACGAGCGATCGACTCGGCGGTGACGGGGGTGAAGGGCGCGACGTCGGACACGCCCGAATACTGCACGAACGGCCGAGCGGTTAGCCAGACCCGCGGCGCGAGCCGGTTGATCGGCGGACGGGACCGACCTCACGCCGCGGTGAGCACCCGCGGGCCGTCCTCGGTGATCGCGATCGTGTGCTCCGCGTGCGCGGCCCGGGAGCCGTCCGCGGTGCGCAGGGTCCAGCCGTCGGGGTCGTGCCGGTAGGCGTCCGTGCCGCCCGCGATCAGCATCGGCTCGATCGCGATGACCAGCCCGGGGCGCAGGACCAGCCCGCGTCCGGCCGTCGCCTCGTTGGGGACGTGCGGATCCTCGTGCATCGAGCGGCCGACGCCGTGCCCGCCGTGGTCGGCCAGCATCCCGTAGCCCGCACCCCGCGCGACCTGGGCGATCGCGTGCCCGACGTCGCCGAGTCGGGCGCCCGGGACCGCCGCGGCGATGCCCGCGGCGAGCGAGCGCTCCGTCGCCTCGATCAGGGCCAGGTCGCCGGGGTCCGCCGGCGCGCCGACGACCATGCTGAACGCCGCGTCCGCGCACCAGCCGTTCAGGTGGACGGCGCAGTCGACGCTGAGCAGGTCCCCCGCCCGGAGCTTCGTGCGGTCCGGGATCCCGTGCACGACGGCGTCGTTGAGGCTCACGCAGAGCACGCCCGGGTACGGCATCGGCGCCCAGCGCGGGTGGTAGCCGAGGAAGCTCGGCCGAACCCCGGCCTCGCGCATCAGCCGGTGGGCCAGCCGGTCCAGATCGGCCGTGCGCACACCGGGCGCGGCCGCCTCGCGCACCGCGGCGAGGATTTCGTGGACGACGGTGCCGGCCGCGTCGACGGCGTCGACCTCCGTGCGGGTCTTCATCTCGATCACACGATAACTATACCGGTATTACTATTCGGGCATGGTGCGCATCCCGCTGACCCCTGCCGATCGCGAGCGCGGGGAGCGGCTCGGCGCCGTCCTGCGCGAGGCCCGTGGAGACCGCAGCATCGGTGAGATCGCAGCCCTCGCCGGGGTCTCCGCGGAGACCCTCCGGAAGATCGAGACCGGACGGATCCCCACCCCGGCGTTCTTCACCGTCGCCGCGCTCGCCGCCGTCCTCGACCTGTCCCTCGATCGACTTCCGGGCGCCGCGGAATCGGTCCGAGCAGGGAGAACCTAGACTTGATCGCCGGTGGCCGACCGTCACCGTCCGCCACCCCGGAGGTCTGTGTGTCCACCCCACCCATCGATCCGCCCGTGGACGCCGAGGAGGCGCACCTCGAGGTCGGCAAGCAGAAGCGCGCTGCTGCCGGCCTCCCCGCGGTCCGGGTGAGCCTCACCCGGGCGGTCAAGGAGATGGGCGTCGCGAAGACCGCCCGGAACCTGCTGAAGCTCAACCAGGTCGACGGCTTCGACTGCGTGAGCTGCGCGTGGCCGGACCCGTCGCCGGAGCACCGGCACACCGCGGAGTTCTGCGAGAACGGCGCGAAGGCCGTCGCGTGGGAGGGCACCCGTTCCCGGGTGGACCGCAAGTTCTTCCGCAGCCATCCGGTGTCGGACCTGCAGACGCGCACCGAGTACTGGCTGGAGAAGCAGGGCCGGCTCACCGAGCCGATGATCCGCCGCCCCGGGGGGACGCACTACGAGCCGCTGAGCTGGGAGGACGCCTTCTCCGTCATCGGGGAGGAGCTCACCGCCCTGGACAGCCCGGACGAGGCGCTGTTCTACACCTCCGGCCGGGCTTCGAACGAGGCCGCGTTCGTCTACCAGCTCTTCGCCCGGGCGTTCGGCACGAACAACCTGCCGGACTGCTCGAACATGTGCCACGAGTCGACGTCCGTGGGCCTGGCCGAGACGATCGGGATCGGCAAGGGCTCGGTGTCGCTGCAGGACGTGCACGAGGCCGAGCTGATCGTCATCTCCGGGCAGAACCCCGGCACGAACCACCCGCGCATGCTCTCGGCGCTGGAGATCGCCAAGAAGAACGGGGCGAAGATCCTCGCGATCAACCCGTTGCGCGAGGCCGGGCTGCTCAAGTTCGACAACCCGCAGAACGCGCGCGGCCTGACCGGGCTGGGCACGGACCTGGCGGACCGGTTCCTGCAGATCCGTTCGGACGGGGACCTGGCGCTGTGGCAGGCGTTCGGGCTGCTCCTGCTCGAGGCGGAGGACCGCAGCCCGGGCACCGTCGCGGACCGGGACTTCATCTCCCGCCACACCCTCGGGTACGCCGAGTGGGAGAAGAACGTCCGCAACCTGGACAAGCAGAAGGTCCTGGAGGCGACCGGGCTCGAGTGGTCGGAGATCGAGGCCGCGGCGGACATGCTGCTCGCCTCGAAGCGCACGGTGCACTGCTGGGCGATGGGTATCACCCAGCACCGCAATGCCGTCGCGACGATCAAGGAGTTCGTCAACGTCGCCCTTTTCCAGGGAATGATCGGCAAGCCCGGCGCCGGGCTGTGCCCGGTCCGCGGCCACTCCAACGTCCAGGGCGACCGGACGATGGGGATCTGGGAGAAGGCCCCGGACACCTTCCTGGACGCCCTGGGCGCGGAGTTCGGTTTCGAACCCCCGCGCGAGCACGGCCACGACGCCGTGGCGTCCGTCCAGGCCCTGCGCGACGGCAGGGCGAAGGTCTTCGTCGGACTCGGGGGGAACTTCGTCGCGGCGATGTCGGACACGGCGGTCACCGAGGCCGCCATGCGCAAGGCGTCGCTGACCGTGCACGTCTCCACGAAGCTCAACCGCTCGCACGTCACCACCGGCAGGACGGCGCTGATCCTCCCGACGCTGGGCCGCACCGAGCGCGACCTCACCGGCGGGCGCGAGCAGCGCGTCACGGTGGAGGACTCGATGTCGGCGGTACACGCCTCCCGCGGCCGGGCGACGCCGGCGAGTCCGATGCTGCGCTCCGAGGTCGACATCATCTGCGGTATCGCCCGCGCCACCCTCGGGGAGCGCCACGACATCCCGTGGACGGAGTTCGCGCAGGACTACGACGCCATCCGCCGGCGGATCGGCCGGGTCGTCCCGGGCTGTGAGGCCTACGCGGACAAGATCGAGCGGCGTGGCGGGTTCGTCCTGCCGCACCCGCCGCGGGACACCCGCACGTTCCCCACCAAGGAGAAGAAGGCGATCTTCTCCGTCAGCCCCGTCGAGGTCACCTCGGTACCCGAGGGCCGGCTGGTCCTGCAGACCCTGCGCAGCCACGACCAGTTCAACACCACGATCTACGGGCTCGACGACCGTTACCGCGGGATCCACTCCGGCCGGCGCGTCGTGTTCGTCTCCGCGGCGGACCTGGACGAGCTGGGCTTCCGGGACGGGGACATGGTGAACCTCGTCAGCGAATGGGAGGACGGCGTGACCCGGCGCGCGGACGCGTTCCGGCTCGTCGAGTACTCCACCCCGAAGGGCTGCATCGCCGCCTACTACCCGGAGACCAACCCGCTGATCCCACTGGAGTCGCAGGCGATCGCGAGCGGCACCCCGACGTCGAAGTGGGTCGTCGTCCGGTTCGAACGCGCCTGATCCCCGGTCGTCCCGAAGCGGCGTTCCGGCATCCGCCGGGACGTCGCTTCTCGCGCCGGCACGCCACTGCCTGACGCCGCGCATTCGTGACCGAAGAGGACCACCGCAGATTCGCGACATTTCCACGCCGTCCGCCGAGCGCCGGCTGAGACTTCGCCATCGGACGTTCCGGCCGTTCCGGCGAACTGACGGACCGCCGACGCGTGCGCGGTCGACACCACCGGGACCAGACGATCCGCTGACGCCCGGGAGAGCGCCTCGACCATCTCTTCGCCGAGCTGGCGGCGCAGCGCCCGGACAGCGACGCGCACTCGACCGCCGTCGAGACCGTCGGGCAGCGGTCGCTCACCTTCCGCGAGCTCGACGCCGGGCCAACCGGCTCGCCCGGCACCTGCGCGAAGACGGCGTCGGTCCCGGTGAGCGGGTCGCGCTCCTGCTGGACCATCCGCTCGAGGCCCACACCGGCATGCTCGCCGTACTCGAGTGCAACGCCGCCTACGTCCCGCTCGACGCCGGCTTCCCTCCGGACCGGATCGCCCACATCGTCTCCGACTCCGGGGCCCGCACCGCCGTCATCCCCTCCCACCTGCGGGAACTGATCCCCGACGAGGTCGGCGCCGTCGAGGTGGACACGGGCTCCGACGCCCTCGGCATCCGCCCCGGGTGGCCCGCCGTCCTCCGCCGAGGCCGGGATCCCGACGGACGAGCCGGCTACCTCATCTACACGTCCGGTACGACCGGGCGGCCCAAAGGGTGTGGCGGTCGGGCACTCGGCGATCTGCAACTTCGTCCGGGTCGCGGGCGGGCTCTACGGATCACGAGCGGCTCGGGAAGCTGCTCCCCCTGTTCCTGTTGATTTCCGCCGGGACGCCGATGAAGGCGCTGGTGCTGCGGGCGCTGGGGTCCGGGTCGGCAGGCGGCTCCTCGACGACGGCAGCGCATCCCCGAGCACACGCTCACCACGCTCGGCGACGCCGTCACGCTCAACTCCGGGGCGACGATCCAGCGCCACTCGCCGGAGGACGGCGCCTTCAAGTCCGACCGCACCGAGATCGGCGACGGCGCGACGGTCGGGGTGCCCGCCTTCGTGCACTACGGCGTCACGATGGGCGCGGGGTCGTGCTGGACGGCGGACTCGTTCCTGATGAAGGGCTCGGCCGTGCCGGCCGGCGCCCGCTGGGCGCGGCAACCCCGCCGCCCCCTGCTGAGCCGAGGGCTAGGCGAGGCGGATCGCGACCTTCCCCAGGGCGTGACCGCTCTCGACGATCCGCAGCGCCGAGCCGGCGTCGGCGAAGGGGCGGACGTCGGTGACGTGCGGGTCGAGCTCCCCGGCCGCGACGAGACGGGCCACCTCGGTCAGGACGGCGGTGCTGCGGTCCCGGAGCACATCGCCGCCACCGAGCTCCTTGGCCAGCTCCTTGTCCGCCACCGAGCGGACACGGGACGGATCCTCGGTGAGCTCCGCGACCGTGCGCAGGGACTCGCCCCCGACCAGGTCGAACACCGCGTCGACGCCCGCGGGCGCGGCCGCGCGGATCCGCTCGGCCACCCCGCGGCCGTAGGCCACCGGCGTGGCGCCGTAGGAGGCGATCAGGTCGTGCTTCGCCGGGCTCGCGGTTCCCACCACGACCAGGCCGCGAGCCCGCGCGAGCTGTACCGCCGCGATGCCGACCCCGCCACCGGCCCCGTTGACCAGCAGGGTGGCACCGGCCCGGAGGGCGAGACCGGTGAGGGCGTCGTAGGCGGTGCCGGCGGCGACGGGGAGCACCGCGACGTCCTCGGGCGAGACGCCGTCGGGGCGATGCGCCGCGAACGAGGCCGTGACCAGGGCGAGCTCCGCCCAGCCGCCGACCATCCCGGGGCAGCCGCCGAAGACCTCGTCACCGACCGCGAAGCCGTCGACGTCGGGGCCGACCTGCTCGACAGTCCCTGCGACCTCCCGGCCCAGCACCGCGGGACCCGCGACGCCGTAGGAGCCCTCGCGGAGCTTCCAGTCCCCCGGGTTCACCCCGGCCGCCCGGACCCGGACCAGGAGCTCGCCGGGGCCGGGGACGGGCACCGGCACGTCGAGGAAGGCCTCGTTTCCCGGGCCGCCGACCGTGGTGAAGCCGTACGCCCTCATGACAGGGCCTTCTGCAGGTTCGCCAGCCGGGACACGGCCTCGGTCAGCACCTCGTCCTTCTTGCAGAACGCGAACCGCACCAGCGTCCGGCCCAGGTCCGGGTCCGCGCAGAACACGGACACCGGGACCGCGGCGACGCCGACCAGATCGGGTAGCCGCCAGCAGAACTCAGCCCCGTCCGCCACCCCCAGCGGTGCGACGTCGGTGACCACGAAGTAGGTCCCGGAAGACGGGTACACGGTGAGCCCGGCGGCGCGGAGCCCCGCGGAGAGCAGGTCCCGCTTGCTCTGCAGGCCCGACGCCAGGTCGTCGTAGAAGGAGTCCGGCAGGGCCAGCGCGTTCGCGATCGCGGGCTGGAACGGCGCCCCGCTCACGTAGGTCAGGAACTGCTTCGCGGCCCGCACCGATCCGAGGAGGTCAACGGGCCCGTGCACCCAGCCCACCTTCCAGCCCGTCACCGAGAACGTCTTGCCCGCGGAGGAGATCGTCAGCGTGCGGTCCGCGAGACCGGGCAGCGTCGCCATCGGCACGTGCTCGCGGCCGTCGTAGAGCATGTGCTCGTACACCTCGTCGGCGACGATCACGGCGTCGAACTCCACGGCCAGCTGCCCGAGGAGCGTCAGCTGCTCCCGGTCCAGGACGGTGCCGGTGGGGTTGTGCGGGGTGTTGACCAGCACGACCCGGGTGCGCTCGGAGAACGCGGCGCGCAGCTCCGCCGGGTCGAAGGCGAAGGTCGGCGATCCCGATGAACCGGGCCGCAGCGGCACCGCCCGCAACGTGGCTCCGGACAGCGCGATCGTCGCGGCGTAGGAGTCGTAGTACGGCTGGAACGTGACGACCTCGTCCCCCGGCTCGCACAGCGCGAGGATCGCGGACGCGATCGCCTCGGTGGCGCCGGTGGTGATCAGCACCCGTTCCGGGTCGACCTCCTGGCCGTAGAAGCGGCGCTGGTGCTCCGCGACGGCGGTGCGCAGCGCCGGGATTCCCGGTCCGGGCGGGTACTGGTTGACGCCTCCGATGACGTTCGCGGCGACGTCGGCGAGCAGCGAGGGCGGCCCGTCCGTGTCCGGGAAGCCCTGGCCGAGGTTGATCGCGCCGGTCCGCAGGGCCAGCGCCGACATCTCGGCGAAGATCGTGGAGGTGAAGGGCCGCATCCGCGCCGCCATGGGTTCGCGCACGTCACCACCCTGACATGCGCTGGACCGGCGAACCGGCCCGGGCCATGCTGACCGGTCATGAGCCGAGTCGACGGGACCATCCGCGAGCTGTCCGACGCCGGCGTCGCCGGGCTGACGATCGCCTGGGCCGACAACAACGGGATCCCGCGCTCCCGGACCGTGCCGATCGCGGCACTGCACGACGTCGCCCGGACCGGGGTCGGCGTGACGCCGCTGTTCGCCGTCTTCGACAGCTCGGACGGGATCACCTTCGCCCACCCGGGGCTCGCGACGCCGTCCGGGGACGTGCGCCTGGTCCCGGACCCCCTGCGCATCACCCGGCTGGCGGGCCAGCCCGCGCTCGCCTGGGCGCCCGGGACGATCGTGACCGCCGACGGGGAGCCCTGGCCCTACGACCCGCGGTCCGCGCTGCAACGGCAGGTCGAAGCACTGGCCGAGGCCGGGCTCACCGCGCGCGCGGGCTACGAGCTCGAGTTCGGGGTCTACCTCGACGACGGGATGACCCCCGCCCACCACGGCCCCGCGTACGGCCCGGCGGCGCTCACCGAGATCGACGGGTTCGTCGGGGACGTGCTGCACGACTTCCGCGCCAACAGCCTGCGGATCGACCAGCTGCACGCGGAGTACGGCCCGGCCCAGGTCGAGGTGGCGCTCGGCGCGGCGGACCCGGTGACCGCGGCCGACGAACAGCTCCTCGCCCGGCAGACGCTGCGGGCCGCGGCCAGGAAGCACGGCCTGTGCCTGAGCTTCGCGCCGCTGCCGTCGCAGGCGTCCGCGGGCAACGGCTGGCACCTGCACACCTCGTTGTGGCGGGGAAACCACAACCTGCTCGCCGGCGGCCCGGAGGGACCGGACACGGACGGCGCCGCCTACGTCGCCGGGATCCTGCGGGACCTGCTCGCCGTCGCCGCGGTCAGCGCGCCGAGCCTCGGTTCGACGGCGCGGCTGCGGCCCGGCTTCTTCGCCGGCGCCTACGCGTTCTGGGGTGTGGAGAACCGGGAGGCGCCGCTGCGGTACGTGCCCGGGTCGGCGCTGCTCGGCGAGGAGCGCGCGAACCTCGAGCTCAAGACGTCCGATGCGTCCGGCAACCCGTACCTCGCGCTGGCCGCCGTGCTCGCGGCCGGCGCCGCAGGGGTGGCCGAAGGCCTCGTCCCGCCCCTGCCGGTCGCCGAGGACCCCGGCACGTGGAGCGATGCCGAGCGCGCCGCGAACGGGATCGTCGCACTGCCCACCACGCAGGCCGGTCAGGAGGAGGCGCTGCTGGCCAGCCCGCGCGTCACGGCCGCGCTCGGCCACGACCTGCTCGGCGCGTTCCTCGCCGTCCGTCGGTCCGATGCGGCGGCGGCCGAGGGCAAGGACCTCGACGACGTCCTCAGCGCGCTCCGCTGGCGCTACTGACCAGTCCTCGCCGCGGCCCGCAGCAGGCCGGGGGTGAGCCGGGACAGGGCCAGCGCAACGTGCGCCTCGGGCGTCACCGGGGCCAGCGCGACGTCCTTCTCCACGGCGCGCACCACGAGCTCCGCGACCTTCGACAACGGGTAGTTCCGTCGCGCGATCAGTGCGTTCGCGGAGCGCCGCTGCTCCCCGGCCGTCGACTCGTCCACGCCGACCATCCGGGCGGAGGACACGATGTCCGTCGGCACGAACGCGGGGCACAGCGCGGTCACGCCGATCCCCTGCCCGGCCAGCTCCGCGCGCAGGCACTCGGACAGCATCAGCACCGCGGCCTTCGTGGTGCAGTAGGCCGGCAGGCCCGCGACCGGCGTGAACGCCGCCGCCGAGGCGACGTTGACGATGTGCCCGCCCTCGCCGTGCTCCCGCAACTGCGCACCGAAGAGCCGGCAGCCGTGGATCACCCCCCACAGGTTGACGTCCAGGATCGCCTCCCAGTCCTCGACGCCGGTGTCCGCGAACGGCCCTGACACGGCGATCCCCGCGTTGTTCACCACGACGTCCGGCACGCCCGCCTCCGCCGCGACCCGGTCGGCGAAGGCGGCCATCGCGTCGCCGTCGGACACGTCGACCTCGTACGCCAGGCCGCCGGTCTCGAACGCGGTCTCCTTCGCCGTGGCCAGGTTCCGGTCCGCGGCGACGACGAGCGCGCCGCGCCGCCCGAACGCGTGCGCGACCGCGCGGCCGATCCCGCTCCCCGCCCCCGTCACGACGACGACACGGCCGGCCCAGCGGCCTACACCCTTCGCGACCGTCCGGGCCCGGCGCAGCGATGGCGCCTCCGCCGCACCGCCGACGTGCGCGGCGAGCTCACGGACGCACCGGGCGACGACGTCCGGCCGCTCGCGGGACAGCCAGTGCCCCCCGGGAACGGTCCGGACCTGCAGGTCGTCGACGTACAGGGCGATCTGCGTCTGCAGCGCGGGCGTCACGAACGGGTCGTCGGCGGGGGCCAGGACCTGCACCGGGACATCCGTTCGGATCGGCGCGCCGACCGGACCGCCGATGTTCTCGCGGTACAGCTCGAGGCCGCGGACGGCGTCGGCGGTCCGGGGCCGCGGCACGCCCGCGCGGCGCGACATCACAGCGCCGATCAGGCCGGAGCGCCAGCCGAGCTCGGGCAGCACCGGGGCCCTGAACAGCACCATGTAACAGGACGCGAGGGCCTGGCGGACGCGGTCGCGGCGCCGGGCCCGGCTGTAGAAGGCGGCGACGTGCTCACGCGACGGACCGGAGATCGACGTGAACGACGCGACCCGCCCGTCGAGCGCCCCGTGCGTCACCGCGTGCCAGGCCTGGGTGGAGCCCCAGTCGTGGGCGAGCAGGTGCACCGGCGCGCCGGGCGAGACCTCGTCGACGACGGCGCGCAGGTCCGCGGCGAGCCGCTCGATCCCGTACCCGGCCCGCTCCCCGGGGGCGTCGGAGGCGCCGGCGCCGCGGACGTCGTAGGTCGCGACCCGGTGGGTGGCCGCCAGCTCCCCGACCACGCCGTCCCAGACGGTGTGGTCGTCCGGATAGCCGTGCACCGCGACGACCACCGGCGCGCCCTCCGGGCCGCTGACCTGCACCGCGAGCCGGAGCCCGTCCGTCGTGGTGATCACTGTCGCGCTGCTCGGCATGGGGCAACCCTAAGTCGCCCGGATCACAGCGAAACGCGCGCGGGAACATCACCCGGACGGGTGGGCTTGAGATTGACGGTGGGTCGCGCCGTGGGGGAGCGACGATGCCGGCGCGCCACCGGCCCCACCACGGACCAGGAAGTCGAAGGTGCCGCGTGACCACCACCCCTGATCGCACTCAGACCGAGAACCGAACTCAGGGCACCGCCGCCCCCACGACTCCCGCCACCCCGCCCGGGCGGCTCCGGACCACCCTGCTGCTGGGCGCGCTCATCGCGCTCGGGCCGCTCACCATCGACATGTACCTGCCGGCCCTGCCGACGCTGACCGCGGACCTGCAGGCCACGGCTTCGGCCGTGCAGCTGACGCTCACCGGCACCCTGGTCGGCCTCGCGCTGGGCCAGCTGATCCTCGGCCCGCTCTCGGACTCGCTCGGCAGGCGGCGTCCGCTGCTCGCGGGGACGGCGCTGCACGTGCTGGCGTCCCTGCTGATCGTGTTCGCCCCGAACATCGCCGTGCTCGGGGCGCTCCGCGTGCTCCAGGGCGTCGGCACCGCGGCAGGCGCGGTGATCGCGCTGGCCGTGGTCCGGGACCTGTTCTCCGGCCGGGCCGGGGCCACCCTGTTCTCCCGGCTGATGCTCGTGATGGGCGCCGCCCCGGTGCTCGCGCCGACCATCGGCGGCGAACTGCTCCGCTTCACGGACTGGCGCGGGATCTTCGTCCTGCTCGCCGTCTACGGGGCCGCGCTGATCGCGCTCCTCTCGGTCATGCTCGGCGAGACGCTCCCGCCGGAGCGCCGCCGCAAGGCGGGCGTGGCCAGCACCCTGCGCACCTACGGTGGGCTGTTCCGGGACCGCACCTACGTCGGCCTGGTCCTGGTGGCGGGGCTCGTCATGGCCGGGCTGTTCGCCTACGTCTCCGGCAGCTCGTTCGTCTACCAGGAGCAGTTCGGCCTCGACGAGCAGCAGTTCGGCCTGCTCTTCGGCGCCGGCGCGATCTGGCTGATCGCCGGCACCCAGCTCAACGCGGCCCTGCTGCGGCGCTTCGAACCGCGGCAGCTCCTGCCGGCCGCGATCGCCGGCGCGATGCTGGCCGGGCTCGCGCTGCTGATCCTCTCGTCGACCGGGACCGGGGGGCTGCCCGGCGTCGTCGCGCCCCTCTGGGTCGCACTGTTCTTCTGCGGGATCTCGATGCCCAACGGCCCGGCGCTCGCGCTCGCCCGGCACGGCGAGTCCGCCGGGACCGCGGCGGCGCTGCTCGGCGCGGTGCAGTTCGGCGTCGGGGCGCTGGTCTCGCCGCTGGTGGGCCTGCTCGGCAACGACGCGCCCGCGATGGGCGCGGTCATCTTCGCGGCCCTGCTGGTCGCGCTGCTGGTGCTCGTCACCGTCGTCCGGCCGTGGCAGCTGGCGAACCTGGACGAGGACGCCCCCGCCTGACCGCACCGTGGAGCCACAACGCTCTTCAGGCCCCAGAATTCGCGTTGTGGCTCCACAACGTGGGTCAGGTCTGGGCGCGTGCCAGTTCCTTCTCCAGGCGCTCGATCGCCCAGACCGCCCAGCTGTGCACGGCGTCGTACTGCCGCACGCCGAACTCCGCGGCGAGCAGGCCGAACCCCTCCGGGCTGGTGAACGGCACGTCGTCGTTCTCCACCCGGATCCGGCGCAGCTCGTCCGCGCCCTCCCGGGTGCGCTCGGCGATCCCGCGCAGCAGGATCAGCGCGTCCTTCGGGTCCAGGGCGGAGATCAGGAACATCCGCAGCACCTGCTCGTTGCGGACCCGGCCCGCCCGCGGCGGCGCGAACAGCCATTCCCGCAGCTCGGCGCGGCCCTCGGGGGTGACGGCGTAGGTCCGGCTACCGCGCGCGCCCTCGTGCGTGACCTCGACGAGCCCGCGCTCCGCCAGCCGGTTCAGCTCCGGGTAGATGCTCGTGTGCCCGGCCTGCCAGGCGTAGCGGCCCAGGTCGCCCTCGAACGACTTCGTCAGCTCGTACCCGCTCGAGGGCCGGACGGCCAGCAGACCGAGCAACGCATGCGTCAGCGACATGCGGCGAGCTTATCTTCCATTGCTGACATGTCACCATTGACATGTCGCGGGATACGGGTGCAGAGTCGTCGGCACACCGAGGAGGACGCGACGATGACCACCAGCACCTCACCGCTCTACCTGACCGGGCACCTCGCCCCCGTCCCGGACGAGATCGAGGCCCGGGACCTGCCCGTCACCGGCATCCTGCCCCCCGAGCTGACCGGCCGGTACTTCCGCAACGGCCCCAATCCGCTCCCCGGCCAGGACCCCGGCCACTGGTTCATGGGCGCCGGGATGCTGCACGGCATCCGGCTCCGGGACGGCCGGGCCGAGTGGTACCGCAACCGCTGGACGCGGACGAGGGCCCTGGAGGGGCATCCCTTCCTCCGGCCGGACGGCACGTTCGACCGGACGGCCGTCGTCGCCAACACCCACGTCGTCGAGCACGGCGGGAAGATCATGGCGCTGGTCGAGAACGGTTTCCCGTACGTCGTGACGCCGGAGCTCGAGACGGTCGGTCCGGACGACTTCGCGGGCCGCCTCACCACCGCGATGACCGCCCACCCCAAGACCGACCCGGCCACCGGTGACCTGCACTTCTTCGGCTACGGCTTCGCCCCGCCGTTCCTCACCTACCACCGGCTCGACGCCGCCGGGACGCTCGTCGAGAGCGCCGCGATCGAGGTCCCCGGGCCGACGATGATGCACGACTTCGCGATCACTGCGCACCACGCGGTGTTCATGGACCTGCCGATGACGTTCCGGTTCCGGCAGGGCATGCCCTACGCCTGGGACGAGTCCTACGGCGCCCGCCTCGGCGTCATGCCGCTGGACCGGCCGGGCGAGGTCCGCTGGTTCGCGATCGACCCCTGCTACGTCTTCCACGTCGGCAACGCCCACGAGGACGCGGCCGGCCGGGTCGTCCTGGACGCCGCGCGGTACGCCCCCGCGGACGTCGCCGTCATGTGGGACGCCCTCGGCCCCAACCCGGCAGGTCACGCCTCCGCCGCCGCGTCGACCGGCCTCGCCCGGCTGCACCGCTGGACCCTGGACCCGGCCACCGGCGCCGTGACCGAGAGCGCGCTGGCCGAGCGCGGGCTCGAGTTCCCCACCCTCGACGACGAGCGGGTGGGCCGCCCGAGCCGCTATCTGTACGCGGTCGCGGACCCCGGACACGCGGGCGGCGAGAGCGCGATCCTGCGCTACGACGCCGAGCAGGGCAGCACGTCCGCGCACTCGCTGGGCGCGGACGTCATGGCCGGCGAGGCGGTGTTCGTGCCGGTCGCCGGCGTCGACCGCGCCGAGGACGAGGGCTGGCTGCTCTCGATCACGACGACCCGGGACGGGAAGGCGTCCGAGCTGCTCGTGCTCGACGCCTCGGACGTCTCGGCCGAGCCGGTCGCGACCGTCACGCTCCCGCGCGGCGTGCCCGCGGGCTTCCACGGATCCTGGATCGCGGACGCGCGGGAGGAGTCGTGATCGCCGTGACCGACGAGGAGATCCGGTCGCGGCCCGCCGGGGCGGGGCCGCTGGGTATCGTCCGCGGGCTGGCGTGGGACGTCGGGCTGCCCGTCGCCGTGTACTACGCGCTGCACCTGCTGGGCGCGTCGGACTGGGTGGCCCTGCTGGCCGCCACCGGGGTCGCCGGGTTGCGACTGGTCTGGACGGCGCTGCGGGACCGCGCGCTGAACGCGTTCGCCCTGGTGATGCTGATCGTCTACGGCATCGGGTTGGTCCTGGCGTTCGCCACGGGAGATCCCCGCCTGCTGCTGCTCCGCAGCTCGATCACGACCGCGGCGGTCGGGGTCGCGTTCCTGGTCAGCGCCGCGCTCGGCCGGCGGCCGCTGACCCTCGCGGCCCAGCAGAGCTTCTCCCCGGGGTCCGCGGCGGAGCTCGCCGAGGGGTACCGGACGCAGCCGCTGACCCGGCACGGCCACCGGGTGAGCTCGACGGTCTGGGGCGCGGGCCTGGTCGCCGAGTCCGTGCTCCGGATCCCGATCGTGTTCCTACTGCCCGTCGACGTCGCGGTGGGGCTGTCCGAGGGTCTGCTCGTCGCGACGTTCGCGCTGCTGATCCTCTGGAACGGCCGGTACGTCCGGCGGCTCACGCGGTCCTGACGGGCTCCGGCTCGCGGACCACGAACAGCGGCAGGAAGAGCTGGGTGAGCGGGCCGATCGCCAGGGCGTAGAGCACGGTGCCGACGCCGACGGTCCCGCCCAGCAGCCAGCCCGTCCCGAGCACGACGATCTCGATCGCCGTCCGCACCAGCCGGATCGACCGGCCGGTGCGGGCGGCGAAACCCGTCATGAGCCCGTCGCGGGGGCCCGGGCCGAGCCGGGCGCCGACGTACGCGGCGGACGCGACGCCGTTGAGCACGATCCCGCCGGCCATCATCGCGAGCCGCGGGACCAGGCCGGTCGGCGCGGGGAGCAGGGCCAGCGCGGCGTCGACGGCGAACGCGATCACCACGACGTTGGCGAGCGTCCCGATCCCCGGGCGCTGCCGTAGCGGGATCCACAGCAGGAGCACGGCGACACCGGTCACCGCGGTGATCGCACCGAAGCTGATCGGGAGCCTCGTCGCGAGCCCCTGGTGCAGGACGTCCCACGGGTTGAGGCCGAGGCCGCCGCGGATCTGCATCGCCATCGACGTCCCGTAGAGCGCGAGGCCCGCGAACAGCTGAGGCAGGCGGCGGAGCGGGGCATGGGTGACGGGCAGGGGGCGGAGGTCGGGGGCCATACCGTCGATCGTCCGCCCGATCGGGGCGGATACCGATGGCCAATCGGAGGGACGTGGCATCCTTGGGGGCGAGCGCGACTGGCGGCAGGACAGAGGATGGCATCGACCATCGGGGAGCCGAGAAGTCCGTGGGGGTCGACCGCCTGGGCACCCACGATCATCGGGAGTCCGCATGACCGCACGTCTGTTGCCCGGTAAGCCCGTCGCCGAGAGGGTCCTGGCGGACGTCACCGCCCGCGCCTCGGCGTTGCGCGAGCGCGGGATCACCCCCAGCCTGGCCACGATCCTCGTCGGCGACGACGACGCCAGCGCCGGCTACATCCGGATCAAGCAGAAGCAGGCCGCCGAGCTCGGCATCGACTCGCCGCACACCCACCTCCCCTCCGACGCCACGCAGGAGGACCTGGTCCGGGCGATCACCGGGTACAACGAGGACCCGTCCGTGCACGGCCTGCTGATCCAGTACCCCGTGCCCGGCCACCTGGACTACGACGCCGCGCTGTCCGCGATGGACCCGGACAAGGACGTCGACGGCATGCACCCGACGAACATGGGCCGCCTCGCTGTCGGCCTGCCCGGCCCGCTGCCCTGTACCCCCGCGGGGATCGAGGAGCTGCTGGCGTTCCACGAGATCCCGGTGTCCGGCCGCGAGGTCGTCATCCTGGGCCGGGGCGCGACGCTCGGCCGGCCGCTCGCGATGCTGCTCACCCAGAAGCGCCCGACCGCGAACGCCGCGGTGACGGTCGTGCACACCGGCGTCCCGGACTGGGATCGCTACACGAGGCGCGCGGACATCCTCATCGCCGCCGCCGGCGTCCCGGGGATCATCCAGCCGGAGCACGTGAAGCCGGGCGCGACGGTCGTCGGGGGCGGGGTGCGGTACTCCGGCAAGAAGCTGCTCCCGGACGTCGACGAGTCCTGCGCGGAGGTCGCGGGCGCGATCACGCCGCGGGTCGGCGGCGTGGGGCCGACCACGGTCGCCATGCTCTTCCGCAACGTGATCGCGGCAGCGGAGAAGGCGTCGGGCGTCTGACGATCTTCACGAACGGCACTTTCGCTCACCAGGTATGAGCGAGAGTGCCGTTCGTGCATCCCGATCAGGTGCCCAGGTGCCGCACGAAGAAGTCCCGCGCCGGCGGGCTCGCGTTGTCGAAGCCGTCGACGTAGGCGTCGAAGTGGCCGCCCGGCATGATCACCAGCTCCTTCGGCTCCCGGGCGTGCTCGTAGGCGTCGATGGCCAGATGGGCCGGGGTGAGGTGGTCGCCCGCCGCGACGAGCATCAGCAGCGGCGTCGGGCTGATCCGGCCGATGTGGGCGACCGGCTCGTACTCCCCGAGCATCTCGACGGTCCGCAGCGTGACCTCGTTGCGCCAGGACGGGGCGCGGAGCTTCCCGGTCTCGATGAACCAGGTGTACGAGTCCGGGGTCGGCAGCGCGGACGGGGCGTTGGGGTCCTCGTCGACGACCGGCACCATCGCGGGCGGGCCCCCGGCGTAGCGGGCCGCACGGTCGGCGTCGAACATCTCGCGGAAGCCGGCCCGGAAGTCCGCGCGGACCAGCTCCCCGATGTTGGCCGAGCCGCTGACCAGCGGGACCTGCGACACGACGGCCTTGACGCGGCGGTCGATCGCGCCCACGACGAGCACGTGGCCGCCGGAGTAGCTCGAACCCCAGATGCCGATCCGGGTGGCGTCGACCTCGTCCAGCGTGGTCGCGTAGGTGATCGCGTGGCGGTAGTCCCGGACCTGCGCGACCGGGTCGATCTCCTGGCGCGGCTCGCCGTCGCTGGCGCCGAAGTTGCGGTTGTCGAAGACCAGCGCGTTCAGCCCGGCCGCCGCGAAGACCTCGGCGAACGAGTCCAGGTACATCTCCTTCACGGCCGAGAACCCGTGCGCCATGACGACCGTCGGGGCGCGGCCGCTCGCCCCTTCCGCCCGGTAGAACCAGCCCCGCAGGGTCGTGCCCTCCGCGTCGAACTCGATGTCCCGTCGTGTCCCGGTCATCCCGGCCTCCTCAGGTCGCGTGACCCGAGTCTCAGCCGGTGGTCGCCTCGGCGGCTTGAACGGCCGCGCCACCTTCCGGCCGGTTCGCGCCAGACCCCGGGGCACCGGCCCGGTAGTCGCTGGGCGAGCAGCCGTAGACGGCCCTGAACGCCCGGCTGAAGTGGCTGCCGTCGGCGAAGCCCCAGCGGTGGGCGATCGACGTGATCGGGGCGGCCCGGTCGACCAGCTCCTCCCGGGCCCGCGCGAGCCGGCGGACGCGGACGACCTCCCCGACGGTGTGCCCGGTCGCACTGAACGTGCGGTTGACGGTCCGGACGGACACCCCGTGGGCGCGCGCCACCGCAGCCGGGGTGATGTCGTGGCCGAGCAGGTGACGGTCGATCCACCGCTCCATCGACGCCCGGAGCGCCGGGGCGGCCGGCCGGCCCTCCACCACGCCCGAGTCCGCCCGCGCCGCCCCGACCAGCAGTTCCAGGGTCGCGTTCCGGGCCGCGGCGACCGCGGACGGGCCGAGCGTGGGCAGCGCCTCCCGCAGCGTGTCGAGGTAGCCGCGCAGGAGCCGGACGGCGGGGGCACCGCCGTCGAGCACGGTCCCGGTGCCCAGCCACGCCCGCCCGCCCACCTCCTCGAGCGCCGCGCGCGGCACGAGCAGGCTCCGCTTGGCGAGCGGTTCGTGGACGGCGAACGACGCCGGGGTGGTGCTGTCCCAGAGCACGGCGTCGCCCGGTCGTAGATCCAGCCGGGCGCCGCCCTGCTCGACGCTCTCCCGCCCCTCCAGCGTCATGAGCACGACGACGAACTCGCCGTCCGTCGCGGCGATCTCGCCGCGCCGGCGCACCCCGGAACACGGCCCGCACTCGCAGTCGACGAGGGCCAGGTCGTCGATCCACCACCGGCGGGCCCGGGCCGCGAAGGGACGGTCCGGATCCCGCGGCAGGCGTGCCTGCCAGGGCAGATGGGTCGCCGAGAGCAGCGACGCCCAGCCGTCGGGCCCCTCGGCGGGACCCGACGTCCAGTACTCGGAAGCCGTCACGGCACACCCCTGTCGTCCGACACCGGCGGCGAACAGGCTCGACGGTAGCGACGGACCGGGCGTTCCGCGACGGTCCCCGGGAGGTCCGGGTCAGGCGGCGGACCCGGTGGCCCCGTGCGGGTCGATCACGTACTTGCGCGCCGCGCCCCGGTCGAACTCCTGGTATCCGCGGGGTGCGTCGTCGAGGCTGATCACGGTGGCGTTCACCGCGTCCGCGATGTGCGCCTTGTCGTGCAGGATCGCCATCATCAGGTTGCGGTTGTAGCGCAGCACGGGGCACTGGCCGGTGGTGAAGCTGTGGCTCTTGGCCCAGCCCAGGCCGAGCCGGACCTTGAGGGTGCCCTCCTGGGCGTCCGGGTCGCCGGCCCCCGGGTCCCCGGTCACGTAGAGGCCCGGGATACCGAGCTTCCCGGCCGCGCGGGTGACCGTCATGATGTCGTTGAGCACCGTCGCGGGCGCCTCACCCCCGCCGTGCCCGCTCGCCTCGAACCCGACGGCGTCGACCGCGCAGTCGACCTCGGGCGCGCCGAGGACCTGCTCGACCTGCTCCACTAGCGTGGCGTCCTGGGAGATGTCGACGGTCTCGCAGCCGAACGAGCGGGCCTGCTCCAGACGCTCCTTGTTGAGGTCGCCGACGACCACGACGGCCGCGCCGAGCAGGTACGCGGAGTACGCGGCGGCGAGGCCGACGGGACCCGCGCCCGCGACGTAGACGGTGGAACCGGTCGTGACGCCCGCCGTCACCGCGCCGTGGTAGCCGGTCGGGAAGATGTCCGACAGCATCGTCAGGTCGAGGATCTTCTCCATCGCCTTCTCGCGGTCGGGGATCTTGATCAGGTTGAAGTCGGCGAAGGGCACCATCACGAAGTCGGCCTGGCCGCCCTCCCAGCCGCCCATGTCGACGTAGCCGTACGCCGAGCCGGCGCGGGCGGGGTTCACGTTGAGGCAGACGCCGGTGTTCTGCTCGCGGCAGTTGCGACAGCGCCCGCAGGCGATGTTGAACGGGACCGTGACGATGTCCCCGATGTCGAGGAACTGGACGTCGGCGCCCTTCTCGATGATCTCGCCGGTGATCTCGTGGCCGAGGGTCTGCCCGGGCGGGGCGGTGGTCCGGCCGCGGACCATGTGTTGGTCCGAGCCGCAGATGTTGGTGGTGACGTTCCGCAGGATCACCCCGTGCGGCGCCTCGCGGCTCATCCCCGTGGCCCGCGCGACGTCCTCGGGCACCTCCAGCTTCGGCATGTCGTGGTCCTCGACGGTGACCACGCCCGGCTCCTTGTACACGACGATCCTGTTTCCACCCATGACCCCTGCCTACTCCGGCGTGGCGCCGGTCACAACCGCTGGATGACGTCCGCGGGAGCGGATCTTCACGGCCTTGACCTGAAGTCGGCTTCAGCTCCTACCGTCCGGCCGATGGACATGAACGCCTGGAGCGCCCTGCGCACGGTCTCGCGGGAGCAGGAGGCGGCCCGAGCGCCCGTGCCGGTCACCGCGCGCAGGATCGCGTCGTTCGCGCGGCCGCACCGGCGGCGGATCGGAGGCTTCCTGCTGCTCAGCGTGATCGGGGCGGTCCTGACGGTCGCGACGCCGCTGCTCGCCGGCCGGGTCGTCGACGCGATCGACGCGCGGTCCGAGATCGACGTCGTGCTGCGGCTCGCCGGGTTGATCGCGCTGATCGCGGTGGCGGAGGCCGGGATCGGACTGCTCACGCGCCTGCTGTCGGCGACCATCGGCGAGGGCCTGATCCTGCGGCTCCGGACGGCCGTGTTCGACCACGTCCAGCGGATGCCGGTCGCGTTCTTCACCCGGACCCGCACCGGAGCGCTGGTCAGCCGGCTGAACAACGACGTCCTCGGCGCCCAGCGGGCGTTCAGCGACACCCTCTCCGGCGTCGTCGGCAACCTGGTGACGCTGGTGCTCACGCTCGTCGTCATGATCGGGATCTCGTGGCAGGTCACGCTACTCGCACTGCTCCTGCTGCCCGTGTTCGTCGTCCCCGCGCGCCGGATGGGGCGCCGGCTCGCCCGGCTGCAGCGCGAGGGCGCGGACCTGAACGCCGCCATGAGCACCACCATGACCGAACGGTTCTCCGCGCCGGGCGCCACGCTCGTCAAGCTGTTCGGGCGGCCGGACGAGGAGTCCGCGAAGTTCGCCGCCCGCGCCGGCCGGGTGCGGGACATCGGGGTGCGTTCGGCGATGGTGCAGTGGGTGTTCATCACGGCGTTGACGCTGGTCTCGGCGCTGGCGCTCGCCCTCGTCTACGGCCTCGGCGGCGTGCTGGCGATCGGCGGCGCCCTGGCGCCCGGAGCCGTCGTCTCCCTCGCGATGCTGCTGACCCGGCTCTACGCGCCGCTCACCGCGCTGGCCGGCGCCCGGGTCGAGGCGATGAGCGCGCTCGTCAGCTTCGAGCGGGTCTTCGAGGTCCTGGACCTGGAACCGATGATCCGCGACGCACCGGACGCGCGTCCCGCGCCCGAGGGCCCGACGGCGCTCCGCTTCTCTCGTGTCCGGTTCGGCTACCCCGCCGCAAACCGGGTATCGCTGGCATCACTGGAGGAGGTCGCGACGCTGGACACGCGCGGCGGCGAGAAGGTGCTGCACGACGTGTCGTTCGAGGTCCCGGCCGGGCGGATGGTCGCGCTCGTCGGCTCGTCCGGCGCCGGGAAGTCCACGATCGCCCAGCTCACCGCCCGCCTCTACGACGTCGACTCCGGCTCGGTGTCCCTCGGCGGCGTCGACGTCCGGGAGCTGCGCGCCGAGGCCATCCGCGGCGCCGTCGGTTTCGTGACGCAGGACGGGCACCTGTTCCACGACACGATCCGGGCGAACCTGCTGCTCGCCCGACCCGGCGCGACCGACGACGAGCTGTGGGGCGCCCTGCGCCGCGCCCGGCTCGGCACGCTGGTCGGCGGCCTGCCGGACGGTCTCGAGACCGTCGTCGGCGAGCGCGGCTACCGGCTCTCCGGCGGGGAGCGGCAGCGGCTGACGATCGCGCGGCTGCTGCTCGCCCGGCCCCGGGTCGTCGTGCTCGACGAGGCCACCGCCAGCCTGGACTCGACCTCCGAGGCCGCCGTGCAGGCCGCGCTGGGTGAGGCGCTGGAGGGCCGCACCGCGCTCGTCATCGCGCACCGGCTCTCGACGGTCCGGAACGCCGACGAGATCCTCGTCCTGGAGGCGGGAACGATCGTCGAACGCGGCAGCCACGAGACCCTGCTGGCCCGTGACGGCCGCTACGCGGAGCTGTACCGCACCCAGTTCGCCGACCCGGCGACCGACACGGCCGCCTGACCACCCGTTCACGCACACGTCGCCGTGCTCACGCACAGGTTCGAACCTGTGCGTGGGCACGTCATCCTGTGCGTGACCGGTCCCCGATGAGGACGCCGACCCCGTCGAGGAAGCGGGCCAGGCCGAACTCGAACAGGACGTCCAGGTCGAACAGGACGTCCGGCGCCATGAAGACCGGACGGAGTTCGGGACCGCCCCGGACTCCATGAGCGCCCGCGTCTCCCCCTCGTGCGCCGACAGCCCTGCCGGGCCCAAGCAAGATCGCTTCGCGGGACCGGTGTGCTGATCATGACGGCGTCATCCCGGCACCGATCCGACTCCCACAGATTCGCGACGGGGCGGAGCGTCGGTTGCCGCAGAGCAGAGGTCAGCGGAAGTCGTCGGGGTCGACGTCCGCGAGGAACTCCTTGAACTCCCGCAACTGCTCCGCGGGCGGGGCGTCGCTCCCGTTCGGGAAGAGTTCCGCGGTGGGCTGGCCGACCTCGTCGAGGATCTCCTCCGCCATCCCGATCGGCAGGCTCTCCCGGATCGCGATCGCCAGCGCGTCGCTCGGCCTGACCGGCACCCGGACCCCGCCGGAGATCACCAGGTCGGCCGAGAACACGCCGTCGACCAGGGACGTGACCTCCGCGCCCTCGAGCTTCGCGCCCAGCGCCTCGACCACCGGGACCAGCACGTCCTGGCTCAGCGAGGTCTCGTCGTCCCGTGCGCCGGCGGAGATCACCTCGGCCTGGGCCGGGCGCAGGAAGACCGGGACGCAGCGTTCGCCGTCCGCCTCGCCGAGGATCAGCACCGGCTGCCGGGAACGCGCGTGGACGACGAGCCGCAGCACCCGCATCGCGCGCATGGCCCCAGTCTGGCGGCGCCCGGGCCGGTCACGGGTCTCACAGTGAGACGGAAGGAGACTCAGCCCCGCCCGATGAAGGGCATCGTCGTGGCGGTGATGGTCAGGAACTGCACGTTCGCGTCGAGCGGCAGCCCGGCCATGTACAGCACCGCGTCCGCGACGTGCCGGGCGTCGAAGGTGGGCTCCGGGCGCACGCTGCCGTCCGCCTGCCTCGCGCCGGTCGCGATCCCGGCCGTCATGTCCGTGGCGGCGTTGCCGATGTCGATCTGGCCGCAGGCGATGCCGAACGGTCGGCCGTCGAGGGACAACGACCTGGTCAGGCCGGTGATCGCATGCTTCGTCGCGGTGTAGGCGGCGCTCCCGGGCCGCGGGACGTGCGCGGAGATCGAGCCGTTGTTCACGATCCGCCCGCCCTGCGGCTCCTGCGTCCGCATCAGTGCGAACGCCTCCCGAGCGCAGAGGAAGGAGCCGGTGAGGTTCGTGCCGACCGCGGCCAGCCAGTCCTCGACCTCGACCTCGTCCGGCGTGCCGGACGGGCCGAACGTGCCGGCGTTGTTGACGAGCAGGTCGATCCGTCCCCAGTGCTCGCGGACCGCCGCGAACAGAGCGGCGACCGACGCGGGATCAGCGACGTCCGTGGGCACGACCAGCGCCGACGGCGACCCCGCGGCCGTCTTCTCCAGGGCCTCCCGGCGACGGCCGGCCAGCGCCACCTCGTACCCGGCGCCGAGCAGGGCCTCGGCGATCACCCGTCCCAGCCCGGACCCGGCCCCGGTCACCACCGCCACGCGAGCGTTCATTCAGCCAGCTTCGCAGCTCAGATCGAGGATGCCGAACGCGAGCCGGGCGGTGAGCAGCGCGTCGAAGTTCCGCACGTCCAACCCCGTCACCTCGGCGACCCGGCCCAGCCGGTACCGCACGGTGTTCTCGTGGACCCCGAGAGCCCGCGCGGCCGCCCTGACCTGGGCCGCCGCATCCAGGTAGGCCCGCAGCGTCTCGAGCAGGCCGGCCTCGCGCAGCGGACCGAGCACGTCCTCGGCGAAGCGCCTGGCCTCGTCGACCCGGCCGCTGTTCGCCACCAACCGCAACGCCCCCAGCTCCTCGACGGCGAGCACGCCGGACTCCCGGCCGAACGCGGCGGCGAGCTCGTCGACCCGGCCCGCCTCGGTCTGGGCACGGGGGTAGTCGCCGGGACCCGTGCACGTCTCCGAGACGACGACGCGGCGCACTCCCGCGCCGTCGCCGAGCCCGTGCAGCACCGCGGCCGCGACGGCCCGGGAGGCCGCCGGCACCAGCAGGATCACCGCGCCGGGGACCGCGACGGCCGGGGGTTCCGCGCCGAGCAGGCGGGACGCGGCGTGCACCACGAGCGACCGGCGGACGGCCGCGGGCAGGGGCGACGCGGGGCCCGGGACCGCGAACCGGAACAGCACGTGCGGCTCGTCGAGCGCGATCCCGCAGGCGAGGGCCCGGCGCTCGAGACGGGAGTCTTCGCCTCCGCGCAGCAGGTCCGCGAGCAGGTCGTCCCGCTCGCAGCCCGCAGCCTCGTCGTGCCGCGAGTCCGCGAGCAGCCGCAGCGACAGCACCGCGGCGCCCTGCTCGGCGAGGCAGCCGTCGAGCGGCCCGAGCCGGCCGCCCATCTCGACGACCCCGAGGTACCCGCTCAGCCTGCCCTCGGCGACGAGCGCGGCGACGAGATGCCGGTGCCCGATCCCGAGCGCGGGCCGGGCGGGTACGGTCGCGGTGGGCCGGTCCGCGTCCAGGCCGGCGAGGACCTCCCGCACCCCGGCCACGGCCCTGAGGTGCGGTGCCAGTGCGGGTGCGCGGTCCAGGCCGAGCCCAGGTGGCGCCGCCCACCCCCGGACCTCGAGGTCCGTCCCGTAGAGCACGACGGGCTTGCCCGCGAGGTCGGCCAGAAGCGTGACGACGGAGGGTGCGTCCGCCCCGCCGAGCGCGGCCCGCACGAGCCGGGAGCGCAGCGCCTCCTGGCGTTCGAGCAGGTCCAGCCCGCGGGTGAGCCGGGCGCTCGCGGCGGTCTGGGCGGCCAGGGTCCCGGCGAACCGGGCGACGCAGTCCGCGAGGACGGCGTCCGCCTCGTCGAAGATCCGTCCCCGCCGGTCGACGACCTGCAGCAGGGCGAGCACGTCCTCCCCGGCGGGCACGGGGACGACGAGGCGCGCGGAGCCCGGACGCGCCCGGAACCGGCCGTCGTCGTCGCGCAGGACGACCGTGCACCCCGCGGCGCCCAGCAATTCGGACAGGCGCTCCGCGACGGCGTTGAGGAGGTCGGGGACGGAGGTGCCGGGGACGAGCGCGGCGAGGTCGGACAGCGCCGCGACCACGGCGGCCGGGTCGGCCGGGCCGCGGGGGGACCGATCGATGGTCGCCAGCACCGACATCGGCACCCTCCTCGGTGAGACCCGTTGACCAGCGGTGACGTGCACCACTACCGTGACAGCCCTAACGGGCGTTAGGCAAGGGTCCGCAAGGAACTCACCCCCACGGAACTCGACGAGGAGAGCCGCATGGACGTCGGTGTACTGCTGGTGTTCCAGAACTGGCACGAGAACCTGAGCGACGCAGACATGTTCCGGCAGGAGGCCGAGCTCGGCGTCCAGGCCGAACAGCTGGGATTCGACTCGGTCTGGGCGGCCGAGCACCATTTCGACGACTATTCGATGTGCCCGGACAACCTGCAGCTGATGTCGTATCTGGCAGGCCGGACGAGCCGTATCAAACTGGGCACCGGCGCGGTCATCCTGCCGTGGAACGACCCGCTGCGCGTCGTCGAGAAGGTGACGATGCTGGACATCCTGTCGCAGGGCCGCGTCGTCTTCGGGATGGGCCGGGGCCTCGCGAAGATGGAGTACGAGGGCTTCGGGGTGGACATGAACACCTCGCGGCAGAAGTTCGACGAGGCCGGCGAGATGATCCTGCGCGGGCTGCGGAACGGCTACGTCGAGAACGACGGGCCGATCTACCAGCAGCCCAAGGTCACCGTGCGGCCCGGCGCGGACCCGGGGACGGACTGGGCGGACCGGCTCTACGGCGTCGCGATGTCGCCGGACTCGGTGCCCGCGGTGGCGAAGCTCGGCGCCCGGATGATGACCTTCATGCAGTACCCGGCGGAGCAGCACGCGGAGGCGATCAACCGCTACCGCGACATCTACCGCTCCGAGCACGGCAAGGAGCCGGGCCCGGTCCTCACCCAGGACTTCGTCTACTGCCACGAGGACCCGGCCGAGGCGGAGGCGACGGCGCGGGAGTACCTGAGCCGCTACTTCCTCTCTGTGATCAAGCACTACGACTTCGCCGGCGAGCACTGGCGGGACACGAAGGGCTACGAGGCCTACCAGGCGGGCGCGGACATGATCCGCGAGGCCGGCATGGAGGCCGCGGGCGCCGGCTACGCGGACACCCAGGTCTGGGGGACGCCGGAGCAGATCGTCGAGAAGTACCGGCACCGCCTGGAGGTCCTGGGCGACCACCAGCCGAACATCGCCCCGTCCTTCGCCGGGCTGCCGTTCGACAAGGTGCGGGCGAGCCTGAAGCTCTTCGGCGAGAAGGTCGTGCCCGAGCTCAAGAAGATGGGGGTGAAGACCCCGGTACCCGCCTGACCTGGCCCTGCGGGTCCCCGGGACGGTCCTTCCCGGGGGCCCGGGGTGGGCGTGGTTCGATGGCGCCCTCCCCAGTCGTCCCCGCCGGAAGGGACCGTCGATGACGGCAGCCGAGCAGCAACCCGCCGCGCCGCGGACCCGCTCCGGCGCCCGGCGCGCCGAGATCGTCGCGCTGGCCAGTCGCATGTTCCGCGAGCGCGGCTACCACGCCGTCGGCATGCGGGCGATCGCCGAGGCCGCGGACATGCAGGCCGCGTCGCTCTACCACCACTTCCGCAACAAGGAGGAGCTCCTCCTCGAGGCGATCTTCGTCGTCGACCGGGACCTGGTGGTGGACCAGCTCCCGATCCTCGACGGCGAGGGGGACCACCGCGAGCGGCTGGCGCGGCTGGTCCGCGGGCACGTGCTGCACGTCGGCGCCAACCGGGACGCCTGGTGGGTCGCCGGTCGGGAGCTCCGCGCGCTCTCCCCGGAGAAGCTCGACGCCGTGCAGGTCTACCGGCGCCGCTACCAACACGCGATCGCGAACTTCCTCGCGGCGGGCGTCGCGGCCGGGGAGTTCGCCTGCCCGGACCCGCGACTGACCGCGCTCGCCGTGCTCGACATGCTCAACGGGCTCAACGGGTGGTTCACCCCCGGCGGCCGGCTGGGGATCTCCGAGCTCGCGGACCGGTACGCGGAGCTGGCGGTCCGGCTCGTCACGGCCTACTAGACGCCTTCGGCGCTCGTGCGCGGAAATCGTCGCCCTGGCAACGATTTCCGCCCACAGGCGTGTCAGCGCACCTCAGCGCACGAAGGCGAGGAGCTCGGAGAGGTAGGTCTCGGCGTCCTCGACGAACGGAGCGTGGCCCACGCCGGGGAACTCGACGAGCCGGGCGTCGTGGAACAGCGGGATCGCGGCCTTCGCACCGTCGAAGGCCACGAACGCGTCCTCGGTGCCGTGCAGCGAGAGGACCGGGCAGCGGATCGTGCCGATCAGGTCCCGCTGGTCCAGGGCGATCAGCGAGCGCATGGTCTCCGTGGAGCGAGTCCCGGTCTGCATGAACTGCAGCCAGAACCCCTCGACGACGTCGTCCCCGACCGGCTTGGCGCACACCGCGCCGGCGATACCGCGGAACGTCGTCGGGCGGTCCGCCTCCAGGCCGGCGAGGATGCCCTCGACGTCCGCCGCGGTGCCGCCGTAGGGCCACCCCTCCGTCTGGGTGTACCGCGGGGTGGCGCCGCCGGTGAGGACCAGGCCGCGGATGTCGTCGCCCAGCTCCGCGGCGGCCGCCGCTACGATCGCGCCGCCGAGGGACCAGCCGTCGAGCACGGGCTCGCGGAGGCCGAGGTGCCGGACGAGCGCGACGACGTCCGAGGCGATGGCCTCGATCGAGACGTCGTCGAAGTCCTTGTCCGAGCGGCCGCACGCGCGGTGGTCGATCAGCGCGACCTCGTGACCGGCCTTGAGCAGCGCGGTGAGCGTGGTATCCCAGCACTGGGTGGTCGCGCCCCAGCCGTGGACCAGCACGACCGGCCGCCCGCCACCGCCCCGGTGGTGCTCGTAATAGACCTGCTTGCCGTTCTCCACGTCGAGAAAAGCCATCGGTTCTCCTGTGTCGTCGTGACGGGGTGGGATCCGTGGCCCGTTCACGCCCCCGAACGGAGGCGGGCACGGACCTCGGGGGCCACCTTCGTGGCCAGGTACTCGATCCGTTCCGAGCCGCTGTCGGTGGACTCGCCGGGCAGCTGCGCCCAGAAGTGCACGTCCTTGACCTGCGGGCGCTCGCGGAACAGGGCGGTCAGCTCGGTGACGGCGGTGCTCGCGTCCCACAGCACGTAGGCCCCGGCCTCGAGGATCTGCGCCGGGTCCGAGAACTGCGGGATCTGCTCCGGCGGTCCGAACGCACCCCACGCGATGTACTGGTTGAGCTGGTAGAGCGCGTGCTTCCCGATCCGGGCCCAGACCCGCTCGGGGTCCTCCGCGACGATCGCCCACTGCCCCGCATAGATCCGCGCGTCCGCGACCGACCCGCCCTGGCGCTCGACGGCGTCGAGGTAGACCTGCTGGTGGGCGTTCTGGGTGGAGAGGAAGCCGTCCGCGATCCGGGCCGCCCGCTCGATCGCGACGTCCGCCATCGCCCCCACCAGCAGTTGGGGCGTCCGCTCGGGCGCCGGGGTCACCGTGAGGCCGGCGGGGAGCCGGAACCGCTTGCCGTCGAAGCCGCTGTCGTCACCCGCCCAGGCCCGCCGGATGATCTCGACGCCCTCCTCGAGCAGGCTCGGGCGGTTGCGCACCTGCTGCCCGAACGCCTCGAACTCGCGCTTCCAGTAGCCCTGGCCGACCCCGAGGTCGAATCGGCCGCCGGTGAGCAGCGACAACGTCGCCGCATCCTCGGCGAGCCGGACCGGGTCGTGCAACGGCGAGACGATCAGGTTCGTCCCGATCCGCAGGCTCGACGTCCGCTCGCCGATCGCCGACGCGAGTACGAACGGCGAGGGGCTGTAGCCGTCGTCGCAGAAGTGGTGCTCGGTGAGCCAGACCGACCCGACGCCCTGCTGCTCGGCCCAGCCGATCTGGTCCAGCACCTCGCGGTAGAAGGAGCCGAAGGGGCGGCCGGGGTCGGGGTTGCGGAAGTCGTACCAGAGCCCGAACGTCGGATCGGCCACGCCGCCACCTCCGTGTGCGGGCGGGCCACGCCGCCCGCCGTCCGCACCGAGGCTGGCCGGGCGGGGCCCGCTTGTCACGCGCCCCGGCTCCGTCGCGTTGTGCACCCTTCCAAAGCGGCCCTCCGCCCGGGCGGCCCGCCCGGGGCCCCTGCCGTAACGGCGTCACGCGATCACCGATGAACGGGTACTCGCTCCCCGCGAACTCGGAGATCCCATGCCGCCTCGTCCCGGGGCACGCCACGCCGGCGTGCCCGCCCCCGTCCTGCTCGACGCCCGGCGGAGCGTGACCGTCACCCGCGAGGAGCACCACCAGGACGTCCTCGCGCAGTACGCGCCGGCGCCGGGCGCGACCCGCCGGATCGTCGCCGACCTCGCGTTCTGCCGGATCGGGGCGGGCAGGTACCGGGGCGAGCGCGGGATCGAGGTGCGGCTCGGCGGGCGTCGGGTCGGCGAGCTGACGCACCGGATGTCCGAACGCTATGCGGGCACGGTCGGGGCGGTGCTCGGGAGCGGGCGGCGGCCGGACTGCGAGGCCCTGGTGAAGCACGGCGACCGCGGGCTCGAGGTGGAGCTGTGGCTACCGGACGCCTCGCAGCCGGCCCCGACGGTCGCGGGCCCGGTGGAGCCGGTGACGGACCGGTTGCCGCAGGTCCCCGTCCCGCGCGGGACGCCCCCGCCCACCCCCTCGACGGCGGTGCTCCCTCGACGAGGCGGCCGCCCCGACCAGACCTCGGTGGTCGCCGGGCCGGCCCCGGCCGCGTCCGGCGCGAGCCGGCCCACCCCCTCGAGGCCGGGGATCCTCCTGGAGCCCCGGCGGCGCCGGCTGCGGAAACCCCACTGGGCGGCGGCGAGCGCCGTGGGCGTGGTGCTCCTGGCGATCGGGATCGGGGCGGGGGACGGCGGGGAGGACCCCGCGGAGGTTTCCGCGAAGACGAGCACGACGCTGCCGGATCCGACGCCGGTCCCGGAGGTGCCGGTCGCCGCGACGCCCACGCTCGCGCCGACGACGACGGGGCGGGCCGCGACGCCGCCCCGGGCACCGTCGGTGGCCGCGGAGCGGGCCGCCCCCACCACGACGCGGGCGCGGGCGGCCACGCCGACCACCACGCGCCCGGCCGCACCGGCGGGCTGCAGCCCGAACTACAGCGGCTGCCTCCCGATCACGGATGACCTCAACTGCACGGATGTCACCGGCACGGTCCAGGTCCTCGGCAGGGACATCTACAGGCTGGACGGCGACGGCGACGGTTACGCCTGCAACGGCAGCTGATCACCCGTCGAACCTTGTTCTGCACCGTGACGTGCAGGTCGCGCTTCCCGGCGTCCTGCCGCTCGGGCGGGAAGTGGCGGCGGCGCAGGCCGTCGAAGCAGGCCCGGGCGGCGGCGTCGAGGAACGCGCTGACGACGAGCGGCTGCACCTGCTCAACCTGGCCGGGGAACGCGCGCGGCGCGCGTCGGCCCGACCGCAAACCGGGTGCGGTCGGTCCCCCGGACTCCCTAGGGTCCGTCCTGCGGATCTACGCCGAGCCTGCGGCGTTCCAGGTGGATGCCCCGCAAGGCCGAGGAGGGGCCGATCCGATCTCGACGCCGTCGACGACGTCCTGGGCTGGCGCGACCCGAAGGCACCGGAGCGCGGCGTCCTACTCCTCCACCACGAGGGCGGGCTCGTCGGGATCGCGCTGCGGGCCGGTGCGCGCGGAGTCCGAGCCGCAGCGATGTGCGCGCTGTGCCGGACCACCCACGCCCCCGGACGCGTGGAGCTGCTCGTGGCCCGCCGAGCCTCACTGCTCGAGCACCCGTTTGAGCGTCCGCAGGTCCGCCGCGACCGCCTCGACGTCCGCCACGAACTCCGCATCGCCCACCCCGGGCCGCCGCTGCACGGTGAACACGAGGTCCGCGCCGGGCCCGTTCGGGACGACCCGCATCGGGTTCGTGACGACCTCGCCGGACGGCAGCTCGACGTCGTGATCCAGGACACCCCACGGGTTCGGCGCGGCGAACGTCACCGCCACCCGGCCCATCGGGGAGTCCGCGTACCAGCGCCCGTCGACGCGCTCCATGCTTTCGGCGAGACCGGCCGCCCACACGGGCAGATGCACGGGATCTGCGACGTACTCCCGGACCTGCTCGGGTCTGCGCGCGATGTAGACACCCACGTGGCAGGACGTGCTGTCCGGTGTGGTCATGGCTCGGTGTCTATCAGGCACCGACGGACCGTGACGGTCCGGCGACGTACGGTTCGTCCGATCGGTAACGAAACGGCGTCGACGGCGATCAAGGACATGGCCCCCGTTCGCTCCCCGCATCGGAGTTCACCCCATGTCTTCCGCCCCCGGCCTGGCCGTGCTCGAGCCACGCCGCACCATCCTCGTCACCCAGGTCGAGGACCATCAGGACATCCTCGCCCCCCACGCCCCCGTCGACTCCGAGCGCCGCGACGTCCTCGTCGAGCTGGCCTTCTGCACCGTCTCCGCAGGCATGTACGCGGGCAGCCGCGGCATCGAGGTCCGCCTGGACGGCTACCGCGTCGGCGAGCTCACCCCGACGATGTCGCACCGCTACGCGGAGCTCCTCGAGCAGGTCTACGCCGCCGGCCAGCAGCCCGGCGCGGAGGCCGTCGTCAAACACGGCCCGCGCGGCGTGGAGATGCAGCTACGGCTCCCGGCCCTCGACGAGTCCGAGGAACCGACGCGGATGACCCCGGTCGTCGAGCCGCTCACGTCGCACGTCGAGGACCTCCCGCAGCAGGACCAGGGGCCGGACTTCGGCTTCGTCCCCGCCCAGCAGGCCGACGGCACCTGGTTGCAGCAGGACCCGTGGCGCGAGCCCGAGACGGTGGCGGCGGCAGGCTATGCCGGCCCGTACGAGCCCGGCTACGACGCGTCCTACGACGACCGCGCCGGCGCGGTGGCCCCCGCGCCCCGCCGGTTCGAGCGCAGGCGTCTCCGCAGGTCGGCCTGGATCGCCGCGGGAGCGGTGGCGGCCGTGCTGATCGGTGTCGTGGTCCTGGTGACCAGCGGCGGGGGCGACGAGCCCACCTCGTTCTCGGCGTCCACCACGCTGCCCGACCGGGCCATGCCCGCCACGACCGCGCCCGCGCCGACGACCACCACGGCCGCTCCGGCCGAGACGACGCAGGCCGAGGCGGCCGCCACCACGCGGCGACGGGCGGCCGGACAGCTCACGCTGACGGTGGCGCCGGCACCCCGGGCCCCGGTCAACCCGACACCGGCACCCGTCACACCGGCGCCGGCCGGCGGGCTCTTCCCCGGCGCGGGTGAGACCGGAGGCACCGGCGAGACCGGTGGCCCGGGAGGCACCGAGGAGACCGCCGGCGGGGCGGGTGGAACCAGCACGACCCCGACCGACTGCCCGGACACCACGACCGGCGGAGGCGCCAGCCAGAGCCCGGGGCTGATCCAGACGCAGCCGAACTGCACCTCCGCCGCCAACTGACCCTCACCCCGCCGGCAGCGACTCCTCCCACCCCACGGGGGGACGCTGCCGGACCTTCGGCGACGTCCCGACCACCCGCTTGAACGCCCGGCTGAAACCGCCTCCGAGCGGTAGCCGAGCGTCCCCGCGAGCTGCACGACCGTCGCGTCCCCGTTCTGCAGCCGGTCTAGCGCGACGTGCATCCGCCAGCGCGTCACGTACGCCATGACCGGCTCCCCGACGAGCTCGGTGAACCGCGCCGCGAAGGACGAACGGGACAGGGCCAGTTCCGCGGCGAGCGACGCGACCGTCCAGTCCCGCGCCGGATCCCGGTGGATCAGCGCGAGCGCCCGCCCGACGTGCCGGTCCGCGAGTGCCCCGAGCCAACCCGTCCGGGCTGCGTCGTCGGTCTCCAGCCAGGCGCGGATGGCCTGGATGACCAGCACGCCCGCCAACCTGGTGGTCACGGCCTCGCCGCCGGGGCGCATCTCGTCGACCTCGAGCGCAATGAGCCGCAGGGTGTCCTGCAGGCGTTCGGTGAGCGGGGAGACCGCCGCGTTCAACCGCGGCGCCATCCGCCCCCACACCGGCCGGATCGCCGACACCACCACACCGACCACGTTCGCGGAGTTCGTGGGCTCGCTCGGGATACCAGCATGAGCGGGCTGGTCCTCGCCGCGCTCGCCGGCTGCGGACACCCCGCTGCTCATCACCGGCGCGCTCGTCTCCCTGATCGGCGGGTACGGCACCCCGTTCGCGGTGAACATCCGCTGAACAACCGGCTGGGCCGCGGCGGGGAGTGGGCGGCCTTCGCCCGGCCCTGGGCGCTCATGAACCACCTTCGAGCCGCGGCGTCGACGGCGGACACGGCCCTGCTGGCCGCGGGCCTGGGCTGAGAGCGAGGTCTCCCGGACGGGGGATGGCCACTCCGCCTCCCGCGAGGCAGAGTGGTCCCCCGGCCCGCTTCCCCCGGGACCGTCTCGTATCGGACGACCCCGGGGGAAGACGTGCAGCACGAGCAGCGGCGCTATGCCGCGCTACGCGCGGACCAGGAGACCATCGCCCGGGCGGCCGCCTGGCTGCGGCACGACGCCGTCCAGTCGCAGTACGCCGGGCTGAGCCGGCAGGAGTACGCGTTCGGCATGGCGTCCCTGCTGGACGTCGTCGCGATCAACCTGGCGGACCTGCCGCCCTCACTGCGGGAGCACGCCGTCCGCGTCTGCCGGACGATGCTCGGGGACCGGATGGACATGCCCGCCACGAGACGAACCCGGCGTCGCTGAGTTGCGGAGACGCCGGTTGTCCACAGCTGTGGATGAACATGTGGGCAACTCGAACGCCCGTTCGAGACCGACAGTCTCAGAGCTCGGCCGGCCCCTCCTGCGGCTCCATCCCCAGCTGCTCGGCGACCGCGCCCATGATGTCCTGCACCGCGATCGTGTCCGCCAACGGCATCACCGCGCTCTCCGTCCGGCCTGCGGCGATGCACTCCGTGACCTCGATCAGCTCGTGCGAGTACCCGGCCCCGGTGGCAGGCCGGGTGATCGTCTCGGGCTCGTGCCCGTTGCGCTGCAGCAGGATGGCGGACGGATGGTGGAAGCGCGGCAGCACCTCGATCCAGCCCTCGGTGCCCACCACCCGCGCCATCCCCGGGGTCTGGCAGCGCAGCGAGCCGAACGCCGTGGCCGTTCGGCCGTCGGGGTATCCGAGCAGAACCGACCCCTCGACGTCGACGCCCGTCCCGGTCAGCACACCGTGCGCATGCACCCGGTCCGGCTTCCCCAGCACCATCTGCGCGAACGAGATCGGGTAGACGGTCAGGTCGAACAGGGCGCCGCCGCCGAGCTCGAAGGAGAAGAACCGGTCGTTCGGGTCCGCGTTCTGCTTCGCGCCGAGCTCCACCTGCACGGACGCGACCTCGCCGATCGCGCCGGCGGCGATCAGCTCCCGCATCCGGACGACGGCCGGCTGGAAACGCGTCCACATCGCCTCCATGACGAAGATCCCGCGCTCCCGGGCGAGGTCCGCGATCTCCCGGGTGGCCCCGGGCGTCACCGTGAAGGCCTTCTCCACCAGCAGCGCCTTGCCGGCCCGCAAGGCCGCGAGGGCGATCGCGCGGTGCTGCGGGTGCGGGGTCGCGACGTAGAGGACGTCGACGTCCGGGTCGTCGAGGATCGCCTGGTAGGAGTCGTACGCGGTGTCGATCCCGTGCTCGGCGGCGAACGCCGTCGCCCGCTCCTTCGACCGCGAGGCGACAGCCACCACCTCCGCCCCGGGGACGTACGGGAAGTCCCGGACCACCTTCGACGCGATGCGGCCCGGGCCGACGATCCCCCAGCGGACGGAAGTCATTCAGCGCACTCCTTCCATGAGCCGGCGCAGCACCGGCGTGAGCAGGGCCACCACGGCCCCGACGACGATCGCGGCGCCCCCGAGGACACCGAAGTACGGCACCTCGGACGCGGGCGAGTAGTACCCCGCCAGCGTGCCCGACAGCGCCGAGCCGAGCGCGACCGATAGGAAGAACAGCGCCACCATCTGCGTCCGGAACGCCGCGGGCGCCAGCTTCGTGGACAGCGACAGGCCCACCGGCGAGAGCAGCAGCTCGGCGATGGTGAACACCAGGAGGATCCCGGTCAGCCCGAGCAGCGGTGCGCTCCCGGGACCGCCGCCGGCCATCGGCAGGAACAGCAGGAACGCGACGCCCATGATCGCGGTGCCGAGCGCGAACTTGACCGGCGTCGACGGCTGGCGCGGACCGAGCTTCGTCCACAGCGCAGCGAACGCCCCGGACAGCACGATGATGAACACCGGGTTGATCGACTGCACCCAGGACACGGGCATCTCCCAGCCGAACAGCGAGCGGTCCAGCCGGGAGTCCGCGTAGAGGGTGACGACCGTGAACTGCTGCTGGTAGAGCGACCAGAACACCGCGCTGGCGATCCACAGCGGGATGAACGCGAGTACCCGGCGGCGCTCGATCCGGGTGATCCGGCGGCTGGCGAGGATGAGGACGAAGTACCCCACCGCGGCGACGACGGTGACGCCGACGACGATCGCGTTCAGCCGGTCCGCACGCAGCACCCCGGTGAGCGCCAGCACCACGACGACGACGACGCCCGCGAGCGCGACACCCGCCGCGACCAGGCGATCCCTAGCCCTCAACGGAGCCGGGACCTCGGCCGCCGAGCGGGGCAGCCGGCGTCGGCCGACCGTGTACTGGGCGAGCCCGAGCGCCATGCCGAGCGCGGCGAGGCCGAACCCGTAGTGGAAGCCCAGCGTCGTCTGCAGCAGCCCGGTGAGCAGCGGTCCGAGCAGCGCGCCCAGGTTGATGCCCAGGTAGAACAGGGAGAACCCGGCGTCGCGGCGCTCGTCGCCCTCCGCGTAGAGGGTGCCAACGAGCGAGGTGGCGGTGGCCTTGATCCCGCCGCTGCCGAGCGCGACGAGCACCAGCCCGACGCCGACCCCCGCGAGGCCGGGAAGCACGGCGAGCGCGATGTGCCCGGCCATGACCAGCACGGCGCTGAAGAACAGGGTGCGTTCGGCGCCGAGGACCCGGTCCGCGATCCAGGCCGCGCCGACCGTCGAGAGGTAGACGAGCCCGCCGTAGGCGCCGATGATGCCGGTCGCCGTGGTCTCGTCGATCCCCAGACCGCCCTCGGCGGCGCTGTAGATCAGGTAGAGCAGCAGGATGCCCTGCATCCCGTAGAACGAGAACCGCTCCCACAGCTCGACGCCGAACAGGGTGGCCAGCGGGCGCGGCTGCCCGAAGAACGTGGGTCCGGAGTACGGGGCGGCGGCGCGGTCGACATCGGTCACGGCGGACACCCTCCCACCGCGGCGAACGACCGGCGGGACCACCCTGCGCCGCCCGAGTGGCTCGAGCGGCGCAGGGTGGCGCTCGAGTCACTCGGGCTGCTTGGCCGGCTCGTCACTCCGCAGCGTTCAGGACGTAGCGGACGAGCTGCAGGTCGGTCCGCAGACCGTCCGCCGACTCATCGTTGCGGGCGAGCTGTCCGCCATCCGCATCGGCCGGCAACGGCGCAATGAGCCGGCAGGGGTCGAACGACTCGAACGACTCCGGTGCGCCCCCGCCACTGCGTGGAAGGGCCGACTCCCGCACCGGCTCCACATCCCGAGAAGACCCCGTTGAACGCCCGAAAACGGGGAACGGGAGCCCGGCCGTGTCGTCCGAACTCCCGCCCCAAAGATCTCGCACCGAGACCGACAAGTTGCCTCCGCACGAGCGCCCAAGCCCGCAGCCTCACCGCCCGGCACCCCAACCTCACACTCGCACTACTCACATGACCGCGGGATCAACTACGCCGATGCCCGAGAGCCCACCGAGCTGAAGATCAAGGCCATACACTTAGGTGTTCAGCCTATTTAGGGGATTTAGCGCTTGGTGGCAGGTTCGGGAACTGTCGGCTCTGCTCTCCCGGCCGCCCGCACCGGGCCGGTCGCACACCACTTAGTTGTCGCGTTGAACGTTAAGGATTTGACAACTCTCTTGATGATTCTTTACTAGTAACGTGACCGCTTCTCGGTACGAGCGATGACATGTGTTCTGGAAGTGAATAGCAGAGCCGAGAGGGCTGACGATGGAACAGCGCGGCCAGTACGACACGGACGTGATCGTGGTTGGGGCGGGGCCGGTGGGTCTGACCGTGGCGATCGCGCTGCGGCGGCTGGGCCTGCGGATACGGGTTGTGGATCGAGCATCCGGCGCCAACCGGGAACCTCGCGCGGATGTGATCTTCCCTCGTGCGGGGGAAGCGTTGGACGCCCTCGGGGTGGGGGAGACGATCCGTCGGCATTCCTTTGAGATGATGGGCGCGGAGTTCTTCGGGGACGGGCGTCGCATGGGCTCGTTCAGAAGCGGCCGGTTCGCCTCCCGTTATCCGCGCGCCATGACCATCGAGCAGCATGACATCGAGCGGCTGCTCGGCACCGAGCTGGCCGAGCACGACGTGCACGTGCAGTGGCACATCGAGGTCAGCGGACTGCGCGATCGCGGAAGTCACGTCGAACTCACCCTGACCCAGCCGGACGGCCGCACCGAGGTAGCCACTACGGCATGGGTGGTGGCCTGCGACGGCAAGCACAGCACGGTCCGGGGCCTGCTCGGCGTCGAGTTCGAGGGGCGACGCCGGGACGATCTGCAGATCCTGCAGGGCAACGTCGTGCCGTCCTGGCCGCTGCCCTACCAGCCGGGTCACGGGTACTTCTTCCTCGCTCCGTACCGGACCGTGCTCGCCTTCCCCATCCCGGACGGCGGGTACCGGGTCTTCATCGTCCGTGACGACCCCGATCCGGATCACATGGACCCACCGACCCTGGAGGAGCTGCGGGAGCTCGTTGCCGGCGCCGCCGGACTGCCCGATCTACAGCTCAGCTTGACCGAGCCGGTCTGGCTCAACCGGGTGCGGGTCGCGGACCGCGTGGCCACCCGACTGCGGCAAGGCCGCGTCTTGCTCGCCGGTGACGCGGCACACGCCTGGGCGCCGATCGGCGGGCACGGGATGAACGTCGGAATGCTCGGCGCGCACAACCTGGCATGGAAGCTCGCCGCAGTTCATCGGGGGCAGGCCGCCGATGCCCTGCTGGACTCCTACGATGCCGAGCAGCGTGCATTCGCCTTCGGCGTGATGCGGGACATGCGGTTGAACATCACCGAGGTGCTCCTGCCACGAACCCTGCACCGGCTGCGATGTGCGTTCCTGAGGGCAACGATGTCGGCGGAGAGCGTTCAACGGCGGACCGAGTGGATGATGAGCGACTTCGGCCGCAACCACCGCCGCGGTGACCTGTCCTGGCACCGGGCCGGGCGACGCGGCCGCGGACCACGGGCCGGGGACCGGATTCCCGACATCCCGGTGGTCACCCCCGGGCATGACCAGGCGGTCAACCTCCACCACCTTCTCGGTTATGACCGGTGGACGCTGCTGCTCGCCGGCCCCCCGACCGCCCCGGCAACCCTGCAGAAGTTGCGAGACACCATCGCTGACACGACCGTCCGGGTCGAGATCGTGCCGATCGCCCCGGCCGACGCGTCCGCAGCCCGGCAACTTGGCCAGGGTAGCGAGATCCTGCTGGTGCGGCCGGACGGGTACATCGGCCTGGTCGCCCCGCTCGAGCCGATCTACGTGCGGGACTACCTCGCCACCTTCGGCTTCCCTTGCACCGACCTTGCCCGTCCGTCACCGCAGCAGACGACGCCTCGCGCGGTCCCCGCACTCCTGCGAAGGAAACGCCTGTTGAAACGACCGGCAACTGCTCGTTCGCTGAGTCGTCACGTGGTTGGCCGGCCGATGGTAGTCGGAGCAGGCTCGATCGATCAAGAAGTCGATCGGCGGGGTAGGGGCTCTACACCGACAAGGTGATGCCCTTACGGGACGATCACCGCCTGGCGTAACCCTGATGACCTCTTTATCAGACGATCGATCACGGAATTCTGGAACTGGGCATCATCGGCCAGCTGCTGGATCACTGCAGCATCAGGAACGCCGGTGCGAATGCTACCGCCATGGCTCGGCTTCGTTACCACTTGATCAATCGGGAAGGAAGGGAACGAATTCGCACGACGGCGGAGAAGACCTCCCCGAACGGCCGGTGAGAGCCCCGACGCTGCCGACGCGGTTGCAGAGGGGGCGAACTCGCCCCCCAGGTCAGTGAAAAGCGCATCACGCGCTTGCCTGTTTTCGGCCGGAACGATTCCACCTCGTAATGCAAGGTGTATTTCCGGCGCTTGTCATCGCCACCGAACGGTATCCGCACATCCCCTTGACCTGCCGCGCGCTCGAGAATATACCTCGTACCTGGGGCGTCGCCTGGATCAAGCGGGCGGCCGTCGAGATCAACAAGGTTTACCGCAGCCTGCCCTTCGACGGGAAAATCACGGTTGATCGGGATCGAGCCGCCCGCGCTCAAACTGCGCGGCGCGTCGAACACATTCATACCGTTGTACCTCAGCTGGACCAAGTCGTTGCCGAAGGCGTCCTCGGCGTCCCGGCGGGTAAGGGCCTTAAGCTTCACGGTGTGAGGCATGGAACTCTTCCCTCTTCGGAGGTGTTGGGCAACGCAATTCTTCAGCTCTTCGGAGAGCCTTTCGTAGTCATCCTGACAGACTTGCCGGGCGCATATCGGGCGAGTACTCGACAAGTTCAGCGTGCTGTGCGATGGAGTACCGATGCTACCTCTATCGTGTTCGATTCCCCTCAGGGGAACCCCCTAGGGGACCCCTGACCAAAAATGATCAACCCGCAACACGGACCCCTGGACAGGACAGCAATCCAATAGTGCGGGCGCACCAGACGGGCATCCAATTGGTCGCTTGCCCCGGCAGACGCCCGATGTTTGTCTCATTGCAGGACGTTGGGTCTCGACGACGTGGGGGGTTCGATGACGACGACGCGGAAGAACTGCTGTCCCGGGGTGGCCAAGGACGAGACGACGGACGACACCGACGGCTGGTTGACCCGGCGCTCGATGCTGGTGACCGGAGCCGCGACGGTCGGACTCGCCACACTCACTCTCGCCGGGTGTGGATCCGCGCCCGGCGAGACGCCGAGCGCTGCCCCAGGCGCCAACAATCCGGCCGGGCCGCCGCCGGCAGCCGCCCCGAGGGCGGCGGAAGCACCGGCCGTCGCGGTCGCGGCCAACGGAACCCCGGTGGTCGCCCTCGCCAACATTCCGATCGGGCAGTCGGTGGCAGCGACCGGCGCCGGTGGGCAGCAGCTGATCGTCACCCGAACCTCAGCCGGCTCCGCGGTCGCCCACAGCGCGATCTGCACGCACCAGGGCTGCGCGGTGGCCCCCGCCGGCACGCAGCTGCACTGCCCGTGTCACGGCTCGGCCTTCAACGCAGCGGATGGCGCGGTCCTCCACGGACCCGCCGCCTCGCCGCTGCCGGCGGTCGCCGTCACGGTGGCGAACGGCCAGGTCGTGCAGACCTGAGGTGACCGCCTGCTGATCGACCCGACCGTTCCGGGCCACCACCTGTCCGGCCGGAAACGTGCGGGGAGCGCCGGGTCAGGCTGAGCGCCCCGGGCAGCCGGCCGGCCCCCACCTGTCGACTGGGTCAGCCTCGTGCGCCCGCGTAGCGGCTCGGCTCGCTCGAATTGCAGCCCGGCCATCGCCTGCCGGTGCTGCTCGGCGCGGTGCTCGATCTCGGCCCGGACGGTCGTGGCCCGCGCGTGAGGCGAGCCGCCCATAGGTTTCCTGCAGGAGCGCAGCACGGCTACGTAGGCGCTGACCCGCATCGGGGGGGCCGATCGTCCGTTTCGTCCCGCGAGCTCGACACCTACCTCGCCGAGCGCGGATCGGCCTGTCACACCCGTCCTACCGCAACCGCACCCCGCACCCCGCACCGGGGCGAGCACCTGCTCGAACCGGTCCGCCAACTCATCGAGTCGGTCGAGGACACTCTCGAAGGCCAGCTCGACCTGGAACTGCACGGCGACGCAGCATCGACGGCGTCGGGCCCGCATCGGGCAGCGCCTGCTCGCGATGACCGCCGCGATCCGGCACATCCGCGCCCCTGGCCGACCCATCACCCGATCCCTGATCGCCTCCGACCACTGATCGAGTTCGGACGTACTCGTCTAGAGCCGACGGTAGCCCGGATGGACCCCGGGGGTCAGGCCGTGCTCGGCGGCGAGCTTGTCGAGCAGCGCCCGCAGGTTCCGGCGCTCCTCCGGCTCGAGGGCTCCACAGATCGCCTCGTCGTGGGCCCGGGCGACCTCCCCGATCCTCCGCAGCAGCTTCTCCCCCTCCTCGGTGAGGTGCAGCGCGTGCAGCCGGCGGTCGTCCGGGTTGCGGCGGCGTTCGACGATCCCCCGCTCGTCCAGCCCGTCGACGAGCCTGACGAGCCGGCTCGGCGGCGTCCCGAGGAGCGTCGCCAGTGCTTGCTGGGACTGGCCGGGCTGCGCCGCGATCGCCCGGAGCAGCCCGGTCTGCGGTGGCGTCAGGTCGATCTCGGCGATCCGCTCGGCGAAGCGGCCCGCGGCGTAGGCCCCCAGCTGGGCCAGCAGGAAGGCGGATCCCGGCCCGGAGTCCGGGCCGCGGTCGGTCGTGGTCGGCACGAGCAGAACCATACCCGTTGACAAACCATATACATAGGAGAACGATTCTCTGTTGCAACGACTTCGTCGAGGAGGAACCATGACCGTGACGGCACCCACACCGGTCCGAGACCGCCAGGGCGGCCCACCCCTGATCGTTCCCGCGCTGGTGTTCACCGGCCTGACCGTCGCGGGCGCCGTCATCGGCGGCGGCGGACCGCGGCCGGAGTCGAGCGCGGGCGAGGTCCTCGCCTACGCCACGGACCACGCGGGCCTGATGGGCCTCGGCGCCGCGCTGCTCGTCGGCTCCGCGTTCCCGCTGGTCGTGTACGCGGCGACGGTGCTACGACGTCTCCGGCGCCTCGGCGTCGCCGCGCCCGGGCCGCTCATGGGCCTCGCCGGCGCGGTCCTCGCGGCGGGTTCGCTGATGACCAGCGCCCTGATGAGCTGGGCCGCGGCGCAGACCGCGAGCCTCGGCGACCCCGCCCTGGCCCGGCTGCTGACCACCCTGTGGTTCGCGGCCGGTGGCGTGGGCTTCGTCGCGCCGTTCGGCCTGCTGCTCGTCGGGATCGCCGTCCCGGCGCTGGTCCTGAAGCTGCTGCCGAGCCCGCTCGCATGGGCCGGTCTCGTCGTCGGGGTTCTCGCCATGCTGAGCACGTTCGCCCTGCTCACGAGCTTGCTGTACCCGCTGCTGCCCGTCGGCCGGTTCGGTGGGGTCCTGTTCCTGGTCGCCGTCGCGGTACTGCTGCCGCGGTCCGCCCGCCGCAGGGAGGTCTGACGTGCACCACTTCCGCTTCGGCGCCATCGAGGCGCCTCGTGGCACGACCGAGGACTGGCTCGCCACCGCGCGTCGGACCGCCGGCCTGGGGTTCTCGACGCTGCTCACGCCGGACGGCACGCAGCAGCACGCCCCGTTCCCGGCCCTCGCCGCCGCATCCTCCATCCCGGAGCTGCGGCTCGGCACCTTCGTGCTCGCCGCCCCGCTCCGGCCACCGCGTTCCGCGGCCTGGGAGGGCCACACCCTGTCCGTCCTGTCCGGCGGTCGGTTCGAGTTCGGCATCGGCACCGGACGGCCCGACGCACGCGGCGAGGCGGAGTCCTTCGGCCTGCCCTGGGGCACCGGCGCGGAGCGGCTGTCGATGGTCCGGGAGACCGTTGCGCATCTGCGGACGCTCGACGGCGAGCAGCGCACGCCGATCCTGATGGCAGCCGCCGGTCCGCGGGCTCTCGCCCTCGCCGCGGAGGAGGCGGACATCGTCACGTTGGCCGCGCTGCCGCTGACGCCGCGCGCGGAGGTCGCCCGCATGTCCGCCGAGCTGCGGGAGCGGGCCGGCAACCGGGACGTCGAGATCGCGATGAACCTGTTCGTCGTGGGGACGGACGTACCGCCCTGGACCAGGCAGTTCCTCGGCGTCGACCCGGCCACGCTGGACGAACGCGAGTCCCTGGCCGTGCTCCGCGGCACCCCGCAACAGATGGCGGACGAGCTGGAGCGCCGCCGCGAGGAGCTCGGCGTGACCTACTTCGTGAGCAGCGCGAGCTACGGGGAGGCGCTCGCCCCGGTCGTCGAGCTGCTCACCCGGTGAACGGCCAGGACGCCACCGTCGCGTACACCGGGGGGCCCGTCGAGCCCGGCGGCGACATACTGCTCATCAGGTGCAGGTCGGCGGCGGTCCATGGCGTCCCGGTGAACCCGGCGAGCCGGGAGACGAGCGGGCGTAGGTCGGTCCCGGCCGGCGCCCGAGCGAGCGTGAGGTGGGGGCGATAGCGCCTTGTGTCGAGGGTCAGGCCCGCACGCCGTCCGGCCGCCTGCGCCCGGGCCGCGGTCCGGACCAGCCGTTCGGTATCGCCGCCGACCCGGGTCCAGAGCACCCGGTCCCCGAAGCGGCCCCCGCCGCCCAGGCCCAGCGTCGGGGCGGGGCGGGCCGCCGCCACCCGGGAGAGAAGTCCTCGCAGGTCACCGGTGGTGCGGGGACAAATCTCGCCGTAGAAGGCCAGGGTGACGTGCCACTGCGCGCGCACGGTCCAGCGCAGCTCGGGGGCGTCGATCCCCGCGAGCGCCGCCTCCAGCTCGTCGAGCACCGCCGCCGGCGGCACGAGAGCGGCGAACATCCTCACGAATGGTGATGCTGACAGAAATCCGGAAGGTCCAGGTGTCGTCGCGGCTAATCTGCCGTGGGTGACCCTGACGCTCGCGGCCGTCGCCCGCTACCCGGTCAAGTCCTGCCGCGGGCACTCGGTCGGGTCCGCCGTCGTCGAGCCGTGGGGGCTCGCCGGGGACCGGCGGTGGTTGGTCGCGGACCCGGACGGGCTCGCCGTGACCGCCCGCACCACGCCCCGAATGCTGTTGATCGAGCCCGTCCCCCTCGCGGACGGCCTGCTCCTGCGCGCTCCCGGCCTGCTCGACCTGCGCGTCCGGACGCCGCACGGCAACCCGTTGGCGGATGTCCAGGTGTGGGCGGACCGGGTCAAGGCCACGCTGGCCGACGAGGACGCGCACGGTTGGCTCACCACCGCGGTCGGCGCACCGGTCCGGCTGGCCTACCTGGACGACCCGCGGCGCCGCCCGGTCGCCCCGGAGTACGCCGACGCCGAGGACCGGGTCTCCTTCGCCGACGGCTTCCCGATGCTCCTGACCTCGAACGCGTCGCTCGTCGCCCTGAACGACCTGACCGCGGCCGGGCCGAACGCGGCCGGGGGCCCGCTGGTCATGACCCGATTCCGGCCGAACCTGGTGGTCGGCGGTGCGGCTCCCTGGGCGGAGGACGGCTGGACGGCGCTGCGCATCGGCGAGGCCCGGTTCCGGGTGGTCAAGGCCTGCAGCCGGTGCGTGATGACGACCGTGGACCCGGAGACCGCGACGAAGGGCCGCGAACCCCTCGCGACGATGGTGAGGCACCGGAGGTTCGGGTCCAAGACCTGGTTCGGCGTGAACCTGATCCCGGACAGCGCGGGCGTCACGGTGCGCGTGGGCGATCCCGTGGAGGTCCTCGGGACGCGCGACGGGAGCGAGCCGCTCCGCTAGTCGCGGGGGCGACCGGCGACAATGCACCCATGGGAATGGCCGCCGCGCAGCCGGACGACGGGGAGCTGGACTACTGGTCCTTCGTGGATGTCGCGATCGCCCGGACCCTCGCCGCGCAGCCCGAGGTCGATCCCGCCGCGATGCGGCTCGTGCTGAGCCTGCACCGGGCGTCGACCTCGCTGGCCTACGACCTGGAGTCCGCCGTGCACCGGCCCCGGGGCTGGTCCTGGCCGGGTTTCCGGGTGCTCTTCGTGATCCGGCTGACGGCGCCGGTGGAGGCCAGGCGCGTCGCGCAACTCTCGGGGATGAGCCGTGCGGCGGTGTCCGCGCTGCTCAAGACCCTGGAGCGGGACGGCCTGGTCTCCCGCACCCCCGCCGCCTACGACCGGCGCGCCGCCGAGCTGACCCTGACCCCCGCGGGCGAGGAGGCGTTCAGCAGCGCCTTCGTCGCGCACAACGAGCGGGAGCGGACCTGGGCCTCCGCACTCGACGACGACGAGGTCTCGACCCTCACCGCACTGCTGGAGAAGCTCATGGCGGGCGACGCCGCGCAGCGCGCCAACCGCCGGTCCTGATCGCTCAGAGCAGCGCCTGGTAGGCGCCGCCGTCGACCGGGATCGCGGCGCCGGTCAGATACCCCGCCTGCCGGGAGCAGAGGAATGCGACGATCGCGCCGAAGTCCTCGGGCGCGCCGAGCCGGCCGGCCGGGATGTCCTCCGCGGCGCGGGCCAGCGCCTCCTCGTTCTCGGCCATGCTCCGCAGCCGGTTCGTCAAATGCGAGGCCGGCTGCAGCGAGTTGACGGTGACGCCGTCGCGCGCGATCTCCCGGGCGAGCGTCCGCAGGAACCCGGTGGCCCCGGCGCGGGCGGTGTTGGAGAGCACCAGGTTGTGCAACGGCTGCCGCACCCCGATCGAGGTGATCGCCACGATCCGGCCCCAGCCCTGCGCCTGCATCCCCGGCGCGGCGGCCAGGCACATCCCGACGACCGCGAGCAGGCTCCGGTCCAGCGCGGCCTGGTAGTCCCCGAGGACGGTCTCCGCGACCGTGCCGGGCTTCGGTCCGGGCCCGTTCACGACCAGGATGTCCAGCCCGCCCATCCGCTCGCGCGCCTGGTCGACGAAACCCGCCGCGGCCTCCGGGTCCCGCAGGTCCGTGACGAGGTACTGCGCCCCCAGCTTCTCGGCCGCGGCCCGGGCGCGGTCCTCGTCGGACCCGCAGATCGTGACCTGCGCACCCTCCGCGACCAGCACCTCCGCGCTCGCGTAGCCGAGCCCGCCGCTCGCGGCCGCCACTGCCGCCCGCTTCCCCGCGATCCCCAGGTCCACGTGACTCCTTCCGATCCTGCGGGCCACCGGTCCGCGGAGGCAACCTACCGAGTGCCGGTCGAGCGCCGCGGGTCCGGTGCAGGCCGTCTCGGCATGCGGATGTCCGGAGCTGCGCCGCGCACAGGTCGAGGCGGGGCGTGCGACCCGGAGCCGTGACAGCATTGGGCCGTGCCCGACGGATCCAGCTCGGCCCTGCCGCTCTACGAGGTCACGGTGACGCGGGAGGACGCGGGGTGGGCGGTCACCGTCGACGGCGTCCCCGGATCCGTGCAGGTGGGAACGTTCGCCGAGCTCGATCCCGCGGTGCGCGGCCTCATCACGGAGGGCACCGGGACGAAGGACTTCGACGTGTTCTGGAACTACGTCTAGCTCACGAGGTGCGGCAGGGGTTTCCGCCGTGGTGCCTGTCGGGGGTCGATCCACACGGGTGGGATGAGCTCGGGGGGCCCGTCGCGAATCCGGACGGTCCAGCCGGAGTCGGCGTACAGCAGCCGGTGGTGGACTTTGCAGAGCATGACCAGGTTGTCGAGCTTCGTGGCGCGCCTTGGGCCCAGGGCTGGACGTGGTGGATCTCGCGCCACGATCCCGGCCGGTCGCAGCCGGGGTGGGCACAGCCGGGGTGGGCACAGCCGAGGTCGCGGGCGGCGACGGCGCGGCGCAGTCCGTCGGGGATGGCGCGGGTGAGCCGGCCGATGTCGAGGACCTGGCCGCGGCCGTCCAGCACGATCGGCACCAACGCGGCGTCGCAGGCCGACGCCCGCAGCTCGGCAGCGGTGGCCGCCCCGAAGTCCAGCACGGCGGAGCGGCAGCGGCCTCGAGGTCCTCGATGCGGACGAGCACGTTGAGATGGGGGCGAAAGCCGCCGGACTCGGGCACCACCGCGGACGTCGCGTGGGTCAGGGCGAACGCGCACACCTCGGCCAGGGCTTGGGCCTGCCGTTCGGCCGGGGTGCGGTCGTCGTCCGCGGTCAGCGGCTTGACCATCTATCAGCGCCGTAGCCCAGTGGTGGCGCCCGCTCGGCGTGTACTCGGCATCGTGCGCGGCGATCTGTTCCTCGGCACCAGCCCACACCGCGGGCGTAAGCCGGTTCGCCTCTGGTGAGTTCAGCGCTTTCGCGACCGATTCGACATGCCGGCGGCTACCGCTCGGCGGCCGGAGCGATGAGCGTCGATCAAGGGCAAGAGGGGCGTCAATCGATCACCACGCGCCCCGCGTCGCCGGCGGAGGTGCGGTTCCTGACGGTTCGTCGGACGCCCGCGGGAACGGCGACGCACCCCTCCGGGCCAGCTCCCGGGCCGGTCGTCCGGGCCCCAGCGCGGCTCGCCGAGGCGCTGCGAGGCCGTCGCGCTCGACGCGGTGCCCCATGCCGGCCCACGGTGCCGTCGGCCCAGGACGCCCCGGCCTCCCCCTTCACCGAGGACGGCAGCGGGCAGGTGAGAGGAACGGCGCCGACGAGCCGCCTACGCCAGCCGGAACACCGGCACCGCCTCGGACTCCTCGTCCGCCCGCTCGACCACCACCGTCAGCCGGGCGCCCGCCACGACCTGCTCCGGCTCCACGTCGATGACCTTCGACCACCACCACGGGCCCTCGTCGAGCTCCGCGACCACCAGGATGTCCCGATGACCGCCGCGCCGGTGCGCGACCGACCGGCTCACGACCGACGCCCCACCGGAGGCGGCCACGGCCGTGAGATCGACGGAGGCGCATGTGTCGCACTGCTGCGAGTACGGCGGCGAGAAGTGCCCTGCCGGGCAGCGGAACAGCAGGAGCTCGCCCCGAGCCGTGCCGTCGAAGAACGCCGCCGTGGCCTCGTCGCGGCGCACCGGGCCGACCGTCACGAGCTGCTCCTCCCGGCCGGCCCGTGCGGGGAGAGCACGAGCGTCGAGTGGTGGTCGAGCACGCCGCCGTTGCCGCTGACCAGCACGACGTCGTGCTCGGGGACCTGCCGGCGACCCGCCTCGCCGCGGGCCTGCAGGACCGCTTCGGACAGCGGGGTCATGCCCCACATGTAGGAGGACGAGAGCTGCCCGCCGCCGGTGTTGACCTTGAGCTTGCCGTCGGGCCCGAGGGTGCCGTCCGCGACGAAGCGGCCGCCCTCGCCCTTCGGGCAGAAGCCGTAGTCCTCCAGCGTGATCACCACCGTGAACGTGTAGCAGTCGTAGAGCTCCACGACGTCCACGTCGGACACGGTCAGGCCTGCCATCGCGAGCGCCGCCGGGCCGGACCGGGCCGCGCCGGACACGAGGCCGAAGTCCTCGTGGCGCCGCTGCGCGTGGCCGGGGTGCGCCTGCCCCCAGCCCAGGACGTGCACCGGCGGGCGGGCCAGCGACGCCGCCCGCTCCGCGGACGTGACGACCACGGCGATCCCGCCGTTGGACACCAGGCAGCAGTCGAGCAGGTGGAACGGCTCCACGATCCAGCGGGACGCGTGGTAGTCCTCGAGCGTCATGGGCGTGCGCATCTGCGCCCGCGGGTTCAGCTCGGCCCACGCCCGCTGGCCCACCGCGATGTGCCCGAGCTGGTCGTTCGTGGTGCCGTAGGTGTCCATGTGCCGCTGGGCGGCGAGCGCGTACATCGAGTTCGTGTCGCGGATCCCGGCCGCACCGAGCAGCCCGCGCCAGCCGACGGCCCCGCGCGCTCCGTAGGCCGCCCCGGTGCTGGTGTCCTGGCGGAGCGGGGCGTCCGCGAAGACGCACGCGACGGTCTCGGCCATTCCCGCGCCGATCGCCAGGGACGCGTACTGGACCATCTGCCCGGCCGTCGAACCGTAGGACTGCATCTCGGACAGCAGCCGCAGGTCGCGCAGGCCGAGGTCCCGTTGCAGCGCCAGGCCCACGCCACCGCTGACGCCGGCCGAGGTCAGCAGCCCGTCGACGTCGCCGAGCTCCAGACCCGCGTCCGCCACCGCGAGCCGGACGGCGTCGCCTGCGAACTGCGCGGCAGTCCGGCCGTAGACCTTGCCCAGGTCGGTCATCCCGAGCCCGGCGATCGCGGCGCTCCGATCAGCCACGGCGGACCTCCGAGAACGGCAGGTCCCGGTCGACCTCGGGTTCCTTCGGCAGGCCCAGGATCCGCTCGCCGATGATCGTGCGCTGGATCTGGTCCGTGCCGCCGCCGATCGAGGTGAAGTAGGCGTTGAAGGCCAGGAAGTTCGCCTCGTCCCCGACCGGCTCGTCCGGCCCTTCGAGCATGGCCCGGGCCCCTGCGAGCGAGGTACGGACCCGGGCGCTCTCGTGCAGCAGCCGGGACATCGCGAGCTTGCCCAGCGACATCACCGACGACGACGAGCCCTGCTCCACCTCGGCCTTCGCCCGCTGGTTGTTCCAGCCGTTGCCCAGCCGCAACGCCGCGACCCGGGCGAGGTCCTGGCGGACCACCGGGTCGTCGATCCGGCCCGTCTCCCGTGCGAGGGCGACCAGCTCGTCGCCCATCTCGGCCATCCCGGTCGTACCCCGGCCGGCGCGAGCCCGGTCGCCCATCACCGACCGCTCGTAGGCCAGCGCCGTCTGCAGCACGCCCCAGCCGCGGTCGACGTCGCCGAGCCGGTGCGCGTCCGGCACCGCGGCATCGGTCAGGAAGACCTCGTTGAAGTGGGCCTCGTCCGTGATCTGGTGCAGCGGCCGGACCTCGACGCCCGCCTGCTTCATCGGGAACAGGAAGAACGTGATGCCGCGGTGCTTGGGCACGTCCCAGTTCGTCCGGGCGACGAGCATCCCGTAGTCCGCGGTCGCCGCGGACGACGTCCAGACCTTCTGCCCGTTGACGATCCAGCGGTCCCCGTCACGGTCCGCCCTGGTCCGGACGGCGGCGAGGTCCGAGCCCGCATCCGGCTCGCTGTAGAGCAGGCACATGGACACCTCGTCCCGGAGCATCGGGCCGATGAGCCGGCGCTTCAGCTCGTCGCCGCCGAAGGTGAGGACGGTGGCCGCGTAGAGGTTGTGCCGGTCCTGCCCGGTACCGGGCGCGCCGACGTTGCGGAACTCCTCCTCGACGACGTGGCCCAGCTCGTCGGACAGCCCCCGGCCGAACCACTCGCGGGGCCAGCGCGGCGCCGCCCACCCCGCCTCGACGACGGCGGCGAGCCACTCCTTCGTCGGCCGCGCCGGGTCCCACTCGGCGGCGAGCCAGGCGGAGACCTCGTTGCGGAGATCAGTGGCGCTCATCGGTGCTTCTCCCCCCTTCGCCATCTCCCCGGACCCCGACACGGCGGTCTCGAAACCCCGACTCGCCGGGTCCCACGTCCCGACTCGCGGGCATCGCTACACCCCGGTCCGGCGTAGATATCGCTCCCTGTGGAACGCCGGATCGCCGAGCAGCAGCGCGCTCGTGCGGGCCCGGCGCAGGTACAGGTGGGCGGGGTGCTCCCAGGTGAAGCCGATGCCGCCGTGGATCTGGATGGTGTCCGCGGCGACCTTCACGAAGGAGTCCGAGCACGAGAAGCGGACCAGGCTCGCGAGGGCGGGGAGGTCCGGGGCGTCCTCGTCGGCCGCGGACGCCGCGTACCGGGCGGCCGACGTCGCGGACTCGGACTCGAGCAGCAGGTCCGCGCACAGGTGCTTGACCGCCTGGAAGCTGCCGATCGCGCGGCCGAACTGCACCCGCGTCTTCGCGTACCCGACGCTCATCTCCAGCGCCCGCGCCGCGCCGCCCGCCTGCTCCGACGCCAGGGCGATCGCAGCCAGGTCGAGCATCCGCTCCACCGCCGGCAGCCCGCCGTCGAGCGGCGCGCCGGGGGTGTCCGTGAACGTCAGCCGGGCCTGCCTGCGGGTGCGGTCCGCCGTGGTCAGCAGGGTGCGCCCGAGTCCGGAGGCTTCCCGCTCGACGGCGAACAGCGCCACCCCCGCGGTGGTCCGCGCGGGGACGAGCACCAGGTCCGCGACGTGTCCGTCGAGCACGTAGGGCTCGGTGCCGGTCAGCCGCCAGCCGTCGTCGGTGCGGCGGGCGACGACCCCGGCGCCCGGGAGCCCCGCGGCGGACACGGCGACCGTCGCGACGGTGCCGCCCTCCGCGATCCCGGGCAGGTACCGCGCCTGTGCCGCCCGGTCCCCGGAGGTGAGCAGGAGGTTCGCGGCGAGTCCGACCGTCGAGAGGAACGGCGCGCAGAGCAGCGCCCGGCCCATCTCCTCGAGCACGATCCCGAGCTCGACGTGCCCGGCCCCGGCGCCGCCGAACTCCTCCGGGATCCCGAGGCCCTGCAGGCCGAGCTGCCCGGCCATCCGTTTCCAGACGTCGGGATCGAAGCCCTGCTCGGTGTCGGACAGTCTGCGAACCTCGGCCTCCGGCGAGCGGTCCGCGAGGAACCGGCGCACGGAGGCGCGCAGGTCCTGCTGCTCGGGCGTGACGGCGAAGGCCGGCATCGGCGCTCCTCGACGAGGCTCGATCGACAGATACGAACGGTGATCATCCGATATGTCTCGACCGTAGGTGGCCGGCCGGCCGCCCGCAAGGCCGGGGCCGGCACGCGCCCGTCGAGCGAGTCCCGGCCGCGCACGAGCGGGTCAGGCCGGCGCGGTCGACGGCGTGATGCCCGGGGTTCCGGTCAGCACGAGGTCGACCAGCTCCGCGGCGTAGCGGTCGCCACCGGCGGACACGACCGGGCGCAGGTGCTCCGGCGTGGCCAGCGCGTGGTTCAGCATCGCGCCGCACACGGCGTCGAGCACCAGGGTGGCCGACGTCCCGGGCGCGAGCTGGCCACGGGAGACGCCGCGGCGGACGATCACCCGGGCGGCCGTCACCCGCGCCTCGTTGCGCCGCGCGAACAGGTCGGCGAACACCCCGGGGTGCGTCCGGGCGTCGACGAGCATCCGCATCCCGACCGTCCCGCGGACGCCGAGGTACTCGGCCAGCAGCTGCCGGGCCAGCTCCACGAGCTGGTCGCGCGCGGTTCCCGAGTCCGGCACGACCACCTCCATCCCGGACCGTTCGACGGCGTCGACGAGCAGGGCGCGGCCGGAGAGCCAGCGCCGGTAGAGGGCCGGACGGCCCACGCCCGCCCGGCGGGCGACGGCCTCGAAGTTGAACCCGGCCCAGCCGAGGTCCGCGTAGACCTCCAGCGCCGCCTCGAGCACCTTGCGGTCCACCTCCGGATCGCGCGGCCTGCCGGGACCCGCCCTCCCCGCGCGCGCGTCGACCTGCCCGGAGCCGCCCGTGGGGCCTGTCGACATGCGCGGAGTATCCCATCGGCCCCGCGGAGGACGAGGCCGAAGGAACCCGGTCGACGTCTGCTGGGCGGCCGGAGCCGACGGAAAACCATAGGCGAGCGAAGATGCAGCTCCCCGAATCCGACAGAACGGACGCCACAACCGCCGTCTGCGTGACCTTTCCCGCACAGATCGCGCCCCTTAACAGGGTCGTCATTACCGAGCAACGCAACCTTCCCTTCCACCGCTCACGCTGACCCGTCGACACAGGTCGAAAAGCGTGCGGAAACCCGCGGATGCACGGGGAGGAACGCCAGTGACACAAGACACTTCGGCAGAGTCGACCAGGCTGGACACCAGCACCGATGTCGGGACGGCGGCGAAGGAGACGCTGGAGGACTACACCCTCCGATTCGCTCCACGCAGTTACCGCAAATGGTCCACGGGCGTCGTCGGAATCACCGCCCTCGGCGGAATCGCCTATCTCGCGGATTTCGCCATCGGCGCCAACATCGGGATCTCCTACGGCACGTCGAACGCATTGTGGGGGATTCTGGTCTTCGCGGTCGTCATCTTCGCGACCGGTTTCCCGCTCGCCTTCTACGCCGCCCGCTACGACCTCGACCTGGACCTGATCACCCGCGGCAGCGGCTTCGGCTACTACGGCTCGGTGGTCACGAACGTCATCTTCGCGACGTTCACGTTCATCTTCTTCGCCCTCGAGGGCTCGATCATGGCCCAGGGCCTCGAGCTGGGGCTGGGGATCCCGCTGTGGGTCGGCTACGCCCTCTCCACGCTGATCATCTTCCCGCTCGTGATCTACGGGATGTCCCTGCTGTCGAAGCTGCAGCTCTGGACGACGCCGCTGTGGCTGGTCCTGATGGTGCTGCCGTTCGTGTACCTGCTGGTCAGCCACCCGGACTCGGTCAGCTCCTTCTTCGCCTACCAGGGTGAGAACGGCGCGGGCGGCACGAACCTCGGCTCGATCTTCCTCGCCGCCGGCGTCTGCCTCTCGCTGATCGCCCAGATCGCCGAGCAGATCGACTACCTGCGCTTCATGCCTCCGAGGACACCGGAGAACTCGCGGCGTTGGTGGGCCTCGATGATCCTCGCCGGCCCGGGCTGGGTCGTGTTCGGCGCGATCAAGCAGATCATCGGCCTGTTCCTCGCGGTCTACATCGTCTCCAACGTGGCCGACGGCGCCGCGGTCGCGAACCAGCCGGTGCACCAGTTCCTGGAGATCTACAAGGACATCATGCCACCGTGGGCCGCGATGACCCTGGCCGTCGTCCTCGTCGTCATCAGCCAAGTGAAGATCAACGTCACGAACGCCTACTCCGGCTCGCTGGCCTGGACGAACTCGTTCACCCGGGTCACGAAGACCTACCCCGGCCGGATCGTCTTCCTCGGCGTGAACCTGGTGATCGCGCTGGTCCTGATGGAAGCGAACATGTTCGACTTCCTGAACTCGATCCTCGGCTTCTACGCGAACTGCGGCATGGCGTGGGTGGTCGTCGTCGCGTCGGACATCGTGTTCAACAAGTACCTGCTCAAGCTCTCGCCGCACGCGCCGGAGTTCCGCCGCGGCATGCTCTACGCGATCAACCCGGTCGGCTTCGGATCGATGATCATCTCGGCCGGGGTGTCCGTCATCGTGTTCTTCGGCGGCTTCGGCTCCGGGATCCAGCCGTTCTCGCCGCTCGTCGCGATCGTGCTCGCCCTGGTGCTGCCGCCGATCATCGCGGTCGCGACGAAGGGCAGGTACTACCTCAAGCGGGACGACGACGGCATCCCCCTGCCGATGTACGACGAATACGGCAACCCGTCGGGCGAAGTCCTGCACTGCCACGTGTGCGGCCAGGACTTCGAACGCCCGGACGTCACGAAGTGCGAGGCCCACGACGCGATCGTCTGCTCGCTGTGCCTGAGCACGGACAAGACCGGGGAGCACGTGCTCCCCGCGGGCACCGTCGCCCCCGTGACCCCGTAACGCGCCCGCCCCGGGAAGGCCACCCGCCGGCAGGAGGGTGGCCTTCCCGGGCGTTCCGGGCGGCCGAGGGCGGCGGCTAGGCTGGGCGCGCTGTCCGCTCGGGACCGGCTCCCCGCATCCGTCAGGACGGACATGACCAGCACACGCACCCGCCACCGGCCCCTATACGGCTCCGCGGGCCCGGCCACCGGCATCCGACGGCGGAAGGCCCGTCTCGTCGCCGCCGGCGTCGGCCTCGCGATCGTGGTGGGCGTGGGCGCCGTGGTGGTCGGCGCCGCGGGCAGCCCCGCCGGGGACGTCCGGGTCGGTCCCGCGGCCGACCCCTCCGCGGCCGCGACCACCTCGGCTCCGGCCGTGCCGAGCAGCACCGGTCCGCCGCCCGTCCGGGACGCGCGGCTGGCCGTCGCGGGCGAGCTCGACCCCGACCAGCGGCGGATCGCGGACCAGCTGGTGAGCGTCTTCGAGAACGACAACCCGGCGATCCAGTACGACTACGTCGAGGACCTCGGCGACGGCCGCGGCATCACCGCGGGCCGGGCGGGCTTCTGCTCCGGCTGCGGAGACATGCTGGAGGTCGTGCGGCGCTACGCCGAGGTCGCGCCGGACAGCGACCTGGCCGGTTACGTGTCCGAGCTGAAGGCCGCGGCGGACGGCGACGACGCCGATCTCGACGGCCTCGATGCCGCGTGGCGGCGAGCGGCGGCGGACGCCCGCTTCCGGGCGATCCAGGACGCGGTCGTCGAGCAGTTCTACTTCGGACCTGCCGCGGCCCTCGCGGCGGGCAACGGCCTGCGCACCGCGCTCGGCGTGGCCGTCCTCTACGACACCGCGGTGCAGCACGGCACGGGCTCCGACCACGACAGCGTGCGGGGCATCGTCGACCGGACGAACGAGGCCATGAACGGGTCACCCGCGGCCGGGGTCGACGAGGTCGCGTGGCTCGGCACGTTCCTCGGGCAGCGCCGCAAGGTGCTGGAGAACCCGAGTTCGGCGGCCACGGCGAAGGCGTGGGGCGAGTCGACCGGCCGGGTCGACGCCCTCGAGGCACTCCTGCGGCAGGGCGAGCTCGCCCTCGTGGCCCCGCTGGTGGTCAGCCCCTGGGGGACGGCCCGGACGCTGGGGTGACGTCGACGGGCCGGCACCGGCGCGCCGTCCGGGCTCAGCGCACGAGGACCGGCAGCGCCTCGACGCCGTAGACGATCGAGGTGTCCCGGAACTCCAGCTGGTCCGCCGGCACGGCGAGGCGCAGCTGCGGGAAGCGGCGGAACAGCGCAGGGTAGGCGGCGCGCAGCTCCATCCGGGCCAGCTCCGCGCCGATGCAGCGGTGGATCCCGTGGCCGAAGGCGTAGTGCGGGCCCGGGGTCCGGTGCGGGTCGAAGACCTCGAGGTCGATCGTGGCGTCGCCGCCGCTGTCCCGGTCCGCGCCGCTGAGCGAACAGATGATCGCGTCGCCCTCGGCGATCGCGGTGCCCCCCAGCACGAGATCGCGGCGGGCGAAACGCGGGAACGCGACCTGCACGACGGTGAGGTACCGCAGCAGCTCCTCGACGATCGGGCCGACCGCCGCGTCGTCCTCGCGGACCAGCCGGGCGGCCTCAGGGTCCTCCAGCAGGGCCAGGGTGCCGAGCGCAAGCATGCTAGCCGTCGTCTCGAAACCACCGGTCAGCACGCCGTCCGCGAGGCCGGCCAGCTCCTCGTCGTCGATCTGGTCCCGGTGCTCACGGATGATCATGCCCAGCAGGCCGTCGGTGGGGTCGTCCCGCTGCTTCTTGACCTGTTCGCGGAGGTAGACCAGGGAGTCCGAGATCGCGCCGAGGGAGGCGCTGGCCCCGGAGATCAGGTCGAACCGCGCGGTGGCGAGCTCCTGGAACTCCGCGCGGTCCTCGTAGGGGACGCCGAGCAGGTCGCAGATCACCAGCGACGGGATCGGCAGCGCGAACTCCTCGACGAGGTCCACGGGGCCGTCGGCCGCGGCGATCCGGGCCAGCCGCTCGTCGACGACCTCGCTGATCCGCGGGGTGAGCCGGGCGAGGCGGCGCATCGTGAACTCCGGCGTCAGCAGCTTGCGCAGCCGGGTGTGGTCCGGCGGGTCGGCGAAACCGAGGCCGCCCGGGCTGTTCGCGGCGTCGAGCCCGGCCTGGCGGGCGACGTGCGCGAAGTCCGTCGAGTAGTCCTCCGTGGAGCCCAGCACGGCACGGACCTCGTCCCTGCCGGACACGAGCCAGACCTTGATGCCCAGCGGGAACTGCAGCTCGGACACCGGCGTGGCGTCGCGCGCCCGTGCCAGGTCCGGCACCGGATCGAGGCCGTCGCGACGCAGCGGCATCAGGGTGGACGCGGGCAGCGCGGAGATGGAGGACAGGTCCAGGCCACCCTCGGTGAGCTTGGCGAGCTGCCTGCGGACGAACCAGGAGGCGATGCGGGCTCGGAGTCTGCGCACGTCGCCGACCCTAGCCGGGGCTCCGACCGGCCCGGACACGCCTTGCCGCACGTCACGTGCCGTTCACCGGGGCCCGCCTCAGCGCTCTCTCAGGTCCGGGCCTCCGGCGCGCTCCTGGTGGTGCGCCGCCGGGCGCCCGTGACGTCGAGCGCCGCGAGCAGCCGTCGCTGTCTCCAAGGACGGTTCGCCGGCGACCCGCGCCGCCGGGTCTCCCTTGCCGCCGCTCCCGCTCACCTCGAACTTCTCGGTGCCGAGGTGCACATCGGACTCGGACCCCGGGCGATGGCGGAAAGCGCGGATCCGGGTCGCCCGGGGACGACCGTCACGCGCCTACGCTGTGCCCGGCGGACGCGGCACGAGGAGGACCCATGCGCGTGCTGGTCACGACCGCGCCCGGCGCGGGGCACCTGTTCCCCCTGGTGCCACTGGCCTGGGCGCTCCGCTCCGCCGGGCACGAGCTGCTCCTGGCGACGGCGGGCGCTGGGGTCGAGCTCGGGCCCGCGGCCGGCCTGCCGACCGTCGACGCCGCGCCAGGCATGGACATGGGCGATGTCGTCCGGGGCCTCGGCGCGCGGCCCGGCTTCACCGGGGAGGCCGTTCCCGACGCCCGCGCGCACGCCGTCGCACTGTTCACCGCGGTCGGCAGGAGGCTGCTCGACGGCATCCGGCGCGCGGCGGACCTCTGGCAGCCGGACGTGGTGCTCCACGAGGGCATGGACGGCGCGGGTCCGGTGGTCGCGGCCGAACGCGGCCTCCCGCGCGTCGAGCACTCGATCAGCCCGGCGGACCAGGCAGGGGTGATGGGGGCGCTGATCCAGCAGGGGCTCACGGACGCGGCCCACGTCCCCGCCGTCGCCACCGTCGGGATCGCCCCGCCGAGCATGGCCTCGGCCCCCGATCCGGGTTGGACGATCCGCACGGTGCCCTACAACGGCGGCGCCGTCGTCCCACCCTCCGTGCTCGCCGCGCCGGAGCGGCCCCGCGTGCTGGTCACGATGGGCACGGTCGCGCCGCGGACGGGTGGGACCGGCGCGATCCGGGGGGCGCTGGTCGAGGCCCTCGCCGCGGAGCCCGTCGAGGTGCTCGTCGCGCTCGGGCTGGACCCGGCCGAGCTCGGTCCGCTGCCCGCCTCCGTCCAGGCCCACCGCTGGGTCCCGCTGACCGCGGCGCTCCCGCGGTGCTCGGCGATCGTGCACCACTGCGGGCCGGGACGACGCTGTCCGCGCTCGCCGCGGGGGTCCCGCAGGTCGTCGTGCCGCAGGGCGCGGACCAGTTCCTCAACGCGGATGCGCTGGTGCGGCGCGGGTGCGCGGTTCGCGGCTCGACCGAGCCGGACGAGCTGCGGGCCGCCGTCCGCCGCGCGCTGTCCGGAGAGCTCGCGGCCACCGCCGAGGACCTCCGACGGGAGATCGGCGCCTTGCCGACACCGGCGGCCGTCGCCGCGGAGCTCGGTGCGCTCCTCCGCGCACGGTGAGCAGGCGCACCCGCCGCGGAGGTACCACTACGGCATCCGCGCGCAGGCGAGCCGACGCGCGAGGAGGAAACGCCACGCGGAGTGCTCGTACTGAGCTATCCGAAGGAGTACGTTCCCGAGGCAGGCGGAGTGGCCCCGGACCCTGGTGACCCCGCGGACCGCAGTATGCGCTGGGCTTGCCACCGGGGGTGTCCGTGATCGACGAGGGTGTATCCATCTCCTCGCTGCTCCTTCCCAGACCCCGTACCTCGCACGAGCACGCCCGGCCCGAGCCTGCGGCACTCACCCGGGTCCTGCTCGTCTCCGACGACGGGCCGCTGCGCGCCCTGTGGGCGCACGGCCTGCACGGCCTGAGCCGGGCGGTCGAGGAGACCTCCACGCTGGCGGACGCCTACGACCGCAGCCGGGAGGGCTCGCCGCCGGACCTCGTGGTCGTCGACGCGGGGACCGCGGCGGCCGCAGGTCCCGAGCACACCGTGACGGGCCTCGCGCAGACCGCCCGGGTCGTCGTCTGCGGGATGCCCGACGGTCAGCAGGACGTGCAGCTGCTGCTGCGTTCCGGTGCCCGCGGCTACCTGTTCGCCGGCCCGCCGCGAGCGGCCTCGGCGGTGGTCCCGCCGGAAGAGCCGGCGGAACCGCCGCCGCGCAAGCTGCGCGTACCGGACGTGCACGGGGTCGGCTGCCTGCTCAGCCACCGTGAGATCGAGATCATCCGGTGCGCCGCCGACGGCGAGACGAACATCGAGATCGCCCGCCGGCTGCGGCTCTCGCCGCTGACGGTGAAGAGTCATCTCGGCCGGATCGGCCGCCGGCTGGGCACCGGCGACCGCGCCCAGCTCGTCCTGCTCGCACTCCGCGCCGGCGTCATCTCCTGACCGGCCCCGACGTCTGCGGGGTCCCCTGACGCAGGAGGGGTCGGCAGGGGACCCCGCAGGCAGCCCGGGAAGAGCCTTCCCCGCTCGGCGCCGACCGTCCCCACAGCACTTCTTGGCGGTCGTTCGGCGTGGTACGCATCGACCTATGCCACGACTGTCGAAGCTCAGCCGTTCCGTTGCCGACCGGGTCGTCCTCGTGACGGGCGCCGCGAGCGGGATGGGCCGGGCGACCGCCTACGTCCTGGCCGACGAGGGCGCGCTCGTCGGCATCGTGGACCGGGATCCCGAGGGGCTGGAGAAGGTCGCCGCCGAGCTGCGGGGGGCGGGCACGCGGGTACACGCCGTCGTCGCCGACGTCTCGGAGCGGGAGGCACCCGCCGCGGCCGCCGCCGAGATCCGGGAGGCACTCGGGCCGATCGACGCGCTGGTCAACAACGCCGGCGTCAGCATCCACATCCCCTTCACCGACGACGGGTTCGAGGACGCCTGGGCGACGACGCTCGCGGTCAACCTCACCGCGCACACCCGTTTCGTCCGGGCGGCGCTGCCGGACCTGCAGCGCAACGGCGACGGCCGGATCGTGAACATCGCCTCGACCGAGGGCCTGGGCGCCACCGCGGGCATCGCGCCGTACACGAGCTCCAAGCACGGCGTCATCGGCCTGACCCGGTCGCTCGCGGTGGAGCTCGGAAAGAGCGGCGTGACCGTCAACTGCATCTGCCCCGGCCCGATCGACACGGGCATGACCGCCCGGATCCCCGACGGGGACAAGGCGGTCTTCGCCCGTCGCCGGACGGCGCTGCGCCGCTACGGGGACCCGGAGGAGGTCGCCCACGCGACCGTCTCCCTGCTGTTGCCCGCGGCCTCCTACATCACGGGCGCGACGCTGGTGGTCGACGGCGGCCTGACGATCCGCAACGGGTGACCCGGCGCGGGACCGGCTACGCGGGGAGGGACACGCAGGCGACCCGGTCCCCCGCGGTGCCCGCCTTGCCCGGCTCGCTGCTGGTGGGCATCGCGTGCACGACGACGGCGTTCGGCCGGGACGCGCCGGTGAACTCCCAGTCCACGGTGGAGGTGGACGTGGCGTTGCCCTGGGCGTCCGTGGTGACGTCCAGCCAGACCTCGTTGCGCGGGTTGGCGAAGGCCGGGTCGACGCTCGGGGTCACCGGGTCCTTCTCGTGCTGGACGTGCGGTCCGGAGTCCGCCGGCGCGGGGCCGCAGGCCTTCGCGTGGGCGTGCGCGCCGTACTGCCGGTTCGGGACCAGGCCGGTGAGCTCGAGGGTGACGGTCGAGCGGCCGGCCTCCGAGCTCGTCACGATGTGGGCGCCCGCGCCGACCGGGACCAGCGCCGGATTGTAGGTGATCGCTGCGCCCTGCTCCGCGAACGTGACCCGTTGGTCCGACGGGGAGGAGCCTGCCGCCGCGGCGACGGAGGAGGCGGGGGCGGGCGTGCCCGCCCCGGACGAACAGCCGGCGAGCGAGAGGGACGCGAGGACCACGGCGGCACCGATGACGCGGGAAGCGGACATTGCGGGAGCATGGCCTCTCACGCGGCGTCAGGCAACCGACGCTCCGTGAAGGTTCAGTCCAGGACGTGCAAGCGGTAGTCCCCGGAGTCGTCGTCCCAATCCATCTCGATCAGGTCCCGCGCGCGGGCGGCCTTGGCGAAGGACAGGAAGCTGTTGAAGCCGAAGCGCTTCTCGCTGAAGCCCGGCTGCCGCTTGCGGATCTTGTCCTTCAGCCCGCTGAGCTGCGGCGATCCCAGGTCGCTGACGACGTCGGCGAGAAGCCGGAACGCGTCGTCGTCCGCGGAGCCGTTCTCGGGGAACATGACCTCGGGGTCGCCCTGCGCCGACCCCTGCGCCAGCTCGACGACGCCGCGGGTCTGCAGGTTGCGCAGCAGCTCGCCGAAACCGCGGAAGCCGTGGTCCGCCTCGTCGAAGGTGGGGTCCTTGCGGAGGATCGCGCGCTTGAGCCGGGAGGCGAGGACCGGGCCGTCGGTGTGGCGCTGCAGGCCCGCGAGGGTGCGGGTGACGAGCGGACCGACCTCCCGGTCCGTGCCCGTCTCCACCTGCTCCTCGTCCTGGGGGTCGTCGACGACCGCCTCCGGGGCGGGCGGTTCCGGCGGCGGGGGCGTGATCAGCGGGGGCTCGATCGCAGGGACGACGGGCGTGAGCGCGGCGGCGATCACCGGACGGACCGACCGGCCCCGGCCCTTCCGCACGACGGGCGCCTGGGTCGGCTCGACCCCGGGGAGCCGGTCGTAGAACAGGAACTCGTCGCAGGCGGGCGGGAGCAGTGCGGACGTCGAGGACTGCACCCCGATCCCGATCACCCGCTTGTCCATCTCGCGCAGCTTGTGGACGAGCGGGGTGAAGTCCGAGTCCCCGGTGCCGATCGCGAACGTGGTGATGAAGGGGCGCTCGTAGGCGAGCTCGATCGCGTCGACGGCCATCTTGATGTCCGCGGCGTTCTTCCGGGAGCCGCCCACGCGCTGGGGAATCTCGATGAGCTCCACCTGCGCGCGGGCGAGCAGCCGCCGGTCGTCGTCGAAGTAGGACCAGTCCGCGTAGGCGCGCCGCGCCACGACCCGGCCGCGTTCGGCGAGGGCGTCCGCGACGGGGCCGAAGTCGAAGGGCGAGACCCCGAGCCCGTCGCGCGCGCCGATCGCGAGGTTCTCGTAGTCGAGGAACAGCGCGATGCGTTCGTCGTCGGTGATCACTGATGGGCCTCCCCGGGCTGGTCGGTGGCAGCCTAGGGCGGGCCGTCGGTCAGGCCGACAGTGCCGTGCCGTACAGCTCGGCCAGTGCCTCCCAGTGCCGCTTCTCGGCGTCGGGGTCGTGAGTCGGGTTGTCCGGCACCGCGAAGCCGTGGGCGGCCGGGTAGAACAGCAGGGTGTGCGTGACGCCGGCGCTGGTCAGCGCCTCCTCCAGGCGGTCGAACTGCTCCTGGTCGAACGAGGCGTCGTTCTCCGCGCCGGCGACGTAGACGGTCGCCCGCATGCTCGGGGCCAGCAGGTGCGGGCTCGTCGGGTCGTCCGCGGCCGCCAGCCCGCCGCCGTGGAACGACGCCGCGGCCGCGACCCGCTCGGGATAGCTCCCGGCCACCGTCAGCGACGTCCAGCCGCCCCGGCAGTAGCCGGTCGTCCCGACGGCGTCGCCGGTCACCTCGTCCCGGGCGAGCAGGAAGGTCAGGTAGTCCCCGGCGTCGCGGATCACCAGCTCCTGGGTCAGGCCGTGGACCATCCCCATCAGCCGTGCCCGCTCGTCCGGGTCGCTGAACACGGTGGCCATGTCGAAGGGCTTCCAGTCGCCCTCGCGGTAGTAGATGTCCGGGAGCAGGGCGACGTAGCCCATGGCGGCCAACCGGTCCGCCATCTCGCGGAAGGTCTCGCGGGCGCCGCCGGCGTCCGGGTAGACGAGCACGCCGGGCCAGGGGCCCTCGCCCTCGGGGACGTGCAGGGTGCCGGACGCGGAGCCGTCCGTGGTGACGATCGTGACGTCGGTACGTGTCATCGGCCTACATTCCCACGACTCGCCCGTTCGGGCTCGCGACGACGCCGGGACCGGGCGTCGGTTCCGCGCTCAACCGGCCGGGAAGCGGTACCGGGTCTGGCTGTACGGACCCTTGCCGAAGCCGAACGCCGTCGTCGGCTCGACGCGGAACACCAGCGCGAGGCCGTTGCCGCCGTCGAAACCACCGTCAAGGACGTCGAAGTGCCAGTCTGCGCCGTACTTGTCCTCCCAGGCGCCGGCCAGTGCCTTCAGCGTGCCGGAATCGGTGACCCGCTCGGCCCGCCCCTCGACGACGAGGTCCGTCCCGCCGTGCCGCGCGTTCGTCCCGGTGGTGAGCACGACCTCCGGGTTCGACGCGACGTTGCGCGCCTTGCGCTCGTCCGCGCCGGTGCAGAAGTGCAGGGCGCCGTCCCGCCAGACCGCGAGCAGCGGGGTGACGTGCGGGCGGCCGTCCGGGCGGACGGTGGAGACCCAGAAGAGCTCGGCCGCGCCGAGGGCCGCCCTCACCTCGGCCCACGGGATCGGTCGGGCGTCGGGCTCGCCGTAGCGGGCGTCGAGTTCGGCCACGGGTTCGGTCATCGCACGGTCCCCTCCTCGGAAGTGGGTCGGGAGTGGTGACCGCGCCGGGGCTCCGGACTCATCGCTGTGCGGAACAGGTGGTGGCCGCCGCGATCAGAGGAACTCGTTGAGGGCGAGCACGTTGCCCTCGGAGTCCTTCAGGAACGCGGACCGCACCGGGCCCCAGTCCGTGATCACCCCTCGATCGACGCCCTCCTTCCCGGCGAAGGCGCCCGCGGCGAGGGGCTCGAAGACCACGCCCCGCTCCTGCAGGCCGCGGACCACCTCCTCGATGTCCCGCACCCTGAAGCTGATCACGGGGTACGACGGCGGGACCCGCTCCGGCAGCTCGGTCAGCGCGATCGTCGTGTCCGCGCCCGCCCGGAACAGCATCGGGTCCGCGGGGCCGGAGAGGAGTTCGAGCCCGAGGACGTCGCGGTAGAAGGCCCGGACGCGGTCGCCGTCCTGGGCGGGGAGGATCGGGTTCAGCGGGAAGTCGGTGAGCATGCGGACACCCTAGGAACCGCAGCGGACACTTCCCGTCCACAATCCCGGGCCTACCGGAAGATCGTCTCGTCGGACCGATTTCGGCCGTACCCGACGGAAATCGGTCCCGAGGGGTGATCTTGAGCCTCAGCGGTGCCGGCGGAGCCACCAGCCCAGGCCGAGGGCGGCGATCCCGCCGCCGGCCGCCACGAGGGCGGTCCGGGACCGGCGCTCCGTGGCGGCGGCCGGCTCGTCGGGCTCGTCCGGCTCGTCGACCAGGGTGACGGTGCCCGCGTCGCCGTCGACCCGGATCCGGGCGCCGTCGCTGATCCGGCGGGTCGCGGCGCCGGTGCCGAGCACGGCGGGGATCCCGTACTCCCGGGCGACGATAGAGCTGTGGCTCAGCGGGCCGCCGATGTCCGTGACGACGGCGGCGGCCATTGCGAAGAGCGAGGTCCAGGCGGGCGTCGCGATGCTCGCGACCAGCGCGTCCCCGGGCCGCATCCGGCCGAAGTCCTGCGGCCCGGCGAGCACCCGCGCGGTGGCCACGACCCGGCCCGCGCTCGCGCCGGTGCCCCGCAGGACGTTCCCGGTCTGCTCCGCGGACGACGCCGGCAGCACCGCGTCGAACCGCTCCCAGTACGAGCCCCGGGGCAGCACCTGCGGAGGGGTGACGCGGCGCCGTCCGCGCCAGAGCTCCTTGCGCTGCTCGACGGCTCCCGGTCGCCCCTGCAGCACCTCGTCGCGGCGCAGCCAGAAGACGTCGTCCGGGTCGTCGATCACCTTCTCCTCGACGAGCCGGCGGCCCAGCTCGCGCAGCATCCGGCGCAGCTGCGGCCACGCCAGGCCCATGTCCGCGAGGGCGTCCTCGCGGACCGGGGCGATCTTCTGGGCCCACCGGAGCAGCTGCCTGAAGGTCCTGCGGCGCAGCGGGTCCAGCCTGGCCAGGACCTGCTCCGTGGCCGCCTCGCGGCGGTCTGCGGAGGCGCGCTGCCGCTCGTGCGGGTCCGCCCCGCCGCCACCCAGGTAGAACCGCACCGTGCCCAGCAGCGGGGCCGGGTCGTCGGCCGGGACGGCGTTGGCGAAGTCCATGTTGTAGAGCGTGTGGCCGTGGGCGTCGAGATGGGCGCGGAGGCGGACGTCCCACTCCGGCCAGCGCTCGGTGCTCTGCCCGGCCAGCAGCGCGCCCGTCAGGTCGGGCGTCGTCCGCGCCCAGGCCGCGAGGTCGTACAGGGACTTCTCGGCGCGGATCGGCGCGCTGTCGAAGCCCAGCAGGAACGCCACGGCGGGCGGGTCGCCGGGCCGCCGCACCAGGTGCTCGTAGAACCAGGTGAAGACCACCTCGCTCGACGCGGCGATCGGGATGATCGTCTGAACCGCGGTGTAGTACTCCGTGCCCGCGTCCAGCAGCTCGCCGACGCCCGCCATCAGCTCGTCCGTCGTCAGCTCGTCGAGGGGCCGGTCCGTCCAGCGCCGGAGGACCTCGGCGTAGCGCGGGCGGGACCGCTCCCGCCACCGCACCTGCGCGCGGGCCTCGCCGTTCGAGCCGGCCAGGACCGGCAGGGCGGCGGGGCTGCGCAGCATGATCCGGGCCATCCCGGCGCGGGAGTAGCGGTAGTAGGCGTAACCGTTGACGGTCGGGAGGCCCACGTCGCCGTCGCGCACGACACCGGCGTCCAGCAGCTCGGTCATCAGCGCCTGCAGCGAGCGGGTGACCGAGCCGTCGATCAGCTCCTCGAACAGCGGTGTGAGCGGGTCCGGCAGCTGCTCGACGATGCTCGCCCGCACGTAGATCGCCTTCGGGTCCGGCACCGGCCAGTCCGTCGGCGGCGCGGCCTCGGGTTCGGGCAGCGCGGTGACCGGGCGGGACTGCACGATCCGGAACGCGGTCCCGGAGCGGGCCCACTCGATGTCCTGCGGGCCGCCGAAGTGGTCCTCGATCCGGGTACCGAGGGCCGTCAGCGTGGCCACCTGGTCGTCGGAGAGGACGGGTTCGGAGCGCAGGCCGGCCGGGACCGGCCGTTCCTCGGTGCCGCGCCCGGTGGGGACGGTCATGACCGCCTTGTCCGCGGTGGTGCGGGAGCGCACCCGCCCGGTCTTCTTGTCCGCGACCGTGTCGTCCGTGGTCACCGAGCCGCTGACCACGGACTCGCCGAGGCCCCACGCCGCGGAGATCACCGCCTCGTCACGACGTCCGGTGGCGGGGTTCGCCGTGAACAGGACCCCGGCCGCGTCCGCGTCGACCATCTCCTGGACGACGACGGCGAGCGCGACGTCCGCCGGACCGATCCCCTGCCGGGCGCGGTAGGCCATGGCGCGCTCCGTCCAGAGCGAGGCCCAGCATCTCCGGACGGCCCCCAGCAGCTCGCCGCGGCCGTTGCCGACGTCGAGGTAGGTGTCCTGCTGGCCCGCGAAGCTCGCGCCCTCGAGGTCCTCCGCGGTGGCCGAGGACCGGACCGCGACGGGGCCCTCGCCGAGGGCCTTGCGGGAGGCCCGCAGCTCGCGGGCCATCGCGTCCGGGAATCTCACCGAGCCGAACAGGGCCCGGATCGCGGCCGACGCCGTGTCGAGGTCCGAGCCCGTGGCGAGCTCGAGGATCGTCGGGCCGATACCGCTCGCCTCGACGACGGCCCGGTAGGCGTCCGTCGTGAGCACGAAACCGGGCGGCACGGGAAACCCCGCGCGGGTGAGCTCGCCGAGGTTCGCACCCTTGCCACCCGCGACGTCGACGTCGTCGCGGCCGAGCTCGTCGAAACGACGGATGAACCGCATGCACGGCATTCTGCTACCGGCCGGGCGGAGGGCCCCGAGGAGGACGGCCGTGCACCCGTCCGGGTCCATCGCGATCCGGCCGCGACCGTGACGGCGGCCAGATCCTCGACGAGCGATTCCGCACGTGGCGTCCTCTCGACCCGGAGTTCCTCGACGCCGCGATCCTGGCCGACGGCGCCCACGGACGAGAGGTACCCCTCATGCTGAGCAACGCGGACACCAAGGACCTGATCCGGCGCTCCAGCTGGGACATCTCCCGGCTAGCCTCGTCCGCCGTCCGGGTCCTGTACACCCGTCGGCCACGCTGCTAACTTCCCGATCAGGGCGACGGGGCTCGTGCCGTCGCCCGTCGTCGTGCATCCGTCACCCCTCACCTGCATGTTCCGTGCTGCAGATCGCGCGTGAGAGGGCCCGCAGGGTGGACGGACGGTTCGTCGGATACGTGTCCCGGCACGATCGGATGCACGGCTTCCTCTGCCGTGTCCTCGCCGAGCCGATGGGCGTGCACCAGGCGCATCCGGCCTTCCGCGCGTTCCGGCTCAGCGGGAGCAACGAGGTCTACGGCTACGAGGAGAAGTTCAGCGACACCAAGCTGATCTGCAAGTTCTTCGGCCCCCGGTTCGGCCGGGACCGGGACCGCGCGGCGTGGACGGCGGCCCGGGAGTACGGGAGCTACCAGACGCTGCGGCGGTACGCCCTCGTCGGCTCCCCCCACCACGTGATCCGGCCGCTGGCGTTCGACCGGGACATCAACTGTGTCCTCGCGCTGGAGTACTACGGCGGCGAGCTGCTCAGCGACGCCATCTCGCGCGCGATCCGGGACGGGGACACGGGGCACCTCTTCTGGCGGCTCACCGCGCTGGCCTACTACCTCGCCACGCAACACAACCGGACCGTCGACGGGACCGCCGTCGACTTCACCGCGGACTGCTCCTACCTCGACGTCCAACTCCGAATCCTGCGGGACGTCGGCCGGATCGGGCAGTGGGACACCGACGAGCTCCGATGGCTGTGCGGGCTGTGGGCGGACCGTCCGCGGATGTGGGAGGACCAGCAGGTCTGGCTGCACGGCGACGCGACCCCCGCCAACTTCCTCTTCGGCGGCGGCCTGGACGTCGGCGCCATCGACCTGGAGCGGATGAAGCGCGGCGACCGCATGTTCGACGTCGGGCGCGTCGCGGGCGAGCTCCAGCACGCGTACATGCAGGGGACGCACGACCCGTACCGCGCCGAGCCCTTCATCGGCCACTTCCTGTGGGAGTACAGCTGCCACTTCCCGGATCGGGACGCCGCGTTCGCGTCGATCTCCCGCCGGCTGCCGTACTACATGGCCCTCAACCTGCTGCGCGTCGCGCGCAACGACTACATCCCGCGGGACTACGGCGGCAGACTGGTCGCGCAGGCCAAGGAACTGCTCCGCGCGTCGTGAACGAGCGCCTCCTGACCGGACGACGAACGGGGACCATGGACGACATCCGCGCGATCGCCTTCGACGTGAACGGGACGCTCGTCGAGATCCGCACCGACGAGCACGACGACGCGATGTTCCGGGCCGCCGGCCACTTTCTCATCTACCAGGGCATCGACCTGCGCCGGCACGAGGTGAAGGACCTCTACTTCCGGTTCCTCGACGAACAGCGGCACGCCGGCGAGGAGGAGCACCCCGAGTTCGACGCGGTCGCGATCTGGCGCCGGATCGTCACCGAGCACGCCACCGACTTCACCCGCGCCCTGCCCGCGGAGAAGCTCGCGCAGATGCCGTTGTTCCTCGCCGAGTCCTGTCGCGGCATCTCACGGCGTCGGCTCCGGCTCTACCCGTGGGTGCGCGAGGTGCTCGACGTCCTGCGCGCACGGTTCCCCCTGGCCCTCGTCACGGACGCGCAGAGCGCCTACGCCCGGGGTGAGCTCCACAAGGTGGGCCTGCTGGAGTACTTCGACCCCATCGTCGTGTCCGGGGACCACGGCTTCCGCAAGCCGGACCGCCGGCTCTTCCGCATCGCGCTGGACGGCCTCGGGGGCGCCGCCGAGCACACCCTGTACGTCGGGAACGACATCCACCGGGACGTCTTCGGCGCCCGGGAGGCGGGGATGCGGACCGCGCTGTTCACCTCGGACCAGGGGACGAAGGAGTACCAGGACTGCGTCCCGGACCTAGTGTTCGACGACCACCGCGAGCTGTTGTCGGCGCTGGGGTTGCCGAGGCCGCCCGATCCGGTGCGGCCGGATGCGGCATCGGCCGACACCGACGGCTCGTCGACCGCAGCACCACCGGTGCGGAGCCGAGGCCCGGTCGTGACCTGAGGTCGTCAGACTTCGCCCCTGCCCACCCAGGAGGACGTCATCACCGCCATCGCCGCAGCCGTCCTGTTCGCCGTCGCCCTCATCCTGCACCTCGCGAGCCTGTCCCTCGGTCCCCTCGACGCGACCGCGTTCCTGCTCGCCGGTCTGCTCCTCACCGCCCTGCACCTGGCCGGCATCGGCACCGCGCGGAGAACCAGGCGCCGCTGACCCGGGGGCAGGGTCGCGGCCGCGCTCTCGGCCGCGCGCGCCCACCAGTTCCACGCGCGCGGTCGACCGCGCACGTCGCGCCGGATCCCGCGCGTCGAACGCGGCCGGCCGTCAGCGCCGCTCGCGCCGCCTGCGGACGGCCTCGCGGATCCGGGCACGGGCCGACCGCAGGCGCCGGCCCACCGCGTCCCGCAGGGCCGCGGCGGCGATCGCCACCGGGCTGGGGCCGGACCCGACCTCGGGTGCCGTGCCGGTCCGGGCGGTCTCGTCGACGGCGTCGGCGAACTGCTCGAACATCCGCCGGCTGACGTCCCCGGCCAGCGCCCTGCCGAACTGGGCGATCCGGCCGGAGAGGTAGAGCTCCGCGTCGGCCTGCAGGCGCGTCCCGCCCTCCGACCCTTCGTCGGGGACGGCCGCCAGCGTGATCACGGCCTGGGTGGCGCTGCCGCTCGCGTCCGCGCCCTGGGCGATGACCTTCATCCGGTGGTCGTCGCGATCATGCTCGACGACCTGGGCCAGGCCCTCGAAGGACAGCTTGACCGGCCCGAGCGCGATGGTGGCCCGGCCCCGGTACCGATCGTCCCCGAGCACCTCGACGAGCTGCGCGCCGGGCAGGCACCGGGCGAGCTGGTCGAAGTCCTCGAGGACCGGCCACACGTCGTCGATGGGGGAGGACAGCGCGCTGGTCACCGAGACGCTGGCGGACGGCGCCCCGACGGGGATGCGCACCTCGGTCGGCAGGGCCGGCCCGGTCTCCACGCCCTCGTCGTCGGCGCTGCCCGCCGGACCCCTGCCGCCGCCCCGGCCGACCAGGGTGCGGGCGCCGCAGTTGCCCGGCGCGGGCGGGCCGTCCGGGTACGCCTGCGCGACGTCCGAGACCGCCGCGAGGATGCCGCGGTAGCCGGTGCACCGGCAGAGCACCCCGGACATCTGCTCCGGGAGCTCCTCCTCGGTCTCGCCCGGCGGGTTCGCGAGCAGGTCGTAGCTGCTCATCAGCATGCCGGGGGTGCAGAAGCCGCACTGCAGACCGTGGTGCGCGGAGAAGGCCTGCTGCAGCGGGTGCTGCTCCTCGGCGGTGCCGAGGCCTTCGACGGTCACGATCTCCGCTCCGTCGCACTGCACCGCGAACAGGAGACACGCGCGGGCGGCGTCGCCGTCGACGAGCACGGTGCACATCCCGCAGACCCCGTGCTCGCACCCGAGGTGGGTGCCGGTCAGGCCGAGGTGCTCACGCAGGACGTCCGCCAGGTGTACCCGGGCCGGTACCGAGACGGTGACCTCGGCGCCGTTGACCGTCATCGAGACCTCGGCCAGCTCGCCGGCGGGGATCTTCTCGGCACGCGGACGCGGACGCGGGCGGTGCGACGCGCGCGCGTCCGTGTCCGCCGTGCTTCCGGTCCGGTCGTCGAGCTGGGTCATGCGGAAACTCCTCGGAGAAGATGCGCCGTGAGCGGGTCAGGTGGGCTAGGGGCGGCCGGAGGCGCGGGAACCGCGGGCGCGGCGCAGGGCCTTGGCCAGCTCCCGGGCGGCGAGCACGCTGAACAGCCGGCGGCGGTAGCCGGTCGAGCCGTGGGTGTCGCCGCCGGTGTCGACGAGCTCGGCGGCCAGCTCCGCGGCGCCCCCGCGGAGCTCGCGCTCGACGTCGTCCGCGTCCGCCGCGGCCCGGACCAGGTCGGTGACCTCGCGGAACGCCGGGCGGTCCGAGATCCCGAAGCCGGTCAGCCGGGCGTCGGTGACGGTGCCGTCCTCGGCCACGGTGACGGCCGTGGCCACCCCGGCCAGTGCGAAGTCGCCGTGCCGGCGCGCGATCTCGGCGAACCCGAAACCCTCACCCGGCGCGGCCACCGGGAACTCGGCGGCCACGACGACGTCCTCCGGGGTCACCGCGGTCGTCATCGCCCCGACGAAGAACTCCCTCGCGCCGAGGGTGCGCCGGCCCCCGGGGCCGGCGACCTCGATCTTCGCCCCGACGCAGCAGGCGACGGCGGGGAGCTCCGCCGCGGGGTCCGCGTGGGCGAGGCTGCCGCACACGGTCCCCCGGCTGCGCAGCTCCCGGTGCCCGACGAAGGGCAGCGCGAGACCGAGGAGCGGCACTGCGCGGGCCTCCGCCGACCGTTCCACCGTGCGCTGGCGGACCGCGGCGCCGATCCGCAGCCCGCCGGCAGACGCGCCGTACCCGTGGAGCTCCTCGACGGCGGTGACGTCGACGAGGGTCGCCGGCCGGCCCAGCCGCATGGCCAGGACCGGGACCAGCGACTGCCCGCCGGCGAGCACCTTCCCGTCCCCGCCGGACAGCTCGTCGAGGACGTCGTCGAGGTCGGCGGGGCGCACGTAGGCGAAGGGTGCTGCTTTCACGAGGGACCTTCCCTGAATGGTCTGGGCGCGGGGCGGCTCAGCGCCCGGTGAACTCCGGCTTGCGCTTCTCGCCGAACGCCTTGACGCCCTCGGCGAAGTCGTTCGTCGAGCGCAGCATCGCGTAGGCCTTCCGCTCCAGGTCGATGCCGGTGTAGAGCGGCGCGTCGATGCCCTTGTCGAGCACCTCCTTCGCGGTCCGCTGGGCGGCCGGGGAGAAGTTCGCCATCTTCGCGGCCAGCTGCTCGACCGCCGCGTACAGCGCGTCCCGGTCGTCGTGCAGCTCGGCGACGATGCCCCAGTCCAGCGCCTGCTGGGCCTGGATCCGGGTGGCGGTCATGATGTGGAACTTCGCCCGGGACAGCCCGATCAGGCGGGACAGGCGCTGGGTGCCGCCTGAACCGGGGATCATGCCGAGGTTCATCTCCGGGAGCGCGAACTGGCTGCGCGGGGTGGCCAGCCGGATGTCGCAGGACAGCACCATCTCCAGCCCCACGCCGAAGCAGTAGCCGTCGATCGCCGCGATGACGGGCTTGGTGCTGCGCGCCGGCGCGGTGACGTTGTGGCCCAGGTCGGTGAAGTCGATCGGGTCGACCTCCATGAACCCGGCGATGTCGCCGCCCGAGGTGAAGTGCTCGCCGTCGCTGCGGACGACGACGACGCGGATGTCCTTGTCGGCGTCGATCTCCGCGAAGCGGTCCGCGACGAGCTGCCGCATCTGCCAGGTGACGACGGTGTACTTGCCGTGCGACAGCGTCAGGTACGCGACGCGCCCGTCCGCGCTCCGCTCGAGGAGGACGTCTCCGCCGGTCAGCGCCATGTCAGTGGATCTCCTTCGTGGTGGTGTTCTCGAAAAGCTGGTGCAGCACCTCGCCGTGCAGGGGCAGGCGGGTGATCTCGATGCCGTGCGGGCCCAACGCGTCCGCGACGGCGTTGGCGAACGCGACCGGGAAGCTCATCGAGGAGCCCTCGCCGCAGCCCTTGGCTCCCAGGGGCGTGAGCGGTGACGGGCTGACGATGTGGTCGGTGCGCAGGTCGTAGCCGGCCTCCGCGCTGGTCGGGCACAGGTAGTCGAGGAAGGTGGCCGAGGTCGGCTGGCCCGAGTCGGCGTAGGTGAACTCCTCGTACATGGCCCCGCCGAGCGCGTGCGTGAGCGCGCCGTGCACCTGCCCGTCCAGCAGCTGCTGGTTGAGCACGGTGCCGGCGTCGTGCACGGACGAGACCCGGTCGATGCTGATCTCGAGGGTGTCCGGGTCGATCCGCACGGCGACGAGCTCGGCGACGAACCCGTAGCACAGCGAGGAGTTGATCCGGTCGTCCTTCGTGGCGGCGCGGACCTCCCGCGGGGTGAACGCGGCCTCCTCGTAGAGCCTCGCGGACACGCCCTCCGGCAGCGCCCCGGGATCCCAGTGCACCACCCCGGCGGCGTGCCGGAACAGCACCGCGCGCTCGGGGTCGTCGCGGTGGCGGACCTTCCCGTCGACGAGCTCGAGCTCCTCGGGAGGCAGGTCCAGCAGCACCGAGCCCGCCGCGCGGACCGTGGCCGCGATCCGGTCCGCGGCCTCGACGACCGCGCTGGTCACCAGCGGCGCGAACCGGGAGGAGTAGCTGCCCGAGGTGACCGTCCACGGCGTCGTGCTCGTGTCCATGTCGACGATGGCCCGCACCTGCTCCTCGGGCAGACCCAGCCGCCGGGCGGCGATCGACCGGGCGACCGTGGCGTGCCCCTGCCCCTGGGGGACGCTGCCGAGCATGACGGTGACCAGACCCTGCATGTCGACCGAGATCCGGACGTGTTCGGTCGAGCCGGACTTGTCCCGGCCGGGCTTGCGGTCCTCCGAGGGGGTCGCGAGGCCGACGTAGCCGATGTTCGTGCCCGAGGGGTCGACGACGAGGCCGACCCCGATGCCGTAGTAGGCGCCCTCGGCGCGCGCCGCGGCCTGTCGGGCCCGCAGCTCGTCGAGCCCGGCGTTCTTCACCGCGAGGTCCAGGGCGGCCGGGTAGTCCCCGGAGTCGTAGACGCCGCCGGTGGGCGTCTCGTACGGGAAGTGGTCGACGAGGTTCTGCCGGCGGACCTCCACCACGTCCCGCCCTGTGGCCGAGGCCACGGCGTCCATCAGCCGTTCCAGGCCGAAGTAGAGCTGCTGGCCGCCGAAACCGCGGTTCAGTCCGGTCGGCATGGTGTTGGTGACCACCGCTCGCGCCCGGATCTCGACCGCGCCGATCCGGTACGCACCGGTGATGTTGCCGAAGCAGCGGTAGAGCGTCGACGGCTCGGGCGGACGCAGGTAGGCGCCGACGTTGTCGACCAGGTCGACCTTCAGCGCGGTGACCGTGCCGTCGTCCGCGACGGCCGCGGAGAACCGCATCGCCCGGTCGGCGCCCGAGGCGCTGGCGAGGAGGTGCTCGATCCTGTCCTCGGTCCAGCGCACCGGGGTGCCGGCGTGCTTCGACGCCAGCGCCATCAGCACCACGTACGGGTAGATGCCCGCCTTGATGCCGAAGCTGCCACCGATGTCGGCGGGCACGTGGAGCCGGACGCGGGAGGTCGGGATGCCGAGGGCCCCGGCCATGACCGGCACCATGGTGAACGGGCCGTGGAAGTTCGCCCACGTCTCGACCGCGGGCCCGTCGGCCGTGTCCTGCCAGTTCGCGATGACCGAGTAGCACTCCATCGGGACCGAGGAGTAGCGCGGGAAGTCGTAGTCCGCCTCGACGACGTGCGCCGCGTCGGCGAAGGCCTGCTCCACCGGCCCGAACGAGAAGGTGCGGTCCGTGGCGACGTTGTCCCCCGCCTCCTCGTGCAGCACCGGCGCGTCCGGCAGGAGCGCCGGGCGGGGGGCCACGACCGCGTCGAGCGACTCGTACTCCACGGTGACCAGCTCGGCGGCGTCCTCGGCGGTGTAGCGGTCCGAGGCGACCACGACGGCGATCGGCTCGCCGACGAAGCGGACCTTGTCGAGGGCCGTCGGGTAGTAGGCCATCGGCGTCGTCGTCGAGAGGGGGAAGGGCCGCACGGCGGCCCTGACCTCCTCCGGCCCGATCACGGCCGCGACACCGGGTTGCGCGCGGGCGCGGCTGAGATCGACCGACACGAGGCGGGCGTGGGGCTGGGTGGAGCGCACGACGGTGGCCACCAGGGTCCCCGGCAGGGGATCCATGTCGTCGAGGAACCGACCGCCGCCGGTGACGAGCGCGGCGTCCTCGACGCGGGCCGGGTTCCAGCGGGGCGTGCCGCCCTCCGTCACCGGGGCATGGTCAGCCACGAGCTTCTCCCTTCGCGTCGTAGTCACCCGCGGAGAGGACGCGGCGCAAGGTCTTGCCCACGCCCGACCGGGGGATGACGTCGACGGCGATCACTCTCTTGGGCCGCTTCAGCGACGGCAGCGCACTGCGCGCGTGGGCCAGCGTCTTCTCGGCGGCATCGATCGGATCGGTGCCGGCCGCGGGAACGATGAACGCCGTGACCGCCTGGCCCCAGCGTTCGTCGGGCAGGCCGACGACCACGACGTCGTCGATCGCGGCGCACCGGGCGAGCGCCGCCTCGATCTCGTCCGGGTACAGGTTCTCCCCGCCCGAGTTGATCATGTCGTCGACGCGGCCGGCCACCCAAAGGTCACCGTCCTCGTCGGCGACGGCCAGGTCTCCGGTGTAGTACCAGCCGTCCCGGATGGACTTCTCGTTCGCGTCCGGGCGCTGCCAGTAGCCGGCGAACGCCTCCGGGCTCTCCAGGGACACGATCACCTGTCCCTGCTCGCCGTCAGGCACCAGCGCGTCCGGCGGGGCCCCGATCTCGGGGGTCACGAGCCGCACGCGGGAGAAGATCCCGGCCCGCCCGGCGGAGGCGGGCTTGGCGACGACGTCCGGGTTGACGGTGAACGTGTAGATCTCGGTGCTGCCGAAGTGGTTGACGAACGACCCCGGACGCACCTCGGCGGCGAGCTGCTCGGCGAGCGACGGCGTCATCGCGGCGCCGGCGTAGGCGAGCCGGTCGAGGGCGCGGGCGTCACCGAGCCGCCCGCTGCGCAGCAGGGACCAGTAGATGGTCGGCACCAGGTACAGCGAGCTGATCTTCTCCTCGAGGATCAGCGCGAGAGAAGCCTCGGCGTCGAACGCCGGCTGCGCGACCCAGGTGCCGCCCACCACGATGCTGGTCAGCAGGGTGCGCAGGCCCATCGTGTGGAACATCGGCATGACCCCGAGCACGACCTCGCCGATGCGCTGCTGGGTCTGCACGGCGTGCGCCACCGCCGCCGAGTGCTCGGCCCGGTGCGTGCGCGGGACGCCTTTGGGCCGTCCCGTGGTGCCGGAGGTGTAGAGCATGACGCTGATCGCGGACTCGTCCGGCACCGTCGGCAGGTCGCCGTCGGGTTCGCCGGCCGCCAGCTCGTCGAGCTCCGCCGCGGTGTGCAGCCGGGGTCCGCCGCCCGAGGTCGCGGCCGCGCCGCGCTCGGCGTTGGCGTCGTCGACCACGAGCGCCACCGCGCCGCAGTCCTCGATGCAGTGCCGCAGCTCGTCCGGCGAGAACCGGGTGGAGAGCGGAACCGAGACCGCGCCCAGTTTCTGCGCGGCCAGGTGCAGGCTCGCGAGCGGCTCGCCGCCCGTCAACGCGAGTGCGACGCGGTCGCCGGGCTTGACCCCCACCGCCTGCAGGGCCCTGGCCAGCGCGTTCGTGCGCGCGTCCCACTCCCGATAGACGAGATGACGCCCTGCGCCGCGGACCGCGAAGCGGTCGGGGTAGCGCTCTGCCGCTCCTCGCAACGCCGTCGCCAGATCCATGAAGCCTCCCATGACCGTCTGAAACGTACGGTACAGTTCAGATTGTTGGTCGGCAAGACGGGGATTTCGGCACAGTGCCGGGTACCCCTTTCGTAGACTGCACAGGCACGCAGTGCAGGCTCGACCGACGCGTGCGCTGCCGACCCCGAGGAGTTTCGTGGCCGAGGTCCGCCTGTCCCCCACCTCCTACGTCGTGCTCGGCATGATCGCCCTGCGCGGTCCGTCGACCCCGTACGACCTCAAGCGCGGCGTCGCGCACTCGGTCGGCTACTTCTGGAACTTCCCGCACGCGCAGCTCTACTCGGAGCCCGAGCGGCTGGCGGCGCTGGGCCTGCTCGCCCTGTCCACCGAGGACTCCGGGCGTCGGCGCAAGACCTACTCGCTCACCACGGCGGGCCGGGAGGCCCTGCGGACCTGGCTCGCCTCGCCCACCGAGGAACACTTCGAGCTGCGGGACATCGCGGAGCTCAAGCTGTTCTTCAACGAGGCCGGCGAGCCCGGGGACGTCTTCGCGCTGGCCCGGGACCAGATCCGCCAGCACGAGGACCGCATCGCGGAGTACGAGGACATGGTGGAGCGGTTCGGCGACGACCCGTCGCTGCGGCCCCGCATGCTCACCCTCGAACTGGGCCTGGAGATGGAGCACGCGGCCCTGCGCTTCTGGACCGCGCTCGAGGCGGGCGATCTCACCGCGCTGCAGGAGTCCCGTCGCGGCCGGGGCGCGGTCCGCTCGCAGTCCTGACCTCCTCGACGCGGCCACACCGCGCATGGCCCGCACCCTCTGTGGGTACCACGTCCCGTCCGAGGACGACGGCCGCCGCTCATGGTCACCCTCGGGCTGCAGGGCGGTATCGGGAGGTCGGCGTGAGCCAGGACGGGGACGGGGTGCGGCGGATCGCCGTGCTGCGGTGCAACGCGCTCGGGGACTACCTGATGATCACCCCGGCGCTGGCGGCGCTGCGCCGCGCCTTCCCCGAGGCCGAGGTCACGCTGCTCGGCGGAGCCTGGCAGGCGGACTTCCTGTCCGGCCGCCCCGGGACCGTCGACCGGGTCGTGGTGGTACCGCAGGTGGCCGGGCTGGCGGGGCAGCCGGGCGGGGCGCCGCCGGCGTCCGCCTTGCCGGAGTTCCTCGCCGGGGCCCGCGCCTACCGCTACGACCTGGCTGTGCAGCTGCACGGCGGCGGGACCGCGTCGAATCCCCTGGTGCGGGCCCTCGGCGCTCGGTGGTCCATCGGTCTGCGCGCCGACGACGCCGCTCCGCTCGACGCGACAGTGCCGTACCGCTACTACCAGGCAGAGGTGTTCCGGTACCTCGAGGTGGTCGCGCTGGTGGGGGCCGACGGGCCGCCGGAGTACCCCCTGCTCGCGGTGTCCGACCAGGAGCAGGCGGCCGCGGCCGAGCTCCTGCCCGGCGACGGGCCGTGGGTCGCGCTGCACGCCGGTGCCGGTGATCCGCGTCGGCGCTGGGCGGCGGAGCGGTTCGCCGCCGTCGCCGCCGGCCTGGCCGCCGCCGGAGTGCGCCCGGTGCTCGTCGGCTCGGCCGCCGACCTGCCCGTGAGCGCGGAGGTGCGCAGCCACGCCGCCGTCGCGCTGCACGACCTGACCGGCCGCACGGGCCTGGGCACGCTGGCTGCCGTGCTCGGTCGGTGCGCGGTGGTGGTGGCCAACGACTCCGGGCCGCTGCACCTCGCGCGCGCGGCCGGTGCCGCGACCGTCGGGCTGTACTGGTGCGGCAACGCGATCAACGCCGCGGCGACCGTCCGGACGCGGCACCGGCCGCTCCTGAGCTGGACCGTGCTCTGCCCGGTGTGCGGCGTCGACGCCAGCACGGCCGGCTTCCCGCATCGCCCCGGAGAGGGCTGCGCGCACCGGCCCTCGTTCCTCGGTCAGATCCCGGTGGCCGAGGTGCTCGAGGAGGCCCTGGACCTGGTTGCGGGAGCGACCTGCGGCCCGGAGGACGTGCCTTCGGCCCGATGGGCGCCTCCCTGAACCCGGCCGACGACCGCCGCGGCTCGCCCCCGCGGGCGGGCCGGGCGGGCACGGGCCCCCGGGACCACCGGGTGGTGCCGTGGGACGCCAGGAGGGAACCGGGCCGGACATCGTCCCGGCCTCGGGCGGGCGGCCCGGTCCGCTCCCGGACGACGAGCGTCAGCTCCGCTGCTTCTCCGCCGCGTCGAGGACCGACGTGACGATGGAGTCGTATCCGGTGCAGCGGCAGAGGTTGCCGGAGAGGCGCTCCCGGACCTCGGTGGCCGTCGGGTCCGGGTTGCTCTCCAGCAGCTCCGTCGCACACATCAACATCCCGGGCGTGCAGAAGCCGCACTGCAGGCCGTGGTTGTTCCAGAATGCCTCCTGCAGCGGGGTCAGCCGGTCGCCGTCCGCCATCCCCTCCACGGTGGTGATGGTGCAGCCGTCCGCCTGGACCGCCAGCATCAGGCACGCGCGGGCCGTGCGGCCGTCCACCATGATCGTGCAGGCGCCGCACACACCGTGCTCACAGCCCAGGTGGGTTCCGGTGAGACCGCACTGGTGGCGGATGAAGTCCGCCAGCGTGAGCCGGGGCTCGCAGTCCGCCGTGTAGACGTGGCCGTTGATCGTCGTCGACACACTCTGCTTGTCGTTCACGCGCTCGCCTCACTTCGCTGGATCGCCGTCTTCACGGCCCTCTTGAGCAGCAGCCCGGCCATGTCCCGCCGGTAGGACCCGGGGGCGTGGATGTCGTCGGGCGGCCGGACGGCGGCGGCCACCGTCGCGGCCGCGTCGTCGATCGCCTCGTCGGTCGGGGGCGCACCGACGAGCACTGCCTCCGCCGCATGCAGCCGGACCGGAACCGGGCCGACCCCGCTGGCGGCGAGCCGGACCAGGTCGACCGAGCCGTCGGGGCCCAGGTGGACCGCCGCGACCACGCCCACCATGGCGAGGTCGCCGTGCCGGCGGGCCAGCTGCTCGACGGCGACCCCGGTTCCGGCGGGCAGCCGCGGGAGCCGCACGGCGGTCAGGACCTCGTTGTACTCCATCGCGGTGGTGAACGGTCCGACGAAGAAGTTCTCGGCCGCGATGCTGCGGGGACCCGCCGGGCCCTCCACCAGCAACTCGCCGCCCAGCCCGGTGACCAGGGTCGGCAGCTCGGCGGCGGGGTCGGCATGCGCCAGGCTCCCGCCGACGGTCCCGCGGTTGCGGTTGGTGACGTGGCCGACGTGCCGCAGCGCCTCCGCCAGCAGCGGGGCCGCCTCGGCCACCAGGGGGCTCGTCTCGACGTCGCGCTGCCGGGCCATGGCGCCGACCAGCAGGCTCGTGCCCTCGTCCCGGACGTAGTCCAGCGACCCGACCCGGTTGAGGTCGACCAGGACCGAGGGCCGGGCCAGCCGGAAGGACATCAGGGGTACCAGGCTCTGTCCGCCGGCGAGCACCTTGGCGTCGGTGCCGTGCTGGCTGAGCAGGGCGACCGCCTCCTGCACGTCACCGGCCCGGGCGTAACCGACTGCTGCGGGCTTCACTGCGATCCCTCCTTGTGCGACGTCGCCTCACGGATCTGCTCGAGCAGCCGGGGCGGGGTGACGGGAAAACGGGTCACCGTGACGCCGAACTCGGTGAGCGCGTCGTCGATCGCGCTCGCGACGAGCGAGACGCCGGCGATCGTGCCCGCTTCGCCGACGCCCTTCATCCCACCGGGGATGTCGGGTGCCGGTGTCTCCTGGTGATAGAAGTGGAACGGCGGGATGTCTGTGGCCGTGGGGAGCAGGTAGTCCCGGAAGCTCCCCGTCCGGAGCCGGGCCTCCTCGTCGTAGACCAGCTCCTCGAGCAGGGCCCCGCCCATGGCCTGCGCCAGCCCGCCGGCGAGCTGACCGTCCACCAGCATCGGGTTGATCACCGTGCCGCAGTCGTGGGCCTGCAGGCAGTCCAGCATCGACACGGTCCCGGTCTCGGGGTCGACCTCGATCAGCAGCGCCGCGCATCCGAAGGAGGTCGCCATGTTGACCGGGTCGAAGACGTCGACCTCCTCGAGGGTGGGCATCTCGTCGTCGGGAAGCCGGTCGAGCAGGCGGCGGTAGGCCGCGTCCCCCACGTCGCGGGTGGTCACCGACGGTCCCGACGTTCCCCGCACGCTGATCGTGCCGCTGTCGATCTGCAGGTCGTCGGGGGAGGCCTCGAGCAGCTGCGCGGCCACTCGGAAGACCTTGCCGCGGAGCCGCTCGCTCGCCCGGAGGATCGCCGCGCCGCCGAGCGTGGCGGCCCGGCTGCCGCCGGTGCCGTACCCGGTGTAGGGACAGGAGTCGGTGTCGCCGGTCACCACGACCACGTCGTCCATGGGGACGCCGAGCGTGTCCGCCGCCAGCTGGGAGTAGATCGTGTGGGTTCCCTGCCCGATGTTGATCTGCCCGGTGTAGATGGTGACCTTTCCGCCGGAGTCCATCCGCACCACGGCCTCGTCGAAGCCGGAGTGCGCGAGCCCGGCCAGGTTGAGGATCCGGCTGGGGCCGTACCCGCTCGGCTCGATGTGGAAGGAGTACCCGATCCCGACGTGGCGCCCCTCCGCACGCGCCTCCGCCTGACGCTCGCGCCAGCCCAGCTCGTCGACCTTGCTCATCGCCAGGTCGAGGCAGTCGGCGTAGCGGCCGCTGTCGTAGGTGAAGATCGCGCCGGTGAAGTACGGGAACTCCTCGGGCGCGGGGAAGTTCTTCCGCCGGATCTCGGCGCGGTCCATCCCCAGCTCGCGGGCGGCCATCTCGATCAGCCGCTCGTGCACGAGGTTGCCCTTGGGCGCTCCCCAGCCACGGTAGGAGCCGTACGGCGCGCGGTTCGTCACGACCGCCTTGAGGTGCAGCTCGAGATTGGGGATCTTGTACGGCCCCATGCTGGTCAGTACCGACGCCCAGGGCGGCCCGGAGCCGACGGTGCCGAGTGCGCCGCCGAGTACGCCGTAGGACGTGCCGCGCAGCCCGAGGATCGTGCCGTCCTGGCTCAGGGCCATCTCGAAGTCGAGGCGCTGGTCGCGCGAGTGGCCGGTGGCGACGAAGCTCTCGGCGCGGTCCTCGAGCAGCTTGACGGGTCGGCCGGTGCGCCGCGAGAGGACGGCGGCGATGACCTCCTCACCGTAGAAGTCGAACTTGTTGCCGAAGCCGCCGCCTATGTGGGGGGTCCGGACCCGGATCTTGTGGACCGGCACGTCGAAGACCTCGGCCAGCAGGTCACGGGCGAGGTTGGGGGACTGCGTGGAGAGCCACACGTCGAGCGTGCCCTCGAAGGAGTCCCAGTTCACGATGCATCCGCGGGGCTCCAAGGGGCAGCCGAAGGCGCGGCCGTGGCTGAAGCTGCCGCCGACCACGAGGTCCGCGGAGGCGAAGGCCTCGTCGGCATCGCCGTTCCGGTAGGTCAGCGAGCCGCTGACGTTGTCGGGCCAGTCGTCGTACAGCTTGGGGGCGTCCGGTGCGAGCGCCGCGTCGAGGTCCGCCACGACCGGCAACAGTTCGTAGCTGACCTCGATCAGCTCCAGGGCGTCCTCGGCGACGTAGCGGTCGGTCGCGACGACGGCGGCGACCGCCTGACCGACCCAGCGGACGCGGTCGACGGCGAGCGCGTGGGTCCTGGCGATCCGCTGCTCGGGGATCGGGAACCAGATCACCGGTTGCTGGTCCGCGACCGCGGCGAGGTCCTGGCCGGTGATCACGTCGAACACGCCGGGGAGCGCGCGGGCCCGGCTGGTGTCGATGCCCGTGATCCGGGCGTGGGGATGGGGACTGCGCAGGACGGCCGCCTGGAGCATCTTGGGCACGGTCACGTCGTCGATGTACTGGCCTCGGCCGGCCAGCAGGCGGGGATCCTCTGTGCGCCGGATCCGCGCCCCGGTGTACTTGGTCTGGCTCTGAACGGGTTCGGTGATGGTCATGGCGCAGCTAGTCGCTCCTCAGGTCACCAGTGGTACGGCGGCACACGACGGGTCCGCGGCGCCGCCGAGCTCGGGGTGGCGTGGTGGGTGGGACGCTCGATCGCCTCGGTCCCGTCGCCCGGTCGACGATCACGCCCGGACCGGATTCCGTCGGAATCCGATCTCCTGACCGCTCTCTTGTGCGGTGCGGATCATCATGAAGTGGAACCTAGGCAACGCCCTACGGCCCGACCATGGACCATTCGCCACAGTTTCAGGCCCACAAGTGCAAGCCGACAAAATGTTTCGCGAATGATTCGGATACATGACGGCGCGTGGTATACGCCGAATCCCGCGAGCAGGAAATCGGCGAGCAGGACGAAGAATCCGGCCCGTCACCGGACCCGCCGGCTCGCCGAGGCGTTCGTCCTCGGCGAGCAGCGGGCCAGGGGGCGTCATCGACGGTTGGCCCGCAGGGCCGCGAGCACGGCGAACGGGGAGAGCGGCAGGTCGGTCACCGTCACCCCGATCGCGTCCGACACGGCGCAGGCGAGCACCGCCGCCACCGGCACGATGGGCGGCTCGGCCACGCCCTTGGCGCCGTAGGGCCCGGTCGGGAGCGGGTTCTCCAGGATCTCCAGGTCGATCGGCGGCACGTCCAGGGCGGTGGGGATCCGGTAGGTCTCCAGGTTCCGGTCGAGCACCCGCCCGTCCGGCCCGATCCGCAGGTCCTCGTACAGCGCGTAGCCGACGCCCTGCGCCACGGCGCCGTTGACCTGGCCGACGATCATCGCCGGGTTGATCGCCCGACCGACGTCCTGGGCGACGACATAGGTCAGCACCGTGACCTCGCCCGTGTCCGGGTCGACCTCCACCTCGGCGGCATGGGCGTGGGAGGAGGTGGCGTTGATCGTGCTGAAGAGGCCGCCGATCACGCAGCCGGCGTCGAACTCGGGGGGCTGCGCGACGAACCGGCCGGTGGCCGACAGCGGCCCGCTGGACCACATCGCGGCCGCGCTGACCGCGGCGAGGGTGACCGACGCGCCGGGGCTGCCCGCGACCTGCACGACGTCGCCGGCGATCTCCAGGTCCGTCTCCGCCGCCTCCAGCATGTCCGCTGCGGTTCGCAGGATCTGCTCGCGCAGCTCCCCCGCGGCCTCGCCGGCCGCGTTGCCCGCACCGTAGGTCGTGCGGCTGCCCTGGGCGCCGTTGTCGAAGCCCGCGGCATCGGTGTCCGGGGTGGACACCAGCACGTCGTCGACGTGCACGCCGAGCCGCTCGGCGACGATCTGCCGCACCCCGGTCTGGATCGCGCCGGTGCCGATCTCCGTCGCCGCGGTGGTGACCAGGACGGTCCCGTCGTCGGACAGCGAGACGGACGCCTCGCCGGGGCCGGGGTTGGTGAGCCAGGTCAGTGGCACGACGGCCTTGCCCCGCAGCTTCCCCGGGGTCGCCGGTCGCTCCCGGTCCCACGGCGCGCGGCGCTCCACCGACTCCAGGGCCTCGATGAGGATCGGGTCGTCGAGGGCCTGGCCGTTGACCATGGCCTCGCCGGGCCGCAGCACGTTGCGCAGCCGCAGTTCGCGCCGGTCGACACCCAGCGCGCGGGCGACGTGGTCGAGGTGCGACTCCTGGGCGAACACGACGTACGGGCCGCCGACCCCGCGGAACGCGGCCGTCGGCGCGGTGTTGGTGTAGACCACGCGGGTGCGGTACCGGGCGAGCGGGATGCGGTAGGTCGACCCGAGGGCGAGCGCCGGCAGCCCGGCGCAGATGACCGTCTCGCCGCTGGAGTTCGCGCCGTTGTCGGTGAGGACGTCCGCCTCCTGCGCGAGGATGCGGCCCTCGGCGTCGACGGCGGTGCGCAGCCGCAGGACCGCGTTCTCCCGCGGGCCGGCGGTGGCCAGCTCCTCGGCGCGGCTGTTGACCAGCCGGACCGGCCGCCCCGATCGTCGGGCGAGCAGGCACGCCATCGGCTCCAGCATCGCGTCGAGCTTGCCGCCGAACCCGCCGCCGACGGTCGGCACGAGCACGCGGACCGCCGACGGCCGGATGCCCAGCAGCTCGGCGGTTCGGCTGCGGACCGAGTGCGGGAACTGGGTGGAGGTGTGCACGGTGTAGCGGCCGGTGGTGTAGCGGGCCACACAGGCGTGCGGCTCCAGCGGCGTCTGGTGCTGGCGGGGGACACGGAACTCGTCGCTCACCACTCGGTGCGCCGCGGCGAACGCGGCGCTCCACTCCTCGTCCGTGCCCTTCTCCAGGCGGGCGTCCCAGGCGATGTTGCCACTGCGGAAACCGTCGACCGGCGCCGCGTAGTCCGCCCAGCCGGGGTGGATCAGCCGGGCGTCGGGCGCCACGGCCGCGTCCAGGTCGACGACCGGGTCGAGCGGCTCGAGCTCCAGCTCGATCGCGGCCAGCGCCGCCGCGGCCTGCTCGGGGGTCTCGGCGGCGACGGCGGCGATCGGCTCCCCCGCGTAGCGAACGGTGTCGATCGCGAACACGGTCTGGTCCTTGACCACCAGCATGCCCGACAGGGCGGGCGCGTCCGCCCCGGTCACGACGGCGTGCACGCCCGGCAGGCCGGCCGCGGCGGAGGTGTCGAGCCGGGTGATCCGCGCGGCGGAGAGCTCCGCGCGGAGAACCGCGGCGTGCAGCATGCCCGCCTCGGCGAGATCGACGGTGTAGACGGCGGCGCCGCGGACCTTGGCCTCGGCGTCCGGCCTGGGGATCGAGCGGCCGACGGCGCCGGTCGCGGGGACGGCACGGGCGGCGGGCTCGGACAATGCGGTCACGGCCGGTCCTCCCTCGGGGTCCGGGTGGCCGCCGCCGCGGTCAGGGCCGCGTCGACGATGGTGTGGTAACCGGTGCACCGGCAGAGGTTGCCGGTGAGCGCCTCGCGGACCTGCCCGGCGTCCGGATCGGCCGTGGTGTCGAGGAAGGTGCTCAGGGTCATCACCATGCCGGGGGTGCAGGCCCCGCACTGCACGCCGTGGCAGGAGACCATCGCCTCCTGCACGGGGTGCAGCGGCCCGTCCGGCGCGCTGAGCCCCTCGACGGTGGTGACCGGCTCGGCCTCGGCGAGGGCGACCGGCAGCAGGCAGGACGCGACGGCCCGGTCGCCGAGCCGGACGGTGCAGGAACCGCAGCGGCCCGTCCCGCAGGAGACCTTGGTGCCGCGCAGGTGCAGGTGGTCGCGCAGCACGTCGGAGAGCGGGGTCCCGCCGGGCACGTCGACCTCGGCGGCGCGGCCGTTGACGGTCAGCCGGTAGTTCACGGGGCCTCCCCGGTGTCGTGGTCGGTGGCCGGATCGGTGAGGCAGTCGGCCGCGGCGCGGGCGAACACCGCGGGCAGGACCTCGAGGCGGTACCAGCCCGGTGCCAGCAGGTCGTCCCGCGGGGTCAGGACGGCCGCCGCGGCCTGCCCGGCGGCGCGGGCGGCGGCCTCGTCGAGAGTGGTGCCGGCGAGCGCCGCCTCGGCCTCGGGACACCGCCGGGCACGGGCCTCCACCGACCCGACGGCGACGCGGACCGCGGACGCGACGCCCGCCCCGTCGAGATCGGCGGAGATCGCCACGGACACGAGCGCGTACTCGCCGCCGCCGCGCACGGTCAGCCGGGCGTATCCGGAGCGGCGGCCCGCCGGGGCGGACGCGCCGGCCGAGACCAGCAACGCGGCCGGATCGGCGCTGTCGCCGTGGGCCGACCGCAGGTAGCCCTCGACCCCGATCCGGTGCCGTCCGGCCGTGGTCGCGACCTCCACGGTCGCGTCGAGCGCGAGCAGGGCCGGGACCAGGTCTGCCTCGGCGAACCCGCGGGCGTTGAGGTTCCCGCCGAGCGTCGCCACGTTGCGGACCTGCGGGAACGCCGACGTCCGCGCGGCCGTGCGCAGGGCGCGCAGGGCGGGTGGCAGGGGCGCGGCTGCTAGCTCGGCGTGGGTCGTGAGGGCGCCCCACGTCCCGGCGGCGACCCCGCGCAGCTCGGCGATCCGGTGCAGCGCGACGAAGGTCGCCGGTGGCGCGGGCGACCGCATGAGCCAGGTCCCTCCGGCGAGGGCGGCGCCGTCGGGGCCGAGCTCGGCCAGCCGGCGCACCGCCTCGTCGACCGACCCCGGCACCTCCACCCGGGGCCGGGCGAGACGGGTGGGGGCCGTCATTGCACGACCGTCCCGGCCACCGCGTCGAAGCCGCTGATGTAGCTGCGGAACTGGTCGAAGAAGCTCGCCGGGGTCGCGCCGATCGACTTCTGGTAGGTCGCCAGGTCGCTGACCTCGATGATCTCGATGTAGCTGTAGGAGGGGGCCGCGACGCCGTCCATCACCGGGCCCTCCAGCCGGACCACCCGGTACCGCTCGACGCCGGGCAGCGCCTCCGCCGTCGGCTGGTCGACCTCGCGGACCCACTGCTCGTAGGCCTCGCGCACGTCCTCGGATGCCAAGGTGGTCAGGAAGAACACGATCTCGCTCATGGGGGCCTCTCTACAGGTGGGGCAGGACGTCGGCGGCGGTCAGCTCGAGGATCGCGTCGTTGGCCTCCGCCGGGAACGGGGCCAGGACGACGGAGGTGGCGCCGGCGTCGAGGAACGCCCGGATCTTGCCGACGCACTCCTTGGGCGTCCCGGCGATGGTGAAGGTGTCCACCCACTCCTCGGGCAGGGCGGCGGTGATCCGGTCGAGGTCGCCCAGCGCGAGGATCTCGGCGAGCCGCTCGTTGATGCCGTACACGCCGGTCATCGGGGTCGGGCCGACCGCCTGCAGGTAGAAGGCGAGCGCCTCCCGGGCGGCGGCGCGGGCCACGTCGCCGTCGAGGTCCGCCCGGTAGATGGCGAAGGTGGGGATGCGGTGGGCGGCGGCGTCGCGGCCGGCCTTCGCGGCCCCGGCGGCGATGTGCTGCCGGGCGAACTCCAGGTACTTCGGGGCGGCGATGACGGACATGACCGTTCCGTCGGCGATCTCCCCGGCCAGCTCGAGCGACTTCGGCCCGATCACCCCGGCGTAGAGCTCCACGCCCGCCGGGTTGGGGTGGACCAGCGAGACCTGGTCGAACACGAACGGGCCGTCGTCGATGGTCAGGGTCTCCCCGGCGAGCAGCGCGCGGGTCGTCTCGATCACGGCGCGCAACGACCGCATGGGGGACTTCGGGTACAGCCCCATCTGCTTCGTCCAGAAGGGCACGCCGTGCCCGATGCCGGTGATCAGCCGTCCGGGGTAGGCCAGGCTGAGGGTGGAGACCTCCATCGCGGTGACGGCGGGGTGCCGCACCACGGCGGACAGGATGCCGATCCCCACCGGGATCTCGCGCGTGCCCTGCAGGGCCATGGCGGCGCTCGTCGGGCCGCCGAGGAAGAAGTAGTCCTCGCTGAGCCACAGCTCGCCGAAACCGGCGTCCTCGATGCCGACACAGACGTCGACGAGCTTGTCGGGCGGGGTGGTGCCGTGCACCAGCACGCCTACAGGGGAACGGTTCGTCATCGTGAGTCCTCTCGCCGGGTTTCTGGGCCGGCCCCGGCGACGGCTCCCGCCAGGGCAATCGGTTCTGATGCGTCCCGGGTGACGGCCGGGGGCCGGTGTCGCTCGCCACGTCGGCGAGGCAGCCGCAGCTCGCGGCCGCCGGTGAGCCCGCTCGGGCGACGCAACAGCATCACGACCAGGACGACGCCGAGGACGACGTCGGCGAGACCGGGACGGGCCGGCACGGGCAGCCCGAGCAGCGACCCGCCTTCCGCGCGGCGCAGCACCTCCGCCAGTGCCGACACCGCGACACTGCCGGCCACGGCCCCGGTGAGCGAGCCCGCGCCGCCGAGGACGAGCATGGTGATGATCAGGAAGGTGTAGTCGAGGTAGAACACGTCGGGGTTGATCGAGCCGAGCTGCAGGGCGAACAGCGCCCCGCCGATCCCGGTGAGGAACGCGCTCAGCACGAATCCCACCCCGCGCTGCACGGGCACCGAGATCCCCGACGCGGCCGCGGCGACCTCGTCGGACTTGGACGCCCGCAAGCGGATCCCGAACGACGAGCGCTGGTACGCCCAGGCGAGCAGCAGCGCCACCAGTACCCAGCCCAGCGCCACGGGCATCGTCGTGCTCGTCGGTATCGACGAGAGACCCTTCTGCCCGCGGGTCACCGACTGCCACTGGGCGGCTACGGCGGAGAAGGCGATCAGCAGCGACACCGTCGCGAGCCCGGCGGAGAGCCCGCCGATCCGGGACAGCGGCACCGCCACCACCACGGCCACGACCGCCGCGACCAGCCCACCCACCACGACCGCGACGAACGGCCCGGCGTGCAGCTCCCGGACCAGGGCCGGGGCGTCGGGCAGCAGCTGGCCCTTGAGCCGCACCGGAAGCGCGAGCAGCCCGGCGACGTAGCCGCCGACCAGGGCGAAGCTCATGTGCCCGAACGACCACACGCCGGAGTTGCCGACGAACACGTACAGCCCGATGACGAGCACGATGTTGACCAGCCCGCCCACCGCCAGCCGCTCCAGCGACGCCGGCCCGGTGGTGGCGAGCAGCGCCACCACGACGATCCCCGCGAACAGCGCCGACGGGACGCCGAGGGCGCCGCCGGCCCGTCGAAGAAGCCCGTTCACACCCGCACCCCCTGTCCGGACCGGATCAGTCCCTGCGGCCGGACGACCAGCAGGCAGAACACCGCCGCGAACAGCAGTGCGTCGCGGAACGGGGCGAGCCCCACCGGGAGCGCCTCCTGCAGGAGCTGGCTCGCCGCGCCGAGCACGAACCCGCCGGCGACGGCCCCGCGCAGGCTGGACAGCCCGCCCACGACCGCCGCGATGAGTCCGAACAGCACGGCGTTGAACCCGAACGTCGGGGTGACCGACCCGTTGGCGCCCAGCAGCAGCACGGCCGCGGCGGCGGCCAGCACCCCGCTGATCGCGAACGCCAGGCTGATGACCCGGTTGGCCGCCACGCCCAGCAACCGGGCCGTGGCGAAGTCCTCGGCCGCCGCCCGCATCCGCAGGCCCGCCGGGGTGCGGGTGAGGAAGAGGCCGAGCCCGCCGATGAGCACCACGACGACGACCACCGTCACCGCGTTGATCTTGGGCAGGTAGATCTGCCCGAAGGTCCAGCTCTCCCGGAACACGGGATCGACGTCGGTCGAGCGGGGCAGGGCGCCGAACAGGCTCTCCGCGAGGCTGGACAGCAGCATGCTCACCGCGAACGAGGTGACGAGCATCGTCTCGGGCGCGGCGGAGCGGACGCCGCGGAAGGCGACCAGCTCCAGCACCATCGCGAGCGCGACGCACACGGCGACCGTGAGCGCCAGCCGCACCACCAGTGGCAGCGAGGCGGTGAACACCAGGGTGTATCCGCCCGCCATGATCAGGCTGGAGTGCGCGAAGTTGACCAGGCGCAGGATGCCGAACACCATCGCCACGCCGAGGGCGTAGAGGGCGTACAGCCCGCCGAGGTTCAGCGCGTTGACCAGCGCCTGCACCAGCGTCGTCACGGGGTCACCCCCGCCTCGCCGAGGTACTCCGCCGCCATCGCCGCGCCCCCGCCCAGTTCGTCGGCGGTCCCGCTGCGCACGATCCGGCCGGTCCGCAGGACCGACGTCCGGTCGGCCAGCTCGACGGCGCGGGTCGCGTTCTGCTCGACCAGCACGATCGTCAGTCCCTCCCGGCGCAGCTGCGCCACGGTCTCGAACACCAGGTCGACCAGCCGCGGTGCCAGGCCCAGCGACGGCTCGTCGAGCAGCAGCAGCCGCGGCCGGGACATCAGCGCCCGCGCGATGGCGAGCTGCTGCTGCTCGCCGCCGGACAACAGCCCGGCCTGCTGGCCGTAGCGGTCCCGCAGGATCGGGAACCGGTCGAGCTGGCGGTCGAGGTCCGCGGCGACCCCGGCGGCGTCGCGCCGGATCGTCGCGCCGAGCGCGAGGTTCTCCGCCACGGTCAGCGCGGTGAAGATGTTGCGGCCCTCCGGCACCAGCGCCACGCCGTGTCGGACGACCCGCTCGGGCGCCAGCCCGGACACCACCTCGCCGGCCACCGTGACCGTGCCCGCTGCCGGGCGGACCAGCCCGCTGACGGCGGCGAGCGTGGAGGACTTCCCGGCACCGTTCGGGCCGACGAGGGCCACCAGCTCGCCCGCGTCGACGTCGAGGTCGATGCCGTGCAGGGCGGTCACCGACCCATAGCGGACGGTGAGCCCCCGGACGGAGAGCAGCGGGACGGGGAGCAGCGGGACGGGGAGCAGCGGCTCAGCCATGCGCCACCGCCTGCTCGGCCGCCTCGCTGCCCAGGTAGGCCTCGATCACCGCCGGGTCGGCCCGGACCTCGGCCGGGTCTCCCGTGGCGAGGGTGCGGCCGTGGTCGATGACGTGCAGCCGGTCGCACAGCCGCATGATCAGCCGCATGTCGTGCTCGATCACCACCAGCCCGCACCCGTACTGTTCCGGGACCGCCCGCAGCCGGTCGAGGAGCTCGTCGCTCTCCTCCTCGTTGAGACCTGCCGCGGGCTCGTCGAGCACGACGTAGCGCGGCTCGCCGACCAGCGCCCTGGCGATGCCCAGCCGGCGCTCCAGGCCGTAGGGCAGCGCGCTGGCCTCGACCCCGGCCAGCCCCGTCAGGTCGAACCGCTCCAGCAGCTCGCCGGTCGAACGGCGCGCGGCCGCGCGGCCCAGGCCGACCCCGAGCGCCGCGGCCTCGAGGTTCTGCGCCACCGTCATCCCGGCGAACAGCCGGACGTTCTGGAAGGTGCGCCGGACGCCGAACCTGCTCAGCCGCTGCGGCGACCAGCCCGTCACGTCCCGGCCGTCGACGGCGACGGTGCCGGCGTGCCGCTGGAAGCCGGTGAGGACGTTCGTCAGCGTCGTCTTGCCGGCCCCGTTCGGGCCGATCAGGCCCAGGATCTCCCCGGGCCGCACGGCCAGCTCGATGTCCTCGCACGCGGTCAGCCCGGCGAACCGGACCGTGACCCCGGACGCCCGGAGCTCCCGGTCACCCGTCCCCACCGGCGCGTCCATCAGCAGGGAGCCTGACCCATGAGGGACTGCACGGTGCGCTCGCCGATCACCTTCGGCGTGCCGTCGGTGTAGGTCTTGAGCAGCATCGGGCGGGCCGACGGGATGTGGCAGTCGGCGGTGAAGGTGGTCGGCCCGAGCAACAGGTCCTCGTTCGTGAACTTGTCCAGCTCGGCCTTGACCGCCGCGGTGTCGGTGGAGCCGGCACGCTCGACGGCGCGGGCGATCGCCTGGACGAACGAGTACCCCTCGAGCGGGTAGTTCGCGCTGGCGGCGGGCTGGCCCGTCCGCTGCTGGAGGCGGGTGAAGAAGTCGTTGCGGGCGGGGACCGGGTCGTCGCCGGTCAGGCCGCCGGCGGCCGGGATGGTGAAGTCCGAGAGCCCCGGGACCGCGTCGGTCCAGTAGGTGCCGTCGTACGCGGCCGAGCCGAGCAGCGGCTGGGTCAGGCCCGCGGCGCGGAGCTGGCGCAGCAGGGTGGCGCCGCCGGGCGGGTAGCTGGCCACGAGAATGACGTCGGGGTTGGCGCGCTGCGCGGCCGCGATCTGCGAGGCGGCCGACTCGTCGCCGTTCTGGTAGGTCTCCTCGCCCACCAGCGTCCCGCCGAGGTCCGTCCACCGCTTCTCGAAGAAGTCCCCGACGACCTGGGAGTACTCCAGGCCCTGGTCGGTGATCACGAACGGCCGGGTGTAGCCCTTCTCCTTCGCGTACTCCGCGAGCAGCGCTCCCTCGGTGCGCGAGCCGGGGTAGAAGTTGTAGGTCATCGGGCCGACGCCGTCGACGCCGTAGAGCGGGCCACCGGCGCAGCCCATCGCGATCTTCCCTGCGTCGTTGGCGACCCGGGCGGCGGGCCCGCCGATGTCGAAGTCGCAGGAGGTCACCACGAACTCCGCCCCCTGGTCGAGGACGTCCTGTGCCGCGGTCTGGATCTTCGACACGTCGGTCTCGTTGTTGGTGGTGATCATCTTGAGCTGGCGGCCGAGAACGCCGCCCCGGGCGTTGATGTCGTCGACGGCCAGCTGCATACCCTGCTGTACCGGGATGTCGAAGACGGACATGAAGCCGGTGGTCCCGGCCGTCTGACCGATCACGATGGGCTCGGCGGAGCCGGACCCACCGCCGGCTGCTCCTCCGGAGGAGCAGCCCGCGGCGAGCGCGGCGAGGACTGTCAGGGGCGCGATCGCGCGCCACGCGCGGGTGTGTCGCATCGGGTGGGGCTCCGTTTCGGGGGAGGGGGCACTGCGTCGTGCGGGGGGCTCACAGCGGCGTGCTCCCGGGCGGGGCTCCCGGGTCGTGCGGGTTCGCGCGGCGTGGCGCGCCGGGTGGGCGCGCCCCGTGGTCACATCCGGCCGAGAGGCCCGGCGGCCTTCACCCGGATCCGGACCACCGGTTCGGTGAGGTACGCCATCGGGACCTCCTCGACCTCGACGATCTCGACGGCGGCCGGGTCGGCGCCGGCGCTGATCGCCTCGTCCTTCGCGGCCGCGCAGGCGAGGTCCAGGACCTCCTGCCGGTCACGGCCCGCCAGCTTGAACACCTTGTCGACCTGGCCGGACACCGACGCGATGGCGGCGCCGATGGCGTTGGCCACGTCGTAGTTCTCCGGCCGCACGATCTGCGCGACGCCCGGCACCTCCGGCGGGAGGATGACGCTCCCGCCGCCGACGACCACCAGCGGGACCGGTCCGCGCGCGGTCTTGATCTGGTCGGTGGCGACGAAGACCAGCTCGTCGGCCCGGCGCAGCGCCGCGGCCAGCAGTTCCTCGTGCCCGGCGACGGCGGTGGCGTCGCCCATGCTCGCGCGGCCGGCGGCGACGGCGGCGTCGGACAGCGTGGGGGTGGTGCCCCCGAAGACCAGGGCCTCCTCGCGGAGCCGGTAGCCGACGCTCTCCGGGCCGACCCGGACGTCCTCGGCCGACCCGGTGACCCGCGTGCCGCCCCCGACGGCGATGGCCACCAGGTCGGGCATCCGGAAGTTGGTGCGCACGCCGCCGATGTCGGTCGGGGTGCTCGACTCCCGGGGGAACCCGTTGAGCAGCATGCCGACGTCGCTGGAGGTGCCGCCGACGTCGACCACCACGGCGTCGCTGACGTCGGCGAGGTAGCAGGCGCCGCGCATGCTGTTCGCCGGGCCGCTGCCGATGGTGAGCACCGGGAACCGCAGCACGTAGTCCAGGCCCATGAGGGTGCCGTCGTTCTGCGTCAGGAAGGCGACGGCGTCGATCCCGTTCTGCGTCAGGGCCGCGGTGAGCCCGTGCACCACCTTGTGCGCGACGCCGACGAGCGCGGCGTTGAGGATGCAGGCGTTCTCCCGCTCCAGCAGGCCGAGCGCGCCGATCCCCTGGGAGAGGCTGACCGGGATGTCCGGGCCGAGCACCTCCCGCACGACCTGCTCGGCCTCCTGCTCGTGGTCCCCCGAGACCGGCGAGAACACCCCGGAGATGGCGACCGCCTCCGCGCTGTCACCGACCTTCTCGAGGAAGCGGGCCACTTCGTCGCGGCCGAAGGGGACCAGCGGCACGCCGGTGACCTCGCTGCCGCCCGGCACGACCACCTCGCCCGCCGACACCACCTGCCGCAGGTCGTCCGGCCAGTCGGAGAAGGGCGGGATCGACACGGTGGCCGGTGCCCCGATCCGGACGACGGCGACCTTGAGCAGGTCGCGGCGCTCCAGGATCGCGTTGGTGGCATGGGTGGTGCCGAGCATGACGTGGGTGATCCGCTCGACGGGCTGGTCGATCTGTCCCAGCACCGCCTCCAGCGCGCTGGTGATGCCGCTGGTGAGATCGGGCGTCGTCGGGGTCTTGTGCTTGGCCAGCAAGCGGTTCGCGGAGTCGAGGACGACGGCGTCGGTGTTGGTGCCGCCGACGTCGATCCCGATCCTGAGGTCAACCGACCCGGGCATGGCGGTCCTCCACGGGGACGTAGTCGAGGTCGTAGCCGAAGGCGCGCGGGCCGACCACGGACAGGCCGCGCTCGCTGCGCCACTGGTCGGGCGCGCGGAACACACCGACGACCACGCGCTGGCCGTAGCGGATGTGCTCGGTGACGATGCCGCGCGCGGAGTGCCGGTCGAGCAGGGTGATGATGTCCGGGACGGTGGCCAGCGCCTCGCCGTCCTCCATCGCGACCAGGTTCTCGTTCTGGAACTCGATGCGCACCAGCCGCCCGGCGTCGTGCTCGATGCCCTCGACCACCGCCGACCCGCGGACGAAGCCACCGGCCGTACGCCGGTCGACGTCGACGACCTTCCCGGTGAGCAGGGGGTACAGGTCGACCTGGGCGTCCAGGGCACGGAAGGGGTCGTCGGTCGCGGTGCGGATGGTGCGGCCGATCTGCACCGCGCGGGACACGGTGCCGCGCAGCAGCGGGGTGGCCGCGGTGCGGGCGTCCATCGGGTAGAGGCCGGCGCAGGCGCAGCCCCCGAGCGTGGAGACGGCGTTGCGGGCCAGGCGCTCCAGCCACACGTTGTCACGCGGCTCGAAGGTGATCACCTGGGAACGCTCGTCGACCACCACGCACGGCCAGGAGGGGATGTCGTAGAGGTGCGGGGTGCACATCTGGAGCTCGGGGAAGGCGCGGCCCATCAGGTCGCCGTCCACCAGCGGCAGGCCGGCGTGGGCGGCCCAGGCGACCGGCAGGACCCCGTTGATCCCGCCCATCTCCAACGGCATCAGCGCGGCGACCGGGCGGTTCAGCCGCGCCTCGAACGCGGCGCGGATGACGTCGCCCTCGTTGCCGTTGGGGATCTTCTCGACCATGACCGTCGGCGCGCCGATCATGCCCGCCGGCACGATCAGGTCGTCGGCGGCCAGCGAGTCGAGGTCGATCAGCGGCACCGGGCCGGTGCGCCGCACGGCGTTCAGCGCCATGAGCAGGCCGATCCGCGGGTCGCCACCACCGCCACCCGCCAGCACCGTGCAGCCGACGGACAGGTCCACCAGGTCCTGCTCGTCGAGCTTGGGAGGGTCGTTCGTCATATCCGGAACGTAGGTCCGGGCGCGCCGCCACTCCATGGCCGAAGCGCCCAAGTTGAAGATCTAATTGTGCAATCCGACGAAGTGTGTCGGAAAGAGGTCGAGAATGTTTCTTGTGCACTCACACCATGTAAGCAGGTCATACTGCGCGGGTGAGCACGCTCGAATCGGTCGTGGACCTGCTGGCCCACCGGCACCCCGGCGCCGTCGAGGTGCTGGTCGGCTCGACCGACCAGCGGGTCGGGGACGTACGCCTCGTCGAGCAGGTCGATCAGGTCGACGACGCCCCGCCGGGCGCCCTCGTCGTCCTCGAGCGGGGGCTGGCCGCGTTGACCGGCGACTACCGGTTCGACATCGTGGTGCGCCGGGCCGCCGCCCGCGAGGTCGCCGCGCTGGTCGTGGTGCTCCCGCAGGACGCCAGGTTGTCGCTCACCGCGCTGGCGCTGGCCCGGCGCGCCGGGGTCGCCGTCATCCGGCTCGCACCGGAGGTCGACCTCACCGCCGCGGTGGGCACCATGGTCCGGCAGGCCACGGACCGGCTCAGCGTGACCGTGGACCGGGCGCGGGCGGTCTGCGAGACGATCGACGGGCGGGCCCTGGACAGCGTCGACGTGCTGCTCGACCGGGTCGGCATGCTGCTGGGCCGGACGGTCCGCATCGGGCCCCGCCCCGACGACCAGGTGCTCGCCGTCCCCGCCGGGCCCGACCACGACGGATGGCTGTGGACCGAGCGACCCGGCGACCCGGACGCCGACGCGCTGCTGGAGATGGTGCTGTGGCGGATCGCCGCGGAGACCACCCGGCTCACCGCCGAACGGGTGCGCGCCGAGCAGGTGTCCCGCCGGTCCGCCGGGGAGGTGCTGGTCCAGCTGGTCGAGGCCGACCGCGGGGCCCGCGCCACCATCGCCCCGTCGGCCCGGCGGCTGGGCATCCCCGTCGACGGCTGGCACGTCGTCACCCGGATCGAGCCGGACAACCTGCTCGAGGTCACCGGCGACGACGTCGCGGCCTACGAGATCCGCGACGAGCTGGCCTCGCTCGCCCTGCAGGCCGCCGCGAGCATGCCCGGCTCCTGGCACGTCGGGCAGGACCCGGCCGTCGTCCTGCTGCTGTGGACCGGCGACAACCCGCCCCGCCAGGACACCCACGCCCGGCTCCACCGCCAGCTCGACTTCGTGCTGAATGCCCTGGTCGGACGGGTGCCCGGACTGCGGATGTTCTGCGGGACCGGCACCGCGCGGCCCGGCATCGCCGGGCTCGCGAGCAGCGCGACCGAGGCCCGCCTCGCCGTCTCGTCGGCGCGGTTCCGCCGGCGCAGCAACGTCGCGGTGCACTTCGACTCCGTCGGCATGCGCGCCACCCTGCTCGAGTGGTACGGCTCGCCGACGGTGCAGCAGTCGATCGACCGGCTCTTCGCCCCGATCGCCGACCTCACCCCGGCCAAGCGCCAGGCGATGATCGACACCGTCTGCACCTACCTCGACCTGCAGGGCTCGGCGGCCCGCACCGCGGAGGTGCTGCACCTGCACCGCAACGCGGTGCGCTACCGGGTCCAACGCGCCTTCGAGGTGCTCGGGATCGACGAGGACGACGCCGACCAGCGGCTTTTCCTGCATCTCGCCTGCCGGGCCCAGAGGCTGGGCGACATCAGCGCCTGAGCGCCGGCCCTGCTCCGGCCGCTGGCGCTGACCCCCCGGATGGGTGAGGATCCGGTATGCCCCGAGGAGGTGCACTCGTGCCGGATGCCCGGAACGTCCCGCCGGAACCACCGGACGCGACCGACGGGGGTGGCCTCGGCGCCGCGGAGGTGGCCGAGAAGATCGGGGACCATCCGGTCCTGCACGCGCTCGGCCGGATCGGGCTGGTCTCCTACGGCGTCGTGCACCTGCTGATCGCCCTGCTCGCCGCCCGGATCGCGCTGGGCGACCCCGGGCGGGCGGACAAGGCCGGCGCCCTGCAGGCCCTCGCCGCCACCGGATTCGGGCGGGTCCTGCTCTGGGTGGTCGCCCTCGGGCTCGTCGCGCTCGTGCTGTGGCAGCTCGCCGAGGTGCTGTTCGGCCATCGCGGGCTGCCTCTCGCGCAGCGGGTCCGGCGCACCGCGGTCGACCTGGCCGAGGCGGTCGTGTTCGGGCTGCTCGCGAAGACCGCCGCCGACGTGGCCGCCGACGGCGGTGCCCAACCGTCGTCCAAGCCCGTCCCGTCGACGATCCTCGAGCTCCCGGGCGGCCCGTTCCTGCTCGTCCTGGCCGGGCTCGGGATCACCGCCGTCGCGGGGTACGCGGTGTACCGGGGGCTGAGCGAAGCGTTCCTGCGGGATCTGGACCTGCGCGGCGCCGGGTTGCGCCGGTCGCTGCTGGTGATGCGCCTGGGCCGGGTCGGCTGGCCCGCGCTCGGCGTCGCGTACGGCACGTCCGGGGTGCTGCTGGTGGTCGCGGCCGTGCGCTACGACCCGACCCAGCCGGTCGGGCTCGACGCGGGCCTGAAGGCGCTCGGCGCGCAGCCGTTCGGCCAGCTGCTCCTGCTGGTGCTGGCGGCCGGGCTGGCCGTGTTCGGGGTCTACTCGCTCTTCGACGCCCGCCACCGCGCCGACTGACGGGACGTCCGCCGGCCTAACGGCCGGTCGTGGCGGAGTGCTCCCGGGTGCGTGCCAGCTCGCGCAGCGGACCGTCCAGCACGCGGCTGAAGGTCGGGAAGGGGCGGACGACGTCGGCGAGGACGCGGATCGGGATCTCCGCACGGATCGCCAGGGCGAGCTCGGACACCCACTCCTCGGCCCGGCCGCCCACGCCGGTCGCCCCGACGAGCACCTCTCGTGCGGGGTCGGCCACCAGCCGCACCCAGCCCTGATGGACGCCTTCGGTGACCGATCGCGCGGTCTCGCCGATGTCGGCCCGGGCGGTCAGCGGGTCGATCCCGGCGTCGCGGGCGCTCGCCTCGGTGTGCCCGACCGCGACGACGCTCGGGTCGGTGTACACGGAGCGGGGAATGGCCCGATAGTCCGCTCGGGCGTCCTCGCCGCGCAGGTTCGCCGCGACCACCCGGCCCTGGTAATCGGCGGTGTGCGTGTACGACGCGATGCCGGTGACGTCCCCGGCGGCCCAGACGTGTTCGGCGCCGACCACCCGACACCGCTCGTCGACCGGCACCGGCGCGCCCGCCCGCACCTCGACCCCCAGGTTCTCCAGACCCAGGTCCTGCGCCCGCGGCTCGCGGCCCACGGCGAACAGCAGCCGATCGGCGTCGACGGGGCGTCCGATGTCGAGGGTCGCGCGCACCCCGGCGCCGCGCGGGGCCACGTCGACGACCGTCGTGCCGGGCAGGGTGCGGACGTCGAGGGTGTCGAGCTTCTCCGTGAGCGTCTCGGCGACGGCGGGCTCCTCGCGCGGGAGCAACCGGTCGGCGCGCTGCACGACGGTGACGACGATGCCGAACGTGGCGAACAGGAGCCCGAGCTCACAGCCCACCGGGCCACCGCCGACCACCACGAGCGACTCCGGCAGCTCGCTCGTGGTGAGCGCATCCTCGCTGGTCCACGGCGTGATCGAGCCCAGCCCCGCGATCGGCGGCAGGATCGGCACCGAACCGGTGACCAGCACGAGGTCCCGGTAGCGGATCCGGACCCCGCCGACGTCCAGCACCCCGGGCTCGACGACCCGGCCGTCGCCGCGGAAGAGCCGGGCGCCGCTGCGGCGCAGCCGCTCGGCGGCGTCGAAGTCGTCGCGGTCGCGCACGGCCCGGTCGCGGCGCCGCACCGCCTGCCGGAAGGCCAGTGCGGGGTCGACGGGCCCGAGGAAGAACGGCGCGAACTCCGGATCGGCCGCCGTGCCCCACACCGCGGCGCTGCGCAGCATCGACTTGCTGGGCACGCACGCCAGGTACGGGCACGCCCCGCCGACCAGGGCGCGCTCGACCACGGCGACCGAGCGACCGTCGGCCGAGGACCAGACCGGCTCCGACCCGGGGCCCGAGCCGACGACCACCACGTCGAAGGTCTCCATGAGTGCGGGCCTCCTCGCCAGCGGTACGGAGGCCGATCCTCGTACACCCGGTCGGCGCCGCGCGTCGTCCCCGGCGCGTGAAGTTCTCCCGCCGTTCTGGGCCCCGAAGGGGGAGAGATCGCGCTCGTTCAGGTGCGGGTGCCCGACGAAGGCGACGTCACGGTCGTCGCCGACCACGGGCCTGGCAGGACGAACGCGCCGGCCGGCTCTCGCGCTGCCGGACCGGCGCGCGGGGACGACGACGCCCCGCACCCTTCCACTGGCGGGCGGTGGCGGAGATCCCGGCGCGGCCCGGTCGCGGGAGGAGCGGGGCCATGCGGATCGCGATCATCGGGGCGGGGACCGTCGGCAGCGGCCTGGCGCGGGCGGCCGTGTCGCTCGGCCACGACGTGGTGCTCAGCGCCCGGCATGCCGATCACGCCAGGAAGGTGGCCGAGGACGTGGGCGCCCGGGCGGCGGAATCCGCGGCCGAGGCCGCCGACGGCGCCGACATGGTGGTGCTCGCCGTCCCGTCGACCGCGGTGGCCGGGGTCAGCGACCAGATCCGGCGTGAGGTCGAGGGGGCGATCGTGATCGACCCGACCAACCCGCTCGAGCCCGACGTGTCCGGCGTCCTCGAGGCCACCCTGTCGGTGGCCGAGGAGATCGCGATCCTCCTGCCCCGCACGCGCATCGTGAAGGCCTTCAACACGGTGTTCGGCGGTTTCCTCACCCATCCCGTCGTCGACGGCGTGCAGCTCGACGGTTTCTACGCCGGCGACGACCCCGCGGCGAAGGCCGCGGTGGCCGAGCTCGTCGCCGCCATGGGACTGCGCCCGGTCGACGTGGGCGCGCTGCGGGCCGCGCGGTCGCTGGAGCACATGGCGTTCCTCAACATCAGCCTCAATGTGCGCAACGGGCTCTCCTGGTCGTCGGGCTGGAAGCTGCTCGGGGACGTCGGTCGGGCCGCGACGTGACGGGAGGCCTCCCGGCGGGCGAGGACGTTCCCGTACCTCCGTTCCGCGAACAGCACCCGCGGTAGCGCCATGGACGTGGTGTTCGAGGTCACGGCGCTGATCTTCGTCGTCGCGGTGGTCCGTGCGGCGGCCCGCCGGGCCAGGCTGCCGGAACCGGTCCTGTTACTGATCGCCGGCGTCGGTCTCGCGTACCTGCCCGGCTTCCCCGACTACCGCCTGCCCCCCGAGCTCATGCTGCAGGTGGGACTACCGCTGTTGCTGTACGCGGCGGCGTTCACCACCTGGCTGCCGGCGTTGCGGGCGAACGCCCGCCCCATCGCCCTGATGGCGGTGGGCTACACCCTGTTCACCACGGTCGTCGTCGGCTTCCTCGCCCACCTGTTGATCCCGGGCCTGCCACTGGCCGCCGGCATGGTGCTCGGCGCGCTGGTGGCGCCGCCGGACGCGGTGGCCGCTGTCGCGGTCGGGCGGGAGGCGGGAATGCCACGGCGGGTGGTCGCCATCCTGGAGGGCGAGAGCCTGTTCAACGACGCCGCCGCACTGACCGCGCTGAAGGTGGCGGTGGCGGCCGTGGTCGGCGAATCGTTCGGCCTGGGGGATGCCGTCGGGCGGTTCCTGCTCATCGGCGCAGGGGGCCTGGCCGTCGGCTGGGGTGTCGCCTGGCTGCTCGCCAAGGTGCGGGCGCGGGTCGAGAACCCGATGTCGGACGCCATGCTGTCGCTGCTCGCCCCGTTCCTCGCCTACCTGCCGGCCGAGGCGATCGGGGCGTCCGGGCTGGTCTCGGTGGTGGTGACCGGGCTCTACCTCGGACACCAGGCACCGCGGCTGATGGATGCGCAGGCCCGGCTGGTCGCCCACTCGTTCTGGCAGGTCATCGAGTACGTACTGGTCGGCGTGGTGTTCGTGGTGATCGGGCTGCGCCTACCGGACATCGTCGCGGGGCTGGACCGCTACTCGACGGGTCTCCTGGCGTCCGTGTCCGTCACCGTCGTGGCCACCGTGGTGATCAGCCGGTTCGTGTGGGTCTTCCCGGCGGCCTACCTGCCGCCGTTGCTGTCCCGGCGGGTCCGGGAACGGGACCCCGCCCCACCGTGGCAGCTGCCGGCGCTGGTGTCGTGGGCGGGCATGCGCGGCGTGGTGTCGCTCGCGGCCGCGCTCACGTTGCCGGCCACCACGGCCGGCGGCGCGCCGTTCCCGCAACGAGAGCTACTGCTGTTCCTCACCTTCGTGGTCATCGTGGCGACGCTGCTCGGCCAGGGGCTGACCCTGCCCGCCCTCGTGCGCCGGATCCGGCCGCCGGCCGACGACGACGCCGCACACGTCGAGCAGGAGGCGCTCGCCCAAAGGGCCGCCGCCGTCGCGGGGCTGGAGCGTCTCGACGAGATCCTGGAGCGGGAGAACCCACCGCCCGAGGTGGTGCAGCGGCTGCGGCAACAGGCCGAACGCCGCCTCACCCTCGCTCTGGCGGGAGGCGCGGAGGTGGAGCGGGAGCCTCCCGCCGCCACCTACCGGAGGCTTCGCCGGCAGATGCTCGAGGCGGCCCGCGCCCGGCTCATCGAGCTGCGCGACAAGGGCGAACTCGACCAGGATGCCTTCCTCCATGTCCTGCGGGAGATCGACCTCGAGGAGTCCTCCCTGGCCCACGATGGCCAGGGGCGCCGAGAAGTCGCGCGGGGCACGCGAACGACGCGATCGCACCGCTGAGACCACGGCGAGAGTTCGCGCGTGGGGGTCCGGCCCGGTGGGGGACGGTGGGTCGAGGACAACGAGGAACGCATTGGCCCGTCCGGGCCTGAACCTGGCATGGTGAGGATCGGCGGGGGATTCCGACCCGTGGGCACCGTTTGGCGGCCGGATCCGGGTGCACCCCCCGGCCATGGACGACGACCGATTCTTCTCCATTGTCGAGCGCGAGGCCGGGGTCGACCACGAGACGGCCGTGGCGGCCGCCCGCGCGACGCTGGTGACGCTCGCGCAGCGTGTGCACGACGGGCCCCTGCACAAGGTCCAGACGCAGGCCCCGAAGGCGACGCGGTCCTGGCTGTCGTCGAAGGAGCCGCATGAGCTCCTCGACGCGGACGAGTTCGTGGCCCGGGTGGCCGAGCGGACGGAGGCGGACCCGGACACGGCGCGCCGCTACGTGCACGCCGCGCTCCTGGCACTGAGCCGGGCCGTCACCGCGGACGCGTGGGAGGACGTGGTGCGCGAGCTGCCCGCCGACTTCGGGCCGTTGCTGGAGGGCACCAGGCCCTCCGGTATCCCCATGCCGCTCGACGAGTTCCTGCAGTGGGTCGTCGACCGGGCCGGGATCGACCGTGACACCGCGCTGCGTGCGACCGAAGCCGTGCTGGAGACGCTCGGCGAGCGGATCGCCGGCGGCGAGGTGGACGATCTCGTCAAGGAGCTGCCGCCCGAGTTCCGGCCGGTGCTCGACGGCTGGAGGCAGCACAGCAGCCGACCGGCGCAGAAGATGTCGCTGGACGAGTTCGTGCGGCGGATCGCCGAGCGGGAGGGCGTGTCTGTCGACGTCGCCCGCGCGCACGCCCGTGCGGTGCTGAACACGGTCCGGGACGCCGTGGTGGCGAAGGAGTGGCACGACATCAACTCCGAGCTGCCGCGCTCCTACCTGGCCGAGCTCGCCGAGCCGTAGCGCGGTTCAGGACTCCGGCGAGACGGGGCGCACGACGAGCACCGGGCACGGGGCGTGCCGGAGGAGTCCCTCGGCCGTGCCGCCGAGCAGGACGTCGTGCAGCGCTCCATGGGCGTGCTTGCCCACGGCGACGGCGGCGGCGTCGACCTCGCGCACCACCTGGACGAGGGTGTCCCTCACCGACCCCTCGTCGGCGACGGCGACGCCCTCGGCGGGCATTCCGAGGGACACGGCGATCGCGGCGCCGCGGCGGGCAAGCTCCAGGGCGTCGGCGTAGAGCGCCCGGTCCAGCTCGGCGGCCGGACGGAGGTCCAGCCGGCCGGGCGGGAGGTCGAGGCTCCTACTGGGGATCGTGGCGAGGTCGTAGGCGGCTCCCGCCTCCCAGACCACGACGACGAGGCCGGGCCGCGGGCCCAGCAGCGCCGCGGCCTCGCGCAGGCCGCGCAGCGCGGCGGGGGAGCCGTCGAAGGCGATGACGACGGGACCGGAGGGCATGGCGGCGGGTTTCCCGGATCGGGGCCGTGGAAACGGCCACCAGGGTTTCGGCGGGTGGGCGCACGGTGAGGGGGATCGATCGTCAGCGAGAGCCGGCAAGCCGGTGACCCGCTACTCCTGTGGAGCCGCCCGGTGAGTCGAACCCCGATCCGGACGCCCTCAACCCGGCCGTGACGAAGGCCGTCGCCGCGGCATCCCGGTCGTCGCGTTCAACGCCGGCGACCGGCGTTGGCAGGGGAGCGGCGCGCTGTCCTTCTATGGCGAACCCGAGGTCCTCGCCGGTGAGTACGCGGGCACCAAGCTCAACGAGATCGGCGCCAAGCACACCCTTTGCGTACGGCTGCTTCGCCGCTCTACGACGTCGACGTGGCCAACCCGACCGATGTCGTGGCCCTGGTCGCGTTCGTCCTCGTCGCCGGCGCGGTCAGCTCGGTGGCCGGCCCCGGTGAGCTCGTCGGTGACCTGGTCCGCTGCCACACCGGCCTGGCCTGCCACACCGGCCTGGCCTGCCGCGGCGAACCGCGCCCAGGGCCGGCCTGCGCGTCCTCAGCCGGTCAGCGCGGGGAGCCGCCAGCCCTGGGCGGTGGCGACCAGGGACAGCGTGGCGCAGGCCGCGACGCCCAGCACCGCCGCCACGGGACGGGGTGCCCGGCAGCGCAGCGCGACCACGGTCACCGCCGCCCCGGCCGCCGCCGCGACGGCACTCACGTCATGGCGCAAGGCGAGGGGCACGATGCCGGTCAGCAGGTCACGGACCACGCCGCCACCGACCGCACTCACCGTACCGAGGAGCACCGCGCCGAGCACCGACATCCGCCGGTCGAGCGCGGTGATCGCTCCGACGACGCAGAACAGGCCCAACGCGGCGGCGTCGAACGGGGCCCGGACGCCGAGGGGCAGGCCGCCGAGCACACCGGAGGCCAGTGCGGCCACCAGGCCGCCGGCGAGGGCCGCCGCGGGGTAGGCGATCGACCCGACCGCAGCCGGCGGGTGCGCGTGCACGATCAGGTCGCGGATCAGCCCGCCGCCGAGCGACGAGACGAAGGCGACGGCCAGTACGCCGACAGGTCCGAGACCGGCGGCGACACCCATCAGCCCGCCCTCGACCGCGAAGAGCAGGACCGCCGCGAGGTCGGCCGCGACGAGCCAGGGTGGGCGGGTGGCGCGGGCGGTTCGTTCCATCTGCTCGGTGGTCATGGTCGCAGTCCTCCGGTGTGGGTGGGTCACCCAGACCCTGGCCGCTTCCGTCTCCCGGCGCGGTCGGCCACCCGGCCTATCGTGCGGAGGAGCGGCAGGTCAGCCGACCGGGGGACTCGTGGTCACCGGTCTGTCCCCCTCACGATCCGAGGAGATCGACACGTCCGCCTCCACCAGGACCGACACGGCGGCTGCACAGGCTGCAACCAGCGCACACTGAGCCTTTTTCCGACTTGGGGTCAGCCAGCAAGAATCAGCGTCTGAACTGCCTTGACGAGGGTGGTGGCCTGGTTCGGGCTGGCGCGGATTCTGCGGAGGATCTTCCAGCTCTTCAGCTCGGCGTTGGCCCGCTCGCCCGGTCCGCGTTGGCGGGCGCGGGCGGTGGTGACCTCGCGCTGATTGCGCGACAGCGGGCGGTAGCGGCCGGTGTCGGGGTTGAGGCGGCGCCGGCGCTGCGGTATCTGGATCGCTGGGCCGCCGCCTTGGTAGGCGGTGTCGGCCACGGTACGCACGCCCGCGTCGGTGATCACGTCGATGATGCCGTGCTCGCGGGCGGCACCATGTCGTGCCGGGCACCGGGTAGTGCGGCCGACGCCCAGATCAGCCGACCGGCCGGGTCGGCGATGACCTGCACGTTGACCCCGTGTCGCTCCTATGTCAAGCCGCGGCCGGTAGGCCGCCGGAGGTCACCAGCAGCTTCAGCTCTCGGAAGACGTCATCGTGGACGGCAGCGGGCAGATCGGGTTCGCGTAGCGCCGCGCGGGCGACCGCGAGCGCGTCGATCGGATCGGACTTCCCGCGCGTGCGGGCACCACTGCGGGCAGCGGCCATCAGCTT
>NZ_JAODNI010000239.1 GCF_025465255.1 Pseudonocardia sp.
GCAGGTCCACGGCGCGAACTGGGAACATCCAGAGGGTCCTGACTCCCACCTCACCGGGCGGGAGGACCACCCCGTCGTCCACGTCTCCTGGAACGACGCCATGGCCTTCTGCGCATGGGACGGCACCCGGCTGCCCACAGAAGCCGAGTGGGAATACGCCGCCCGCGGTGGGCTCGTCGGCCAGCCCTTCCCTTGGGGCAGCCTTCTCGAGCCCGGCGGCCGACACCGGATGAACGTCTTCCAGGGCCGATTCCCCAACGAGAACACCTACGCCGACGGCTACGCCGGGACCGCACCCGTCGATGCCTACCCGCCCAACCGCTTCGGCCTGCACAACGTCACCGGCAACGTCTGGGAATGGTGCGCCGACTGGTTCGCCTCCACCTACTACGCGCACAGCCCGGTCAGGGACCCGGTCGGACCGGTCCGCGGCACCCACCGCGTGATGCGCGGAGGCTCCTACCTCTGCCACGCCTCCTACTGCACCCGCTACCGGGTCGACGCACGCAGCGCCAGCGAACCCGACAGCTCCACCGGAAACACCGGATTCCGCATCGCACAGGGCGTCCGACTTCCGACCGCCACCTCTTCAGCGTGATGGCGCGGGTGAGGCGGTCGGCCAGCGCGGTAGCCGCCTGCGCGGCGTCCCGCGCGGCGAGCGCGGCGCGGGTCTGCGTCTCGACCTGGCCGCGGACGGTGAGCACGGCATCCAGGACCTCCCGCAGCGGCGAGCCGGTCGCCGAGCGCGTCGACCGCGGCCGGGGTGAGGGCCGGGTCCTCGGGCTGCGGGGACGCCACGGCCAGGTAGGCGGCCTCGGCCGCCTTGCAGCTCAGCTCCTGGGCCCCCCAGGTCTTGCCGTCCTGGCAGTACCGGGCCGGGTTGCCGCGCCGGGCCGGTGATCCGCGTGGAAGGCCTGGCGGCCTTGATCGACGACGGGTACGGCGCTGCCGAGGCCGCTCCGTCGCGCCGCACATCGGCCGCAGCGGCGGCCTATGTGGTGTGGACGTGCGGGAGCCGTCGGCGCCGATGACGAAGTCACACTCGAGGGTCTGTTCCTGCCCCACGTGAGTGAACCGGACCGTGGGCCGATCGCCGTCGAATGCCGTCGACGCTGGTGTCGGTGACCCCGAATCGGACGTCGCCACCGTCGTCCAACCTCTTCGCGATGAGGTCCTTGAGCACCTCGTGCTGGGCGTAGACCGTCACGGCTCGGCCGCCCGAGGCCTCGAACAGGTTGATCCGGTGCATCTCCCCGCCGAAGGCCAGGTTGATGCCGTGGTGGACGAACCCGTCGCGGCGCAGCCGATCCCCCACCCCGGTCGCCGTCATCAGGTCCACCGTGCCCTGCTCCAACACACCGGCCTTGATCGTCTGCTCGATGTCCTCACGGGTGCGTAGGTCCAGCACCACCGACTCCACCCCGCGCAGGTGCAGCAGGTGCGAAAACATCAACCCGCTGGGCCGGCCCCGACGATCCCTACTCGGGCACGCGTCATTGGTCTCCTCTTGGTCACGCCTGCGGTGTCTCAGGGGTCTTGCGGAGGTCCTGCTTGCGGATCTTCCCGGTCGGCGTCCGCGGCAACTCGTCGACGACGACGACCGTCCTGGGGATCTTGTACCGGGCCAGCCGGCCGTCCAGGTGCTGCTGGATCGCGCCCTCGGCCAGGGTGCGGCCGTCCTTGAGCTGGATGAACGCGTGCGGAACCTCGCCCCAGCGCCGGTCGGGGACGCCGACAACGGCCACGCCGCTGACGGCGTCGAGCTCCATGATGATCTGTTCGATCTCCGCGGGGTAGACGTTCTCCCCACCGGCGATGATCATGTCCTTGAGGCGGTCGGAGATGTGGAGGAAGCCGTCGTCGTCGACGTGGCCGATGTCGCCGGAGCGGAACCAGGTCCCGTCGGCGAACGACTCCGCGGTGGCGTCGGGCCGCTGCCAGTACCCGGGGATGACGTTGGGTCCCTGGATCTGGATCTCCCCGGCCCGGCCTGCCGGTGCGATCTCGCCGTTGGCGTCGACGATCCGGACGTCGGTGAAGAAGTGCGGAAGGCCGGCCGAGCCCGCCTTGGCGCGGGAGTACCGCGGTTGCAGGCTGGTAGCGCCCGGGGCCGTCTCGGTCATGCCGTAGCCGCCGGTGAAGGCCAGCCCCCGCTCCTCGTAGGCGTCGATCACCCGTAGGGGCACGGCGGAGCCGCCGCAGGTCAGGGTGCGCAGCGACCCGAGGTCCGTGCTCGCCCACGCAGGGTGCTCGCTGAGCATCTGGTAGGTGGTGGGGACACCGCTCATGCTGGTGACGCGGTGCTGCTCGATCAGCTTCAGCACCTGCGCCGGGTCGAAGCGGGCCTCCAGGACGACGGTCCCGCCCTTGAGCAGGGTGGGCAGGACGCCCATCGTCAGCGAGGCGACGTGGAACATCGGTGAGATCATCAGCGCCACCGTGTCGCCGGTGACGTCGTAGTCGACCAGGACGTTCATGCAGTTCCAGGTGACGTTGCCGTGGGTCAGCAGCGCCCCCTTGGGCCGGCCGGTGGTGCCGGAGGTGTAGAGGATCATCGCCGGGTCGGTCAGCCCGACCGGGACGTCCCGGTGGTCCGCCGCGGACGCGGCGACGACGGCGTCGAGGGACTCCACCACGACCACGGGCCCCCCGACGTCACCGGTGGGCGGATCGTCGTCCGAGGTGACGAGACGGTGCGTGACAGAGGTACCGGCGCTACCCACCGTCGCGGCGTCCGTCAGCTCTGGGCCGTGCACGAGGATCCTCGCGCCGGAGTCGGACAGCGCGTGCCGGATCTCCGGAGGGGCCAGGCGGGTGTTCAGCGGAACGAACACCGCGCCCAGCAGACCGGCGGCGAAGAGGGTCTCCAGGAAGGACGGGTGGTTCTCACCGAGGTAGGCGACCCGGTCACCCTCGCCGATCCCCCGCTGCGCCAAGCCATTCGCGAGTCGGTCGATCCGCTCGGCGAGCTGCTCGTAGGCAATGCCGACACCGCCGTGGACGAGTGCCACCCGACCCGCCGACTTGACGCGGCGGCGGTGGATCCACGTGCCGATTCCCTGGTTGTTCATCGTCGACGCCTTTCGGGAGACGTGATCATCGGCGTGGAGGTCAGTGCTCGACGGTGTGGAGGTCGTTGCTGCGTCCCTCGCGGATCACGAGGACGGCCACGGTGCTGATGAGGCCTATGACGATCAGGAAGATCACCACCGGCGCGACCTGGCCGCCGCTGTTGCGGAACAGGGTGGCGAGGATCGCCGGGGTGAAGCCGCCGCCGAGCAGTGTCGCGAGCTGGTAGCCCAGGGAGGCGCCGGTGTACCGGGATTTGGTGCCGAACTGCTCGGAGATGAACGCCCCGAGCGGGCCGTAGATCAGCGACTGCAGCTGCAGGCCGATCACGAACCCGAGCGCGATCAGCACCGCGTTGCCCGAACCCCACAGCCCGAACATCGGGAACGCGAGCGCCGCCCACCCGACGATGCCGGCCACCAGCACGGGGCGCCGACCGAACCGGTCGGACAACCTGCCCGCGAGCAGGACCCCGAAGATCGCCAGGAACGAGGCGACCGCGAACCCGAGCAGCACCTGGGGGCGGGTCGCGCCGTTCTGCAGCGCGTAGGACTGGGCGAAGGTGGCCATCGTGACCTGGAACGCGAACGCGGCACAGGCTCCCAGCGTGGTCAGGATCAGCGCTCGGGGTCGGCGTAGCACCGACCACAGCGGCAGCGGCTGACGGACGTGTTCCTGGGCCTCGAGCTCGGCGAGCGCCGCCTTGAAGACCGGGCTCTCCGACACCCGGCTACGCACCCACATGCCCAGCAGCAGCAGAACCGCCGACAGCAGGAACGGGATGCGCCACCCCCAGGCGAGGAACTGGTCCGCGGGTAGCAGCGAGAACAGCCCGAGCATCAGGCTGCCCAGCACCGCGCCGGACGGGGCGCCGGCGTTGACGAACGACGCGGCGAGGCCCCGCCGTTCGCCGTCGGAGTGCTCCAGGGCCATCAGGGAGGCGCCGCCCCACTCGCCGCCGACGGCGATGCCCTGCGCGACGCGCAGCAGCACCAGGATGACCGCGGCCCAGCCGCCGATCGTCGCCGCGCTGGGCACCAGGCCGATGAGGAACGAGGCGACCCCCATCACGAGCATGGTGATGACCAGCATCTTCTTGCGACCGAGCCGGTCGCCGAAGTGCCCGAAGATCACCCCGCCCAGCGGGCGGGCGAGGTAGCCGGCGGCGAAGGTGCCGAAGGAGAAGATGACGGCGGTGAACGGGTCGAGCCCGGAGAAGAACACGGCGGGAAACACCACCGCGGACGCGGTGCCGTAGAGCAGGAAGTCGTAGAACTCGATCGTGGTGCCGAGATAGCTGGAGAGCAGGACGCGGCGGTACTCGCGGCGCCGCTCGTCGGGTGCGCCGGTGTCGGCGGCGTGGGAAGGGCCGGATACTTTCACGGAACTGCTCCTGACCTGTGAAGTGTTATCGGGTGAAGGCGCTGAGGCCGGTGACCGACCGGCCGACGACGAGGGCGTTGATCTCGTGGGTGCCCTCGTAGGAGTAGACGGCCTCGGCGTCGGCGTGGAACCGCGCGACGTCCGTCTCGAGGGTGATGCCGTTGCCGCCCACGACCTCGTGGGCGAGCGCCACGGTCTCGCGCATGTGCAGGCTCGTGGCCATCTTGGCTAGCGCGGAGTCCTCGTCGCGGTAGATCCCGCGGTCCTGCAACTGGGTCAGCCGGACCGCGATGCCGAGCGAGGCCGTCAGGTTGGCCAGCATGCGGGCCAACTTCTCCTGGACGAGCTGAAAGCCGGCCACCGGCCGGCCGAACTGGACGCGCCGGCCGGTGTAGCGCAGCGCCGCCTCGTACGCGCCCGCCTGGACCCCGCAGGCGATCCACGCGACGTCCGAGCGCATGCGGCGCAGCAGCTCGGCCACGTCGCGGAAGGAGTTGATGCTCCCGAGCCGGGCGGACTCGTCGACCCGGACCCCGTCGAGGACGATGTCGGCGTTCTGCATCATGCGCAGCGCGGTCTTGCCGTAGATCTTCGTCAGGCGCACGCCCGCGGCCTCCCGGGGCACGAGGAAGGCCTTGACCTGGCCGTTTGCCTCGTCGCGGGCGAAGACGGCGAGCACGTCGGCGGTGTCGGCGCCGCCGATCCAGCGTTTGGCGCCGTTGATCACCCATTCGTTTCCGACGCGGCGCACGGAGGTGGCCAGTCCGCGGGCGATATCCGACCCGTGGTCGGGCTCGGTCAACGCGAACACGCCGGTGAGGGCGAACGTGCGCACCTTCGGGTCGAGCTCGGTCGCCGTAGAGCGCACTCGGTTCGGCGCCAGTCGCGAGGATCTCCTTCGGCTCCATCAGGTCCAGCCCGACGAGATCGGGCATCACCTGGTGGGGGAACTCGCCCTTCTCCCAGTACTCGTCGAGCAGCGGCCGGACCCGCACGTCCAGCACCGTCCGCAACCGGGCGAGGACCGCCCGCTCGGCGTCGGTGAGCGCGTCGGAGAACCGGTACTGGTCACAGGAGTAGAGGTCGGGGACAACGGCGGTCACGGCGCCAGACCCAGCACGCGAACGGCGTTGTCCTTGAGGACGAGTGGCCGCACGTCGTCCTTGATCTCCAGCTTCGCGAAGTCGGCGAGCCACCGGTCGGGGGTGATGAGCGGATAGTCCGACCCGAACAGAACCTTGTGCTTGAGCAGCGAGTTGGCCGCGCGCACGAGCTGCGGCGGAAAGTACTTCGGTGACCACCCGGAGAGGTCGATGTAGACGTTGGCCTTGTGGGTGGCGATGGAGATCGCCTCGTCCTGCCAGGGAACCGATGGGTGCGCCATGATGATCGTCAGGTTGGGGAAGTCGGCGGCGACGTCGTCGAGCAGCATCGGCGCGGAGTAGCGCAGCTTGATGCCGCGTCCGCCGGGCAGGCCGGCCCCGATGCCGGTCTGTCCGGTGTGGAACAGGGCGGGCACGCCCAGCTCCTCGAGCGCTGCGTAGAGCGGGTAGTGAGTGGGGTCGTTCGGTGCGAAGCCCTGCAGGCTGGGGTGGAACTTGAACCCGCGGACACCGTGCTCGGTGACCAGCCGGCGGGCCCGTCGTACAGCTTCGGCCCCTCGCGTCGGGTCGACCGAGCCGAACGGGATCAGGACGTCCGGATGGGCGGCTGCCTCGTCGGCGATCTGTTCGCTGGAAAGGGCCGGGTGACCGGTGGCGCCTCCGGCGTCGACGGTGAACACCACCGCGGCGATCGAGCGGGCGCGGTAGTACGCGGCGATGTCGGCGACGCTCGGGGTGCGGTTCTCGCTCGACCGGAAGTAGGCGGCGGAGGCGTCCATCAGCTCGTCGTCGAGCGCGCAGTGGCCGTGGCCGTCGGACTCGACGTGCACGTGCACGTCGATCGCCGCGAGCGCGGCAAGGTCCAGCGCGGTCACGCCACGACCCCAGACACAGCGGGTGCGTCGCCAATGTGCTGTCTCGAAGTCGCCATGGCCGACCCCTCTTCCTCGAGGCACGACCGCGCATTCGCGCCGTCGTGTTAACCATCTTGATAACAAGGAGCTTTATATCAATCTGCTTGCTATTCTGTCAAGCAGGTCTGCGGATGCCGCACCCGTCGCCCCGCGCCTGAAGTACCTGGTCAAGCGGGGTCGAGCTGCGGCAGCACGCCGAGGTAGAGCAAGCCCTGTGCCCACGCCGGGTCGCTGGCCCGGGAGGTCCTGCAGGATTGCCATCGCGCCGCCGAGGCGTTCGAGCGCGGATGCTGGTCCACTCCTAGCCCCCGGCGATGTCTTTCGAAACGTGGTCCGGCGGGCCCTCGCCGCGCTCACCGACGGAGGCTGACGAGCTGCCCCGAACCCGATTCCCTTTCCGGCGGGGTCCGCGACCTGTCGGGTCAGGGCAGGTCGACGTCGTTCTTGGCGGCGAGCAGGGCGTGCAGGACGGCATCGCGGCGTTCGACGAGCTCGGACCGGTCGACGCCGGCGAGCTCGTCGTCCACCCCTGCGACCAGCTTGGCGACCAGCTCGGGGGTGAGCTTGACGGAGCGCAGGTCGCGCCACCACGCCTCGGTGGGCGGGCCGAGATGCTCCAGGACGTGGGCGATGCCGCCGGTTCCCCCGGACAGGTGCTGGTTGGCGAACGGCCCGAGCACGGCCCAGCGCAGCCCGGGGCCCTGGGAGATCGCGGTGTCGATGTCGGCGACCGAGGCGACGCCGCGGTCGACGAGCGAGTAGGCCTCCTGCCAGAGTGCGGCCTGCAGCCGGTTCGCAACGTGGCCGGGCAGCTCTTGGCGCAGCCGGATCGGACGCTTGCCGACCGCGGTGTAGAAGGCCATGGCCCGCTCGACGGCCTGCTCCGCGGTCCTCTCTCCCGGCACGACCTCCACAAGTGGGATCAGGTGCGGCGGGTTGAACGGGTGCCCGACCACCACCCGCTCCGGGTGTGCCGGGCAGCCCCGGGCGATGGCGCTGGGCAGCAGCCCCGACGAGCTGCTGGCCAGCACCACGTCCGCGCGGGTCGCTTCGTCGAGCACCGCGAACAGAGCGTGCTTGACGTCCTCACGCTCCGGGCCGTTCTCCTGCACGAAGTCGGCGTCGGCCACCGCCTCGGCCGGGTCGGCGACGAAGGTGAGTCGGTCCGGCGAGGCGCCGTGGGCGAGTCCCATCCGCTCCAGCACCGGCCAGTGCGCGGCGACGTCGGCCCGAAGCCGTTCCTCCGCGCCGGTTCCGGGATCGGTCGCGGTGACGTCGAGCCCGTGTGCGAGGAAGTGTGCGGCCCAGCTCCCGCCGATGACACCTGTCGAGACGACGGCCACCCGCCGCACCTCGGCCGGGTTCATCGGGCCCTCCGCCTTGCGGCCAGGGCAACGAAGGAGTCGAGGGAGGTCGGGTCGGCCAGCACGTCGCGGCTCGCGACCTCGTCCGGCTCCGCCCCGAGCAGAATCTTCTTCACCGGCAGCTCCAGTTTCTTCCCGGTCCGGTTATGCGGCACCACCGGCACCGCCGCGATCTCGTCGGGGATGTGCCGTGGCGAGAGCTCGGTGCGGAGCGCGGTGGCGATCCGCCGGCTCAGTGCGCCGTCGAACTCAGCGCCCTCCCGCAGGGAGACGTAGAGCAGCAGCTCGCCGTTGCCACCCGCCGGGTCCTCCAGGTGCACCACCAGGCTGTCGAGCACCTCGGGCAGCTCCTCGACCACGCGGTAGAACTCGGCGGTGCCCAGCCGGACCCCGCCGCGGTTGAGCGTGGCGTCGCTGCGCCCGGCGATGATGCAGCTACCGGTCTCGGCGAACCGGATCCAGTCGCCGTGCCGCCAGACCCCGGGGTAGGTGGTGAAGTAGGTGTCGCGGTAGCGGGTTCCGTCGGAATCGCCCCAGAACCCGACCGGCATGGACGGCATCGGCGCGGTGATCACCAGCTCGCCCAGCTCGCCGACGAGGCCGTTGCCGTGCTCGTCGAAGGCGCGGGCGTCCACGCCGAGGCACGGCCCGGAGATCTCTCCGGTCCATACCGGCTGCAGGGGGCTGCCCTGCACGATGCCCGAGCACACGTCGGTGCCGCCGCTGCCCACGTTGAGCAGCACGTCCGGGCCGAATTGCTCGCGCACCCAGCGGTACCCCTCGGGCGGCAGCGGGCTGCCGGCGGCGCCGATCTGCCGCAGCCGCGACAGCTCGAAGGTCTTCGCCGGCGTGACGCCCTCCTTGCGGCAGGCCATGAGGAATCCCGGGCTCGCGCCCATCAGCGTGGCGCCGGTCTCCTCGGCGAGCCGCCACTGCCAGGTGAGGTCGGGGTGCAGCGGGTTGCCGTCGATCATCACGATCGACGAGCGGGTGAGCAGGCCCGAGACCAGCGCGTTCCACATCATCCAGGCGGTGGTGGAGAACCACAGGATCCGGTCGCCCGCACGCAGGTCCCAGCTCAGGCCGTTGTTCTTCAGGTGCTCCAGCAGGATCCCGCCGTGACAGTGGATGATCGCCTTCGGCTTGCCGGTGGTGCCGGAGGAGAACAGCACGCACAGCGGGTGCGCGAACGGCACGGGGTCGAAGGCCAGCTCGGCGGGTCCTTCCCCGTCCGGCCCAGCCAGCAGTGCCTCCCAGGTGACGACGTCGGTAAGGGGGTGCGGGCCGTAGGGGACGTGCACGACGTGTTCGACGGTGGGCAGCCCGGCGCGGATCTCGGCGACCTGAGCGCGGCGGTCGACGTCCTTGGCGCCGTAGCCGTAGCCGGCCACGGCGAGCAGGACCTTCGGCTCCACCTGTCCGAAGCGGTCGATCACGCTGCGGGCACCGAACTCGGGAGCGCAACTCGCCCAGACCGCGCCCAGGCTCGCGGTGGCCAGGAAGGCCACCAGCGTCTCGGGGATGTTCGGCAGGTAGGCGACCACCCGGTCCCCGCGGCCGATCCCCAGCCGCTGCAGACCGGCCCGGGTCCTGGCGACCTGATCGCGCAACTGCTCCCAGGTCAGCTCCACCCGTTCGCGGGTCTGCGAGTACCCCAGCACAGCAACGGTTTCGGCGTCGTTTCCGTCCGCGTCCAGGCCCACGGCGTGCTCGGCGTAGTTCAGCGTTGCCCCGGGGAACCACTGCGCACCTGGCATCTCCCGCCGGCGCAACACCGCCTCGTACGGCGTGCGCGCGCGGACCCCGTAGAACTCCCAGATAGCCGACCAGAAGCCGTCGAGGTCGGTCACCGACCAGTGGTGCAGGGCGGCGTAATCGTCGAGGCACAGGCCGCGCTCGCGCTCCACCCAGGTCAGAAAGCGGCCGATCTCGGTGGTCCCCCGCGCGTCGGCCGGAGGCTCCCAAACCAGCTCCGCCGGCGTCTCCATCGCGCTCACGATCCCTGGACCTTTGCCGCTCGGCCTTCCAGGAACGCCCGCATCCGCGATTTGGCCTCGTCGCTGCCGCTGGCCACGGCGGCCATCAACGACTCCATCAGGTAGCCCTCGGCCGGGTTGGCCTGCGCGATCCGCGGCAGCGCCTGCAGCACGGCGAAGTTCGTGACCGGCGAGTTCGCCGCCACCTTCTCCGCCAATTCCAGCGCCTTGGCCAGGCCTTCGCCCGCGCCCGTCAGGTAGTGCGAGACCCCGACGTCCTGGCCCTCCTGCGCGCTGAGCACGCGGCCGGTGAGCATCATGTCGGCCATCCGGTGCGCACCGATGAGGCGCGGCACCCGCACCGAGCCGCCGCCGCCGACGAACAGGCCCCGCTGTCCCTCGGGCAGGGCGTAGAACGCCGTGGCCTCGGCCACCCGCAGATGCGTGGCCGAGGCGAGCTCCAGTCCGCCGCCCACGACCGCACCCTTGAGCACTGCGATCACCGGGACCGTGCCGGACTCGATGCTTGCGAAGGCGCGGTGCCACATCCTCGAGTGCTCGACCCCCTGCAGCACGTCGCGCTCCGACAGCTCGGACAGGTCCAGGCCGGCGGAGAAGTGCTCGCCCTCGGCGTCGAGGACGACGGCGCGGACGCCGGTGGGCGGGGCGCCGAAGAAGGCCTCCAGACCGAGCACCGTGGTGTCGTCGAGGGCGTTGCGCTTGGCTGTGCGAGACAGCCGCAGTACGCCCACCTCGTCCTCGGCGCCGTGCCGCTCGAACTGCAACGAGGGCGGCAGCAGGACCCGCGTGTGGTCGGTGCTGGTCATTGTGGTGCTCCTGTCATTCGCGAATTCGGGGCACGGGTCAAGCGATCAGGTAGGCGTGGTACACGACGGCGTCGGGCAGGCGCCGGGTCGACCGCGACCGCGGCTGAGTCGGCCGTGCACGGTCGCGCCCGTCGCGACCAATCCGGTACAGACCCCGCGCTCGGACAGGACGCGGACGAGCCGGCTTACCCCGCACGCTGAGGTCGACCTGTGGGGTGGCGTGCCTGTCATGTAGCGGCGGGGCGTGCGGCCGCGTCGTCCGCGCTCGCCGCACGACCCACGATCCGAATCACTCGTTCAGCACGACGCCCCGTTACGTATCAAGAGCCTTGCTATATAGGTTGTATCAAGTTGCCTGATACTCTGTCAACCATGACTGAGCTCGCGGACTCCCCGTCTCCCGCCCCGCCGAACGCGGGTCCCCGGCTGACCTACCTCGTGAAGCAGCTCGAGATGGCCGAGCGGGCCTGCATGGAGGAAGTGCTGGCGCCCCATGGGATGACCCTGCACCAGTACACGGCGCTGAGCCTGCTCGAACGCCGCGACGGCCTCTCCTCGGCTCAGCTCGCCCGCCGCCACTACGTCACACCCCAGGCGATGAACCAGCTCGTCGCCACACTCGAACGCGACGGGCTGATCCGCCGCACGGCCGACGCGGCGAACCGCAGGATCCTGCGCGCGTCCTTGACGGAAAACGGCCGAGCGACACTCGCCGCTTGCCACGCGGCCGTGGACCAACTCGAGCGGCGAATGCTCGCGGAATTCAACTCCGACCAGGAGCAGGAGTTCCGGGCCGCGCTGGAGCGCAGCCTGCGCGGCCTGGCCGACAGCGCCTGATCCGGCCCCGCTGGACGCGCCCCTGCGGACTTCGCGGAGGTCGGGCACCGCGAAGCCGCATCGGGTCGCGGGCTGCTCAGTGGGCCACGGTCAACGTGACCCGCTTGGCCGGTCTGCGTCGTTCCTCACGCGCCCAGACCCGACACAGGGCGGACGATGACGCTTGGCTTAGCCTAGGCGACATCCTCATCCTCGGCGCCACGCTGAGGAAAGCACCGATGACACTCCGCGGATGCTCCATCACGTCGCGGTGAGGGGCTCGCGGGACCGCCTGTCCCATCCGTGGAAGGGCGACCGGTCGCCCGCGGCCCAGGCCTCGCGCAAGCCTGGCGTGCTCAGATCCCAGTCCGGGCGGCTCTCGCGCGTCGCCGCGCGCAGGTCACTCCAGAGGTCGTCGACCGATGGGCGACCCCAGAACCAGTAACCGTTGTAGACGCTGTGAATTACCAGATTCGGCTTGAGCACGAGCGTGTGCGGAATCATCGGGTCGTTCTCGGGGTCGGTGTACTCCTGGATGTCGAGATCCTTCTGAATCGTCCGCCCCGGGTCGGAGAGGAAGGTCCATTGGGCGCCGACCGACGCGCGGAACTCCTGAAGCGTGTGGTGCTCGTCGGTCGAGATCGTGACCATCTGGGTGTAGGCCACTGCGACCTTCGGCTGGAACGCCGCCAACTCGAGGTGCTGTTGGTGCTCCTTCGGACAGTAGTGGCCCCGCGACAGCATGAGGATCAACGGGTCACGGCCCTGGAGTTCGCTGAGCATGCGGACGGTGCCGGTGTGGTCGGGCAGCGCGTAATCGGGGAAGACGCCGCCGGGGATGATGTCGGAACGCATTGGTTTGACCGCCTCTCCTCATGTGGCGTAGGGGCGCGACCTGCACGTGAGTCAACTGGAGGTGACGTCGGTGACGTCGGGCTCAGGTGTCCCCGCATCAACCATCCGAGAGCGTCGCGACGATTCTGTCAGCGGTGGCACGCACGTCGGTGTAGGACGCAACATCGAACGCCGTTGACATCGCGCCGACGTCCTTCTCGCGGAACAGCGGACGGATATCGCGCTCGTATACTCGTACCGACTGCTACTTACTCCATCTGCACCTCCGTTCAGTGTCGTGTGTTCGTCAGGAGACGAACTGCTGCCCGCCGTCGATGTCGTACGTCGCGCCGGTGAGCGCGGTGTTGCCCATGATGTGGACGGCGAGCGCGGCGACGTCGGCGGGGCTGACGACGCGGGCGATCGGGAGCGTCTTCCGCAGCTCGTTCCGGCGCTCCTCGAGGCGATCTTCGAGCAGCGCTGCCGACAGCGGGGTGTCGACGAAGCCGGCGGCGATGAGGTTGACGCGAATCGGCGCGAGCTCGAGCGCGAGGGCCGCTGCGAACGGGGGCAGCGCGGCGGTGGCGGCGGAGGCGATCCCGAGGTCGCGGCTGATTCGCCGTCCGCCGGTGCCGCCCATGAGCAGCAGCGTGCCCCCAGGCCTCATCCTGCCGACGGCGTTGCGCGCGACCTCGAGCGCCAGCACCACGTGCTCGCCGAGCGCGTGGCGCACCTGATCTGAGTCCATCTCGAGCAGGGGCCCGTATTGCGGACCGCCGGCCGTGATCATCACGTGGTCGATCCGGTCGGGCAGCCCGTCGAAGAACCGCCTTAGCGCTGCCGCGTCGTTGGCGTCGAAGGCGGCGGTGCTCCGCGCGTCGACGTCGCGCGCTGCTCGCTCGAGCCGCTCGGGGTCACGGCCGGTGAGGATGACATCGGCACCCTCAGCCCGGGCCCTTCGAGCTGTTTCGAGCCCGATGCCTGCGCTGCCGCCGATCACGACGACGGTCTGTCCGGCCAGTTCCGGTTCGCGCTGGGTGGAAACAGGAGCGGCTGCACTGGCCATGGTCCCTCCGAATGGTGCTGCCGGCGACCGATCACCGGCTCAGCGGCGACGCTTGCGAGCAGAAATCCCCCACCGACTCCTCACCCCGACAGGCTCGCCATCTGCGCGTCCATCGGTCCGGCCGGGCGCGGCATGTCCGCGATCTGCATGCGGAGCGCCTTCAACGCCGCGTCGTAGATCCCCGAGAAGCTCGGGAAGGGCTGGATCGTGTCGCTCAGTACCTCGATCGGGACGTGTACGCGGATGGCGAGCGTCGCCTGCTGCAGCCACTCACCGGCTTCGGGCCCGAGGGCGTAGGCGCCGGTCAGTCGCTCGCCGTCGCTGAGCAGCGTCAGGAACCCGTTGGATCCGGCATAGGCGTGGGTGTAGGTGGCGGTCCTCGGCACCTCCGACACGGGCGCGGTGGCGCTGTACTCCGCCTCGCCCGCGCCCACCGCCGCGGCCTGCGGATCGGTGTAGGTGACCCGCGGAACGGCTTCGTAGTTCGCCACACGCGCATCGCCAAGGATGTTCGCCGCGACCACGTCGCCCTCGTATTCGCCGACGTGGGTGAGCGGCCAGACGCCGGTGACGTCGCCGATCGCCCAGAGGCGCTCCCCTGCGCGCATGTGCTCGTCAACCCGGATTCCGTGGGGGTCGGCTTTCACGCCGACCGTCTCGAGGCCGATCCCCTCCACGCGTGGGCGCCGACCGGTCGCTACGAGCAGCCGGTCGCCCCGCAAGTCCGGACCGCCGTCGAACCGCAGGACATACTCGTCACCGTCGCGTCGCGCGGCGGTGGCGTGCATCCCGAGCATCAGCTCGATTCCGTCCCGGCGCAGCGCCTCGCCGAGCGCGTCGCCCAGCGGCGCCGGCTCGCGGGGAAGCACGCGGCCGGCGCCCTCGATGAGCACCGCTTCGCCGCCGAGACGGCGCACGACCTGCGCGACCTCGACGCCTGCGGACCCGCCGCCCAGCACCAGCAGGCGGCCCGGGACGGCTTTCATGCTCGTCGCCTCGCGGGTGCCCCAGACGCCCTCGAGCTCACGCAGTCCCGGGATCGGAGGCACGATCGGATCTGCGCCGGTCGCCACGACGATGTGCTCCGCGGTGTGGCGGACGCCCTCGACTTCGACCACGCCGGTGCCGGCCAGCCGGCCCGTGCCGCGCAGCAGGTTGATGCCCCGGTCGGCCAGCCAGCGCTCCTGGCCGGCGTCGGAGTAGCCCGACACCATGAAGTCCCGCCAGGCCAGCGCGGCCGCAACGTCGATCTGCGCACTCGCGCCGGCCTCGCGCGCACCCTGCACCGCCTCGCCCGGGCGCAACAGCGACTTCGACGGGATACACGCCCAGTAGGAGCACTCGCCGCCGACCAGCTCTCGCTCGACGACGGCGACACGCAGCCCGCGCGCAGCCAACGCCGCAGCGCAATGCTCGCCAGGGGCCCCGCCGCCGAGAACGATCACGTCATAGTCGCTCACGTCGGCAGCTCCGTCCCGGCCTGCTCCGCCACCATGTACTCGGCGTACCAGTCGGGCCAGTCCGCGTCGCGTTCCCCGGTGCGCTTCTCGTGCTCGCCGTGGGCGGCCTCGGCACGCCGGAGCGCGCTCGCCAGGTCCGCCGTCGAGGCGAATGCCCTCTCAGCGGCGTCGATCCGGCCGGGCAGCCGCGTCGTGACCTCCTGCAGCAGCCAGCCGTTGCCGTCCGGGTCGCTGAACGTGGCGAAGGAGCCGTAGCTGGTGTGATCGGGCGCGGGCGCGCTGACGCGACCGCTCGTGCCGTCGGGCTGGAACTGAGCGCCCGGCGTCCCGGCGTGGAACACCTCGCTGACCTCGACACCGCGGGCGACGAGCCCGTCGCGCGCAGCCTGGATGTCGGAAACGACCAGGTAGAGGCCCTGGGCCGAGCCGGGCGCGGCCGACGTGATGTTCTTGCCGAATTGAACCGAGCACCCCGAGCCGGGCGGCGTGAACTGGACGACCCGGAAGCCGTTGTCGAAGAGGAAGTCTGCGTCGAGCCGCCACCCGAGGCTCCCGTAGAACTCCTTCGCGCGGTCGACATCCGAGACGGGAATGACGACCACCTCGACCTTCATGTCGACGTTCTTGACGCCCGCGATCCCGCGCGCGTCGTCGCTCCGGACATCCGCCGTGGTCATCGCGGCCTCCTTGGGTTGTGTCAAGGGGTGACCGTCGTGCTCTCACCGCTCCGTCACGCCAGGGAGACACCTGGCGGCCCCTGGTCTGCGTCCTCCACAGGCCCGGTCCAGATGTCCGCTCCTGCTGATACCGGCTGTGAGGAGCCCTGGGACGTCATCGGTGACGTCGTCCTTGACGGTCCCGGGGTATGCGCGAATCGGAGACATCGACTCGCCCTTGCCGTCTTCGTTCCCCGCTGCGCACCCAGAGTGGACCCGTCAGGTAACCGTGGCAAGCACCGCCCGGGTGGGGAGTTCAGCGATCAGTTCGGCGGCGCGGCGTTGGTGGGCGTCGGTGGTGATCAGGGTGTCGTTGCATTTGGTGGCCAGCATGGAGGCGGCGGCGTGCTGTTCGAGCCACCCCCGCAGGCCTGGCGCAGCTTGGTGGTGAACTCAACCTCGTCCGGGATCTCGGCCGCTCGACAGCGGTCCCGATCGGTGGTCCAGGGCTCAGGCAGGCACAGCTCCCGGTCGGTCAGCGTGTGCCCCGGTCGGAGGCTTAGCCTAGAGCTCAACCGAGCTGAATACGTTCCCGCAGGTAGAGCCCGTCGCGTAATGGTCGTGTCCCCCCACGGTCTCGAACACCCACGCGAAGCCGTCACGCGTCCAGCGCGGTGAGATCGCTTCTGCCCGAGCCCTGGGCAGTCCCGACTGTTGGCGCCCGCCCGCCCCGCACGCATGAAGAGAAAGACGGCGGAATCCGAGCAGGTGCTGCGCCGGTTCACCCGCGGCGGGCCCAAACACCCCACCTACGCCGCCCTGGAAGAACTCGGCCGGGCCGTACGCACCATCTTCGCCTGCGACTACCTCGCCAACCCCGAGCTGCGCCGGGAGGTCCACGGCGGGCTGCAGGTGGTGGAGAACTGGAATTCGCGCAACACCGTGATCTTCTATGGCAAGGACGGCGATCTCACCGGCCCCGATCGGGAGCACGCCGAGACCTCGATGCTCGCCCTGCACCTGCTGCAGTCGGCGTTGGTGCACGTCAACACGCTGCTCGTGCAGACCGTGCTGGAAACGCCGGCGTTTCACGACCGGATGGGAGCCGACGAGCGCCGCGGGCTGTGCCCGCTGTTCTGGACCCACATCAACCCCTACGGCCGGTTCCGGCTCGACATGGACACCGGCTCGACCTCACCGTGCCGTAAGCCGATCGCTCTATGGGACGGCAACGCTTGGGATAACTTTCGGCGCTACAGCGTCCAGGTCAGGCGCTGGGAAGGCTCGTAGCGGCAGGTCGTGCCCGTGACGACGGATCGGTCGAGGTGCATGCCGAGCTCGGGGAGCACGGCCTCGATGCGGTGGATGGCCTCCCGCAGCCGGGCGGTGACGGCTTTGCGGGCTCGTTCGGTGGTGCTGGTCCCGAGTGTCCGGGCGTGCCCGGCCAGACCGGCGGCGTGGCTCAGCTCGGTGAGCAGGGCGGCACGCTGCCGGTCCAGGTGCTGGACCCGTCCGATGTCGTGGTGGTCGTGCGCGGTGGCCAGGTCGTCGTCGAGCTCGGTGAGGCGGCGGCGGTAGGCGGAGCGCGCTGAGGCGTCGAGCAGGGTTCCGCTGTTGCGGTCATGATGGCCGGCGCCGGCCAGCTCAAGCACGTGCACGTCGACGCCGGGTCGGGCCAGCAGCACTGCGAGATCAGCCAGGCCTTTGAGGTCGCGCAGGTAGGCCGAGGAACCGTGATGGCGTACCCGCCACAGCTCTCCTTCGCGGCGCAGCTCGGCGTCGGTGCGGTCCGGGGGCTCGGGTTGGCCGGATGGCGGCCCGATCGCCAGCCGTGCGGCCAGACCGTGCAGGCCCAGATCGAGTGCCAGCTGCGCGGCTCGCTCGGCGTGGCGCCCGTGCGTACCGAGAAGGGCCAGCTCGACGCTGGTCTCGGCTTCCCAGGTGGCCGCGCCGAGCCGCTGGTGCACGGTCAGTGCCTGCTCCAGCCATCGCCGGGCGTCCTGGGTGCGGCCCAGCGCGCCGGCCAGCACACCGGCCCAGTGGGCGTTGCTGCCCATGAAGCACACCAGCGCTCCGTTCACCCCGCAGGAGTCGGTCATGGGCTCCAGCTCGGCGAGCAGCTGCGTGCAGATCCCGCGGTCATGCAGGCGGACTGCGGCGGTGGCCATCCCGCCGACGAAGACCGACCACAGGTAGGACCGGTCATCGCGCCATGTGTCGAGTTCCATCACGGTGTCGAGGGCTCTGCGGGCGGCGGCGAGGTCGGCGGGCTCACCGGCGAGGGCGAGGAATCCGGCGGCCACCGCGTGTGCGTGGGAGGGCACCCCGACCCACCACCTGATCGCCTCGGCGGCGGTGGCTCGCAGCCGGGCCGGCTCGCCGCAGGCCCGGACCAGGCCCAGTAGCTGCGACATCCGGACGTTGCCGGTGTCGGGTTCGCCGATCCGCTCGCCCAACGCGCTCGCCTCGTCGATCAGGTGCTCGGCCTCGTCGAGCCGACCGTCGATCATGGCCAGGGCGCCGCGGCGAGTCAGGGCCATGTAGTCGTAGCGGGGCTGGCCGAACCGTTCGACGGCGTAGAGGAAGTCGGTCAGCACCGTACGGAACCGCGTGGATCCCTCCTCGAGCAGCGCGTTGGCAGTGAGCAGCAGCCCCTCAGCATGCCGCTCCGCGTCGCCGACGCGGGCGGCCAGCTCGGCGATCTCGCCTCCGATGTCGATCCGGGCGGCGCCCCGGCCGGCGGTCCAGAGCACGTCGTGCCGGGCCAGCAGGCAGGTGGCCAGGGTGTCGGGGTCGTCCAGGGTGCGGGCCAGCGCGATCGCCTGTTCCGACAGCGGTCGGGCCCGCGCCCGCTGCGCGGGGACGGAGTGGTGCAGCTCGCGGGCCAGGCTGGCGGTGAGCTGGGCCTCGAGCGCGGTGCCGGTGTCCTGTAGTGCGACCCGGGCGGTGTCGAGCAGGTCGATGACGGCGTCGCGGGGCATCGCGAACCGGGCGCCGAGCCGCTGCACGCCCAGCGCCACCCGCCCGAGCCGCTCCGGATCGCCCAGCGCGACCGCCCGGTCCCGGGCGTCTTGGAGTAGCAGCCGGGGACCGGCCGGGTCGCCGGTTCGGGTACGGGCGTCGGCCTCCTCGACGAGCAGGTCGACCAACACCGCACCGGCGTCCGCTTCGCCGGCGTCCTCCACGGCCCGCCGGGCGCGGGCGAGGTGCGCCGCGGCCTCGCCGAAGGCCAGCCGCGCCCGCTCGGCGCGGGCCGCCACGCGGGCCCAGGCGATCGCCCGCCCGCCACCGTCGAGCGGGACGGCCGCAGCGCAGTGCCGGGCCAGGTCGGCCGGCACCACCGCCACGCCGCGGGCGTTGCGGTGCTCGAGCGCGTCGGCGATGCGGTGGTGCAGCTGCAGCCGCGCGAGGAGCGGGAGCCCGGCGACGATGGTCTCCCGGAACAGATCGTGTGCGAGCCGGGTCCGGGCGCCGGCGCCCTCGCCTGTGCTGCTGCCGCCGACCAGGACACCCGCGCGCAGGCCTTGCTCGATGAGCAGCGCCACGGTGGCCGGGTCGATGTCGCAGACCTCGGCAAGGACGTCGGGTAAGAGCTCGTTACCGGCCACCGCCGCGGCCTCGACCAATGCCCGGCAGTCCGCGGACAGTCGCGCCACCCGCCGGGTCACCAGGTCGAAGGCGGCGGCGGGAACGGCGCTGGCCGGCGCGGCGGGATCGGCGAGGAGCTCAGTGAGCTGGCGGGCGAAGAATGGATGGCCGCCGGTGCGCCGGTACACCTCGGCGGCCCACCGGTCGGCGGCCGCGCCGCCGGCCGTGTCAGTGATCAGCTCGACCACCTCCTCACGCGACAGCCCGTGCAGGTGCACCGGTTCCCCGCGCCCGGCCAGCCCGCCCAGGACGCTGGCGGCATCGACCCCGAGCTCGTCGTGCCGGTAGGCACCGATGATCACCAGCGGTACCGGCCGGTAGGGCAGGGCGACGAACCGCAGGAGTGCCAGGGTCGATTCGTCGGCCCACTGCAGGTCGTCGAGAACGACGACCGCGGGTGTGTGCCGGGCAAGCCGTTCCAGAAAGCGGGCGACGGCGTCGAAGAGCCGCAGCCGCGCCGCATCGGTGTCGGTGTTGATGTCGGATTGTGCGTCCAGCGACCCGACGGCCTCGGCTCCCGTGCCGGCCAGTTCCGGAAGCAGCCGGGCCAGCTCGGCGGGGTCGGTCCCGGTCAACACCTCGGCCGCGGCCGACCCGACTGAAGTCAGCAGGCCGCGCACGGCCGAGGTCCAGGGCCAAAACGCCGGAGCCCGCTCGGAGTCGGCGCAGGTCCCCCAGGCGACCAGCAACCCGCTGCGCGCGGTCGCCTCGCCGATCAGCGTCGTCTTGCCGATGCCGGCCTCGCCGGCCACGAGCACCAGCCGCGCAGGCCCGCTCGCCGCCTCCTCGATGGTGGCGAGCAGGCGGGACAGCGCGGGGGCGCGGCCCACGAAGACCATGGACCGGGATTCTGCCCGCGTTCGGGTCCGCCAGGTGCGATCTAGCGGAACCGCGTGCCGAATCCTGACGGCCGCACGTCGGAATCTGGCGCCATTCCGGTCAGCATCATCCACCGATCCGCGAGGAGCACGCCATGACCGTCACCTTCGATCCAGCCCGCTACAAGGACACCACCCGCGCCCAGTGGCAGGACGCGGCCGCCGCCTGGCACGCCTGGGGCCCGACCCTGGAGGACTGGCTCGGAGAGGCGACCACCCTGATGCTCGACGCGGCCAGGATCACCAGCGGTACCGCCGTGCTCGACGTCGCCGCCGGCGCCGGCGGGCAATCACTCGCCGCGGCACGCCGCGTCGGACCCTCAGGCCGGGTACTCGCCACCGACATCTCCCCGGCCATCCTCGACCACGCCGCCGACGCCGCCTCCGCGGCCGGGCTGGACAACGTCACGACCCAGGAACTGGACGGCGAGCGACTCGATGTCGACCCCGCCAGCTTCGACGCGGTGATCTCCCGACTCGGCCTGATCTACTTCCCCGACCAGCCCGGCGCACTCGCAGGGCAGTACCGCGCGCTGCGCCTCGGTGGGCGGATCGCCGCGATCGTCTACTCCACCCCGGACCGCAACGGCTTCTTCTCCATCCCGGTATCGATCATCCGACGCCGCGCGCAGCTGCCGCCACCGGCGCCCGGCCAGCCCGGACCGTTCAGCCTCGGCGGCCCCGGCGTGCTCGAGGACGCGTTGCGGGCCGCCGGGTTCCGCGAGGTCGGGTCCCAAGCGGTGCCGGCACCATTGCGGATGGCCACCGCGGCGGACTGCGTCCGGTTCGAGCGGGAGTCCTTCGGTGCACTGCACCAGATGCTGAGCGGCCTGCGGCCCCCGGAACGGGAGCAGGCCTGGCAGGAGATCGACACCGAGCTGACCCGGTTCGAAGACACCTCCGGTTTCGAGGGCCCCTGCGAGCTGATCGTCGCCTGGGGTGTGAAGTGACCCAGACCGTGCTCGCCGCCGCGGTCCAGGCCACCCCGGTGTTCCTGGACCGCGACGCCACCGTCGAGAAGGTCGTCGAGCTCACCGCCAAGGCCGCCGCCCAGGGTGCGGGCCTCGTCGTGTTCCCCGAGGCCTTCGTCCCCACCTACCCCGACTGGGTCTGGCGGACACCGGCCTGGTCCGACGGCCCGTACTACGAGGCGCTGGCGCGGGAGGCGGTGTCCGTCCCGTCCGCGGCGACCGAGCGGATGGGCGAGGCGGCCGAGGCCGCGCAGGCCTGGCTGGCCGTGGGCGTGAACGAACGCGGCGAGGGCGGCGGAACGCTCTACAACACGCTGCTGTACTTCGCACCCGACGGCTCGCTCGCCGGCCGGCACCGCAAACTCGTACCCACCGGCGGCGAACGCACCATCTGGGGCCAGGGCGACGGCTCCACCCTCGCCGTCCTGGACACCGCATTCGGCCGGCTCGGCGGGCTGATCTGCTGGGAGAACTACATGCCCCTCGCCCGGGCGGCGCTCTACGCCCGCGGCCTCGACGTACACCTCGCCCCAACCTGGGACACCAGCGACTGCTGGCTGGCCACCCTGCGCCACATCGCGAAGGAAGGCCGGGTATTCGTCATCGGCACCAACTCCTACCTGCGCGGCAGCGACGTACCCGCGTGGCTGCCCGGCCGCGACACGATCTACGGCGGCGAGGAGGACCACCTCTCGCGGGGCGGCACCGCGATCATCGGACCGGACGGGACCGTGCTGGCCGGGCCGCTGCACGGCGAGGAGGGCATCCTCTATGCCGACATCGACATCGCCGCAGCCCACACGTCACGGCGAGAGTTCGACCCCGTCGGGCACTACGCACGACCCGACGTCTTCACCCTCACCGTCGACACGACAGCCCGACAGGCAGCCCGATTCGTCGATTCCGCAGCACCGGCCGCACAACACCGGCATGAGACCGTCCCGACAGAGGAACCCCCACCGGGACACCCGGCCGTGCCCGCGCGTTGAAGATCGCTGCTGCTCGGCGATTCCCGTAAGGCCCGCCCGGTGAAATGCCCGATGAAGGGGTGCCAACTGGGACACTCCCGCGGTGAGCGGACTGCTGATCGGCTACGCCCGGGTCTCCACCGACGAACAAGACCTCACCGTCCAGCGCGACGCGCTCGCCGCCCTCGACGTCACGCCCGAGCGGATCCACGTCGACCACGGGCTGACCGGGACCAACCACGCCGGCCCGGGCTGCGCGAGGCCCTCGCCGCGTGCCGGGCCGGCGACACCCTGGTCGTCACCAAGCTCAACCGGCTCGCCCGCTCGGTACCTGACGCCCCGCGATCGCCGACGAGCTCACGGCCGGGGAGGTCAAGCTCAGCATCGGAGGCTCGGTGCACGACCCCACCGACCCCTTCGGCCGGCCGCTGTTCAACGCGCTCGCCATGATCGCCGAATTCGAGGCCGACCTCACCCGGCTCCGAACAAGGGAGGGCATGAAGGCGGCGAAGGCCAAGGGGCGGCTACGCGGCAAGCAGCCCAAGCTCACCCGCGCCAGGAAGCCCACCTCGTCGAGCTGCACCAAGCCGGGAAGCACACGAGCGCCGAGCTCGCCGAGCTGTTCAACGTCGCCCGGTCCACGGTCTATCGCGCACTTGCCCGCGCCCGAGCGACGACCTGACCGGAATCGAGCCCTACCTCGCACTTCGGGTCAGCTTCGGGAGTCCTGGGCC